>JBDRIN010000086.1:0-9095 GCA_043815805.1 archaeon | reverse complement strand
CTCCCTGGTCTAACAACTGATCTCGTAAACGATTTCCTCGTCTTACGGATATATTCAGCTGCTTGTAGACCTGAGAGATGGGAAGGTCCGGATTAGATTTTGCGATATGCAAAAAATTCTGGAGGTCTTCCTCAAAGTCGTGGTTATGTGTGTGAATATGATTTTGTGAACTTTGTGAAACTTGTGAATTTGTCTCTACTCTAGGGGTACTACTTTCTGCCTCCGAACTAGGCATGGATATATTACGAGTATTTAAAGGTTCCCTTTCTGCACGCTGTTGTTTAGATATTTCAAGCTGTTCCATCAAGAAATCCCTGGGCGCCTTCACGCCGCTTTTCATAAATATCTTATCAAGCTTATCGATCTCCTTCTTGATATTCCCAGGATCACAGCTCGCCTCAAAATATTTCTTACTTCTCTCGAACTTGACATCTCCTTTCATCTTCTCCTTAATCTTGTCATCATTCATGACCATCCCTAGCGTCGGCATCAGTGGAACCTTTATCAAAAAAGGATTATGATATCTCTCTGCCAGCTTGACGATAGCCTGTCCTACAGGAAGCATAGAGAAGAATTTTCTCTTATCCCGGTCCTTCAGCTGCATGATGCCAGCCACAACCTCAACGTCTGCAGGCAGCACCTGCTGGAAAGCGATATTACACGCTGAATTTCCGGCGACAGTATCGCTCAACTTAGAGATGTGCTGGTCCAAACAAATAAGTCCGATACCATACTCTCGCACTTCACGATAGATCATGTCTGTCACAGACTCCTGCACAAAAGTAGTCCTCTGCTTAAGGAAAATATTGTGCGCCTCATCAACTAGGATGATAGATTTTAATCCCTGCTCCTCTGCCTGGTTCGCTTTTTTCATCTTGTAGATATACATCAGGATAAACTGGCCAAAAAACTTTTTCTCTGAATTGTTCAACGCATTAAGTTCAAAAATGACCTGCTTGTCAAGCAATTCCTCGACGGTAAAAGTGTCGCTTTCCTTGTGATTGATAGCAGCTCCGAAGCTTCCGAATGTCAAAACATGCGCCACTCTCTGGGCGCTTGTCATCCATTCTGCTTCTCTTCCTCTCTTGCCTTTCATGCTTGCTACTGTTTCCTCAAGTCGATCTTTTATCTGGTGCCATGTAGGATAATTCTTAGAACCTTTGTACACTCCTAAATCTCTATATGCTTTATCCAATACTTCAGACAATAGCTTGTGGACTCCGTAGCTTGTCCCGAAACTTTCATTGATTAAATCACAGAGGATGTTGATCCATTCTTTCGGTGCGACATTCTTCGGAGGCCGATTGATATTTATTTTAAATAAATTGCTGACTTTATCATTACCGACGGTAAAAAGCAAAGTTTTAGGATTCAAGAGCAGCATGGGCCTGAAACTTTTCTTCCAGTCAAACACCAGGAATGGAATCTTGGTCTTGATGAAATTATCCAGGACTTTGAATGCAAAATTTGTTTTTCCTGATCCGCTCATCCCTGAGATGCAGACATGTCTTATCCAGTCTTTCTCACGAAGATTAAAAGGATAAAGGTCTTTCTCTGCATAGGTCACGACGCCAAGAGGAAAGTTTCCGTCCATGGCCTCTTCAGAAGGAGGCTCCAGCAGAACAGTCTCACTCAGTAAACTTTTGCTCAAGTATTTCTGATAGAGAAGATTCAGCATCTGTTCTATCTCGATACGCTGCTCCAGGCTGTCAGCTAAGGTGTACTTCATGTAAAGAGAATCTATCTTTTTACCGAAGACTGGCTTGAGCTTCCTGCATAGTTCCTCGACTGTAATGGCTGACAACATTTTATTCTTGTAGAATCTCGCTGATCATGGCTTCTCTCTGCTCTCTCTCGGTGATCTCCTTCACCCTCTCTCTCAACTCTTTCTTGAGGGCAGCGATATCCCGCCACTTATTCAGTTTTTCCTCTATCTTGGACCGGTCTATATCTATCCTGAATTTCTTCAGTTCGACAGCTAGTTCCGGGTGGCTTTCATTGTCTATGCCGACAGAAGCGTTAGCTAAGAAGGTTTTAATCTTCTCTATATCATTGAACATCTCTTCATGCAAGTCTTCTCTCAGGTTGATGAGTTCTTGGATATCAGCTATGACTTGTTTCAGCGAACCGGATTTTGGATCCTGAAGATTTTTCAGGATGGACTCGACTTCATCTGCGTCAAGACCTTTAAAAACAGGCTCTTCTTTTTTTTCGCTCATGAATTCCCTCCCACAAAAATGATTTTGTGTTGGTTCTAGTTTTTATAATTTTCTGTTTTCCCGGCTGGAAAACCATGGAATAACGTAGCATCACTGTTTAGTAGTATAAAATAGGTAATAATTCTCTATTTATAAAGCTTTCGCTTTTCACCTCGGTGAAAAGCGAAAGTCCCGAACAAAAGTGAGGATACTTCCGGTTGATATAGAGGAGAACTACTCAAGTTTCCTCTTAATAGCCTCTTGCAGCCTCAACAAAGCCACGATATAAGCAGAAGTCCTGAACTCATGACCGCGCTCGTCGTAGTGAGAATACACATCCTTGAAGGCCTTGACCATCTTCACCTTCAGCTTAGAATTCACTTCCTCCTCGGTCCAATACTTATCTTCTTTATTCTGGAGCCACTCGAAATAACTTACAGTCACTCCGCCAGCATTTGCTAATATGTCTGGAATAACCATAATTCCGCGCTTATGGAGGATCTTATCTGCTTCTGCAGATACAGGCCCATTAGCCATTTCTAGGATCACCTTGGCTTTGATACAGTTAGCATTCTTCTCTGTTATGACATTCTCAAGAGCAGCAGGAACAAGAACATCCACATCCAGCTCAAGCAGATCTTCATTGCTAATCTCTTTTCCAGCAAAACCAACCACTGTCTTATTTTTTTTCTTCCAGGCCATGGCTTCTTCAGGGTCAAGCCCTTCCTCAACATAGATTCCTCCTTGGGAATCACTGACAGCGACAATCTTGCAACCGTCTATCTTGTGGACAAGCTTTGCGAAGATATAGCCTACATTGCCATAACCCTGCACAGCTATCCTAGCTTCTTTTATGCCGAGAGCCTTCACTGCTTCTTCTAAAATAAATAATCCTCCGCGGCCAGTCGCTTCTTCTCTTCCCAGGCTTCCCTGGTGCTCAACTGGTTTTCCAGTGATTACAGCAGGCGAATTACCATGGGTCTTCTCATATTCTTCGCGCATCCATTGCATAATTTCCGGAGTCGTATAAACATCCGGAGCAGGAACATCAATGTCAGGACCAACATTATCACCAAGTGCTTTGAAGTATTCTTGGCTCAAACGCTTTAGCTCTCCACGGCTTAATTCTTTAGGATTCACGGTTATTCCGCCTTTTCCGCCACCCAGGGGAATATCTGCAACAGCGCATTTCAAAGTCATCCAGGCAGCCAAAGCCGTGACTTCATCGATGCATACATTGGGGTGGAACCTTATTCCGCCTTTGTAAGGACCCCTAGAATTATTGAACTGCACTCGATAGCCATCAAACTCTTTTGTCCTTCCAGAATCCATTTCAACAGACAACTTAACAGAAATTATGTTATCTGGTTTTCTAAGGATTCCAAGAACCCTAGGATCCAGATTGGTCAGCTTTGCGGTCTTGTCTAGCTCTGTAAGATAGTTGTTAAAAGCGCTTGTCATAAAAATACCCCATATTCTATTTCATAGATTTGATATAATTGAAAGCAGCATAGGCGGCTGTAGATCCATCAGCAGCAGCAACAACAGCCTGCTTGAACGGTCTTGTAGTGCAGTCTCCTGCAGCATAGACTCCGGGTAAGTTAGTCTCTGTCAAGTCATTGATCTTGATGAGCTTTTTCTCGTCCAGCTCAACACCCAAATCTTTAGCTAAATCAGTAGCCGGCAGCCAGCCTATCTCGATAAACAAGCCCTCGAGAGGCAGCTCTTTGCCTATATCCAGGACAACAGAGGTCATGGCTTTGCCGTCGCCTTTTATCTCGGTTACGTTAGCACAGCAGAGCATCTCGATTTTCTTGTTCTCAGCTATCCTGTCATGATATATTGGATCTGCCCGTATCTTCTCTTTCCTGTAGATGATATAAACTTTAGAAGCGTATTGAGACAGCAGTATAGCTGCCTGGGCTGCACTATTAGAGCCTCCCACAACGCCCACTTCAACGCCCTGGAACAGAGCACCGTCACAGGTCGCACAATAGGCCACTCCCTTGCCTGTATATTCCTTCTCTCCGGGCACATTGAGCTTTCTCCTGAGGCTTCCTGTGGCAAAGACAACAGTTTTGGCCTTATAGGTCTCCTTCTCGCAATTCACCTCATAGCCTCCCTTGATCTTCTGCACCTTCTTCACAGTATCATAGACAATAGGCACCTTAAGGGTCTCGACATGCTCCTTGAACTTCTTCATGAGCTCATAGCCAGATATCATGGTAAAACCAGGATAGTTCTCGACAGTGGTAGCCTCGTTCAGAAGCCCTCCGGTCTCCTTGGCTATAACAACAGTATCCAGATCATAGCGTCCTGCATAGATGGCAGCTGCCATGCCTGCGCTTCCAGCTCCAATTATGACTAGGTCTTTCATGGAAAAAGCGAAAACAAGGGCTTATATAAAGTTTGCTAATTTTATAAAGGAAGGGATAACATTTATAAACCCCTCCTGGATTCTAGGCCGGATGAACGAAACAATTGTCTACATAATCGGGATTGTTGCTAGTTTGGTTTCTATTATTATCATCATAAGTTAAAGACAGCTTATACTCTGGGCTGTCAGACAAGATGCATAATAGAAATACATATAAAGAAAAGAAGAACATGGTGTTAACATGGAGCGTTATGATGTCAAAACAGTGGAAGAGCAGGTCTTAGACTTTTGGAACAAGAACAAGATATATCCTAAAGCCAAAGCCCAGAACAAGAAAGGCAAGAAGTTCTACTTCCTGCAGGGCCCACCATACACAAGCGGGCAGATTCACATAGGACAGGCCTGGAATAACTCTCTGAAGGATTTTGCCCTTAGATACAAGCGAATGAGAGGCTTTGACGTCTGGGACAGGGCAGGCTATGACATGCACGGACTTCCCACAGCCAACAAGGTCCAGCAGGCCAACAAACTCAAGTTCAAAGAAGACATAGTCAAGTTTGGCCTGAAAAAATTCATCCAGGAATGCATAGATTTCTCGTCTAAAAACGCCAAGATCATGGACAAAGACCTCTGGAGAATGGGCGTATGGATGGACTACGAGAACGCATATTGGCCAATAAAGAACGAGTTCATAGAGAGCGAATGGTTCCTTATCAAGCAGGCAGACAAGAACAAAAGGCTCTACAAGGACAAGAAAGTCATGACTTGGTGTGCAAGCTGCGAAACAGCCCTTGCAAAGCACGAATTAGACTATAAAACAGTAGAAGACAACTCCATATTCCTGAAATTCAAGCTAAAAGGTAAAAAAGATGAATACCTAGTCATCTGGACAACAACTCCCTGGACCATCCCATACAACCTGGCTGTAATGGCAGGTCCTGAGATAGACTATGTCCGAGCCAAAGTAGGAGATGAAGTCTGGATAGTGGCCAAAGCCCTAGTCGGTGTATTCATGGGGGGGGTCATCAACAAGAAATTCAAGATCCTAGAGGATATGAAAGGTGAAAAGCTCAAAGGCTTGAAGTACGAGCATCCTTTCAGCAAAGAGATCGATTATTCCTCCATAAAGAGCCCTCATCTCCATTCTGTCATACTTAGCAAAGAATATGTCGACACAACAGCAGGATCTGGCCTTGTGCACTGTGCCCCTGGCTGCGGCCCAGAAGACTATGAAGTCGGTAGAGCACACGACCTGCCTCCATTCAACGAATTGGACGGCAAAGGAGCTTTCTCAGACAAGATGGGGAAATTTGCAGGTCTGACTGCTAAGAAAGACGACAAGAAGTTTGTCGAAGAGCTCAAAAAGAACGGATCTCTACTAGCGGAAACACCGGTAGAGCACGAGTATGCCCATTGCTGGCGATGCCACGAGCCTGTTGTCTTTGAAGCCACAGACCAATGGTTCTTCAAGATAGAAGACCTCAAGGAAAAGATGAGGAAAAATAACCAGAAGACCTATTGGTGGCCAAAAGGAGGACAAAAATCCTTTGACAACTGGGTAGAGAATCTCAAGGACAACTCAATAACGCGGCAGAGATTCTGGGGAAGCCCAGTACCCATATGGGAATGTGAATGTGGAGAGTATCATGTCTTTGGCTCAAGAAAAGAGCTTGAAAAAGCAGCCATAAACAAGATTCCTGAAAATCTTCACAGGCCATGGATTGATGAAGTCAAGATTAAATGCAAGAAATGCGGCAAAGAAGTCAAGAGGACAGAAGACATACTTGACGTCTGGATCGATGCAGGCACAGCCTCCTGGAACTGCCTAGAATTCCCTCACAGACTCGACTATTTCAAGAAATATTTTCCCGCAGACCTTATCCTGGAAGCAACAGAGCAAGTCAGGCTATGGTTCAGCATGTTGTTAGTGGCATCAGAACTGGCATTACAACAGCACTGCTACAAAGCAGTCTACATGCATGGTATGATCTTGGATTATGAAGGAATCAAGATGTCAAAGTCCCAGGGCAACATCATATCCCCCAATGAAGTCATCGATAAATACGGGGCAGACACCTTAAGGTTCTATATGTGCTCTAACCGTGCAGGAGAGAACATGAACTTCTCCTGGGACGAAGCCAAATTGAAGCACAGAAATCTAGCAATACTTTGGAATGTCTGCAATTACCTGATTGATTACTGCCAGACCAACAAGATAAAGCCAAAACTTATCAACACAGCCAAGGGCAAGGAAGAGAAATACATACTCTCAAAAATGAACTCTTGCATCAAGAGATGCACAGAACTATTTGATAAATACAGGCTAGACGAGCCACCTGGACATGTCGAGGAATTGTTCCTTGAACTTTCAAGGACATACATAAAGATGATACGTGACAAGGCAAGCATGGGCGCGGACAAAGAAAAACAAGAAGTTGCTAACACAATCTATACTGTTCTGCTACAAACTTTGAAGATGTTTGCACCAATTTGTCCTTTTGTCTCTGAAAAATTATACCAAAACCTAAAAATAGTTTCACAACTTGAAGAATCAGTTCATCTGGAAAAATGGCCAAAAACAGATGAAAAAATAATAGATTTAAAGCTTGAAACAAACATGGAACTTGCTAAAGAAGTCACAGCAAGCATCCTTTCAGCCAGAGATAAATCGCAGCTCGGAGTAAGATGGCCAAGCCAAGAAGTCATAGTTGAAGTCAAAGAAGATAAAGACGTGAAAAAACCAAAAAACATACAAATTATGCTAAAAGAATTACTACCCATAATCCAAACACAGACAAATGTAAAGTCGATCGTGTTTGGCAAAGGAAAAAGCGGCAAAGCTTCTGAAGATTATGAAAAAGCAGAATTTTCAAAAGGATCAATATATTTGAATACGAAGTTGACTCCCTCTTTAGAGGTTGAAGGGTTTGCAAGAGAATTCACAAGAAGATTTCAAAACTTAAGAAAAACAAAAGGGTTAAAAAAAGAAGATCTAGCCGATTTCAAAATCGAAATTCCTGATTTTGGTTTTGTTGGTGAGGTTATTGAAGAGTTAAATAGTAATGATTTGTGGTTTTCTATTACTCATAATTTAAAAGACGTTCAAGATTTGATTACTCCGGTAGACACTCTTTTTGCTGCTTTTAAAATGGATTTAAGTCCAACCCTCGACATAATAAAAGAAATGCAGAAAAACCTTGGAACCTTTGATGAAATTCAAAAAAATGTCCAACAAATGTCTTGGATTCTTGACAGTCTGGAAAACCAGTTTAGAACTTCAGTTGATGAAGCAGATAAACTTAAAAAAATTGTGGGTGTGAATGAATTTAAAATACTTAAAAAGTTACAGGATGTATCTAAAGACATTTATCATGTTAAAGTTAAAGATGTAGATATAGATTTGTCTATCAATAAGATTTAAACAGTTCACTTTGTTTCTAAGCAAAACATTTATATACTAGTTTATGCCTAAATGTTTTAGAACGTTGTCGTCGGGGGTGTTTATATTGTCAAAGACCATTTCTATCGATACACCATTAGCAGAATTGACCTTGCGGAAGTATGAGAAGCCAACAGATTTCTCAGACAGAGACCTGGTGAGAAAATTATGCTTGAGTCTGGGATTGCTGCAGCCAGGGGATTCCCGTGATGTGGTGGTGGATGTGCTGCATGTCATGCTCAACCAGAAAAAAGAGTTGACTTCAACAGAAGTCGTGAAGTTGACAATTGGGAATAGGAAAACTCATAAGCTTCCATTGTTAGGGATTGCACCATCGAATATCCGAAGGCAGCTGTTGAGGCTAAGAGACATCTTCATCCTTGAAAAGATTGGTAATTATTACCGGGTGAAAGAGAAGGCTACTGTGACAGAGATATTCAACGAGAACATAGAGAAATATTACCTGCAGTCTATCATATCCCGGGTCAAAGAATACGTCAAGGAAGTGGACAAGAGATTCTTAAAATGAGCGTCTACGAACCAAGAGAAGATTCCTATCTTATCCTAAAGCAAGTCTCTAAGTTTGCAAAAGGCAAAGTCCTGGATATGGGGACAGGCTCTGGAGTATTGGCGATAGAAGCAGCCAAGTATGCTGATGAAGTCCTTGCAGTCGACATCAATGTTGAAGCAGTGAATAAGCTTCATACAAGGATAAAGAAAGAGAAGCTCAAGAACATAAAGTCTATACAGTCAGATCTCTTCGAAAATGTCGACGGAAAATATGATCTGATCACCTTCAATCCGCCGTATCTGCCGAATGATCCTGAAGTGAAAGACATCGCATTGGATGGCGGCCCCGAAGGCTACGAAGTCATAGAAAGATTCCTGAAAAAAGCAAGGGAACATATGGGAAAAGACGGAAAAATATTGCTGCTCTTCAGCTCGCTGAGCAAAAAAGAGCAAATACACAAAATATTAAAAGAATTAAAATATAGTTATGAACAAGTGACCAATTTACCTCTGGATTTCGAGATATTATATGTGTACGTGATAAAATGACGCAGACTTTTTTAGCAAAAGG
>JBDRIN010000085.1:0-14722 GCA_043815805.1 archaeon | reverse complement strand
GGAGGATATGGAATGTCTCGACTAACATACCTGCAGAAGTGTAAAACGAGATTATTTCAAGTGTTACAATGCCAAAGCGAGTTATGCCAAGACACGGAAGCATGCAGTTTTGGCCCAGAAAGCGGGCCAGACGAGCTTATCCTAGAATTAGATCTACTTCTAAATATGCCGAACCCAAGCTCATAGGGTTTGCTGGCTACAAAGCCGGTATGTCTCATATCATGGCTATAGACAATAGAAAACATACAATCACTAAAGGCGAAGAGATCTTCATGCCAGTAACAATAATCGAGTGTCCACCACTGCGATTGGCAGGCATGAGATGCTATTGGCCAAACAAGAAGGGCTACGGCACATCAGCCGCCAAAGACATCTTCTTCAAAGCCGACAAAAGCCTCGCCCGCAAAATCACTCCTTCTAAAAAACCAAAAACCCAAGACGACCTTTCCAAAATCAATCCTGATGATTATATTGATATCGCAGCCATTGTATACACCCAGCCACGTTTAACAGGCATCGGAAAAAAGAAGCCAGAATTGTTTGAGATGAAGATTGGCGGCAAGAGCAACGCAGAAAGGTTGAACTTCATAAAAGAGCACATCGACAAAGAGATCACGATCGCTGAAACCTTCAATGAAGGAGCACTCATAGATACCCACGCAATCACAACAGGAAAAGGATTCCAGGGCCCTGCAAAAAGGTTCGGAATCCAGTTGAAGAAGAGAAAGACCGAGAAAGGAATCAGAGGAGTAGGTTCTTTAGGACCCTGGAAAGCCCAAGGACATATCATGTACCGAGTTCCGCATGCAGGACAGATGGGCTATCACCAAAGGATTCAATATAATAATCAGATAATCAAGATCGGAACAAAGCCGGATGAAGTCAACCCGAAAGGAGGATTCATAAGGTTTGGAAAAGTGAAGACCACTTATACCTTGATCTTCGGCTCGATCCCTGGGCCAAAGAAAAGATTGATCATATTCACGCATGCCATAAGGCCTTCAAGAGCAGAGATAGCTCCAACAGTGCAATACGTAAGCCTGGAATCTCAGCAGGGTAACTAAAGATGAAACTGAAAATACTGTCAATGGAAGGAACTGGAACCAGAGAAGCACAGCTTCCCACACAGTTTGAAGAGGCTGTAAGGCCAGACCTTATCCAGAAAGCAGTCTTATGCTTGCAGTCAAGGCGAAGGCAGCCCTATGGCTCAGACCCAGGGGCAGGAAAAAAAGCTTCAGCAAAACTATCCAAGCGAAGAAGAAAGTACAGGGGAACTTACGGAATCGGACAATCACGAACTCCAAGACAAGTCATGTCACACAGAGGATCAAGATTCAATTACAGAGGAGCATTCGCACCTCAGACCGTCGGAGGAAGGAGAGCACACCCTCCAAAGGCAGAGAAGATATGGGAGCAAAAAATCAATGAAAAAGAGAACAGGAAAGCCATAAGAAGCGCAATGAAAGCCTCTGTTATCAAAGAATTGGTGAAAGCAAGAGGACACCTCGTCCCAGACAAGTACCCATTCATAATCGAAGACAAGGTCCAAGACATAGCCAAGACCAAGCACCTGAAAGAAGCATTGGTAAAACTCGGCTTTGACAAAGAGCTGGCAAGAGCAGAGAAAAAGACCATAAGAGCAGGCAAAGGCAAGATGCGCGGAAGAAAATACGTGAGAAAGAAGTCATTGCTGTTTGTCGTCGCCCAAGACTGCGCTTTGAAGCAGGCAGCCAAGAGTGTTCCGGGCATTGAAGTCGTCGAAGTGAACGCATTGAACGCTGAGTTGCTGGCTCCAGGATGCCATGTCGGAAGAGCTACATTATACACAGAATCAGCCATCAAAAGATTGGAAGCTGAGAAATTGTTCACTAAAGATTACAAAGGTCCAAAGGTTGAGAAGAAGGCCAAGCCAGTGAAGGAAGCGAAGGTCGAGAAGAAACCTGTGAAGAAGACAGCTCCTCCGAAGGAGGCAAAAGTAACGCAGCCCAAGGCTAAAGAAGAAAAAAAGAAAGAAACAAAGCATAAGGCAGTGCCCAAACCAGCGCCAAGCGCTGAAAAGAAAGAAGAGAAAAAACCAGAAGTAAAAGTCGAAGTGAAAGAGGCTAAAGAATGATCATAAAGTATCCTTTGTCAACAGAGAAAAGCATAAGGCTGATGGAGTCAGAGAACAAACTCATATTTGTCGTAGATTCCCGCGCCAACAAGAGAGAGATAAAGGAAGCCATGGAAAAGATGTTCAATGTCAAGGTCATAAAAGTGAACACACTTTCAGACAGGAACGGCCAGAAAAGAGCGTATATCAAGTTCAGCGAGGAGACACCTGCCATTGACTTGGCGACCAAACTAGGGATGATGTAAAATGGGTAAAAACCTGACTCAGCAAAAACGTGGAAAAGGAAGTCCTACTTTTAAGGCTCCCAGCTTCAGGTGGAAAGGAGCTGCGAAAGTGCCAGAACAAGGCAAAGGAATAATTATAGACCTAATCAACAGCCAGCCTCACTCTGCACCGATAGCTATTGTCAAGTATGAAGAAGGGGACTACGGCATGCAGATAGCACCCCAAGGCGTAAGGGTCGGAGAAGAGCTTGAGATCGCAGAGAAGACAGCTTTGAAGACAGGCAACACCATGCAGATGAGATACATCCCTGAAGGGACAGCCATATATAATCTGGAGGGCAAGCCTGGAGATGGTGGTAAGTTCGCACGGGCATCAGGACAATCCGCAAGAATAGTCACAAAGTCAGGCAACTCAGTCGTAGTCATCCTGCCGTCAAAGAAGAAGAAAGAGTTCAACCCTGACTGCAAAGCCTCAATCGGCATTGTTGCAGGAGCAGGAAGAAGAGATAAACCATTCCTAAAGGCAGGAAACAAAGTCAGGGCCATGAAAGCCAAGAACAAATATTATCCAAAAGTTTCAGGAGTCTGCATGAACGCAGTAGCACACCCATTCGGAGGCGGACGTTCATCAAGAACCGGAAGACCAACCATTGCGCCAAAGAACGCACCTCCAGGAAGAAAGGTTGGAATGATCAGGCCTAGAAGGACAGGCCGTAAGAAGAGGTAAACCCAAAAATGGTAAAGAAAGAATTCAGCTATCGGGGAAAAAGTCTAGAAGAATTACAGACACTCACTATCAACGAGTTCGCAGAGATACTGCCTTCAAGGCAGAGACGAAGCATCAGGAGAGGATTGACAGAAGGGCAGAAGAAACTAAGAGAGAAGATACAGAAAAAGAAAGTCATCAAGACCCATGAGAGAGACATGATTGTCCTGCCAGAGATGGTCGGAAAGATCATAAGGATACACTCCGGCAAAGAGTTCCAGTCAATAACAATAACAGAAGACATGCTCGGATTGTTATTCGGAGAGCTGGCATTGACCAGAAGGAAAGTCGGCCACAGCGCTCCAGGAGTCGGAGCAACAAGATCAAGTTCAGCATTAAGCGTAAGGTAAAATGAGCAAATACAACTATTCATTCCAAGGATTGAAAGAGAACATGGCACGGGCCGTCGCAAGAGACATCCCAATATCCCGAAAAGTCGGCATTGAGATATCCAACCACTTGAGAGGCAGATCCACAGAGAGAGCCAAGATCATCCTAGAGAATGTCATAGCCCTGAAGGAAGCCATACCTTACAAGAGATTCACCAATGGAGTAGGCCACAGGAAAGGCAACATGGCCTCAGGAAGATATCCAATCAAGGCAGCCACAGAATTCCTGAAGCTAATCAAGATGGCAGAGACCAATGCACAGGACAAAGGATTAGCTTTAGACCTGAACATAATCCACTTATCAACCCAGAAAGCTGCTCAACAGTTCCACTACGGCAGACAGAGGCGAAGGCTAGTGAAGAAAGCCCATGTAGAGCTCGTCGTCCAGGAAAAAGAGGGCGCAAAGAGAGAGCCTGCAAAAAAGAAAGCCGAGAAGAAGGAAAATGTGAAAGAAGACAAGGCTGGGAAGAAAGAAGTGAAGAAAGAGAAGAAAGCCGAGAAGCCAGCGCCAAAGAAAGCGAAGAAAGGCGGCGGCATGAGAAGGACAGAAGAAGAGAAGAAAGCCTTGGAAGAAGAGCTGGAAGAGAAAGTTGAAGAGAAAAAGCCAGAGGTGAAGGTTGAGAAGAAAGTTGAGGAAAAGAAACCTGAGCCTAAAAAAGAAGAGCCGGAGAAGACAGAGAAAAAGCATGAAGTGAAAGAAAAGAAGGAAGAGAGCAAGGTGCCCAAACCAGCGCCAAGCGCTGAGAAAGAAAAATGATCGAAAGAAAATTCGTAAAGCAAAACATGAAAGAATTTGAAATCAAGGAATACGTAGCTACGAGTCTCAGCAGGGTGGGCCTTAGCGATGTCAAGCTCCAAAGAACACCATTAGGAGAGAAGATAATCATATCTGCTTCAAGACCTGGACTTGTGGTCGGAAGAGCAGGATCAAACATCACAAAACTTACAAGGGACCTCAAGGAAAAGTTCAATCTTGAGAACCCCCAGATTGAGATTGACGAAGTCACAGCCATAGGATCAGATCCTAATATCATAGCAGAGATGATCGCCAACGCTCTAGAAAGGTTCGGCTCCCAAAGGTTCAAAGGAATCGGCCATAGAGCAATGTCAGATGTCATGGACTCAGGAGCCATGGGTGTAGAGATACTCATCAGTGGAAAGATACCTGGAAGCAGAGCAACCTCATGGAGATTTTACCAAGGCTACCTGAAGAAGTGCGGAGACATCGCATTGACAGGAGTCAACACAGCCTACAGGACAGCCAAGCTCAAGACTGGCGTCGTAGGAGTAAAAGTAAGCATAATGCCAGAAGGAACAATATTGCCAGACCTGGTGCAGCTGAACGAAGAGCTAGAAGAGAAAGTCGAAGAGCTCCCAGAAGACCAGGCAAATAAGACAGAGGCAGAAATAATCAAGAAAGTCGAAGAAGATCAAGAGAAAGCGACCGGTGAGATAAAAAAGACAGTCAAAAAAGAAGATAAGCCCAATAAGAAAGCAGCGAAGAAGACTGAAAAAAAGCCGGCCAAGAAAAAAGCAGCAAAGAGTGATAAAAAATGAAATACAAAGAGCTCGAAGCAATGACCGAAAAGGACTTAGATAAGAAGCTTGAGGAGGTCCAATTAGAGCTCATGAAGCTTAATGCTCAAGTAGCTACTGGAACAACACCCAAGAGCCCTGGGCAGATCAGACAATTGAAAAAGACCATCGCCAGAATAATGATGGTCAAAACCCAAAAACAAAAATGAGTGAAATATGCACAAAGTGCGGACTACCAAAAGAACTTTGCGTTTGTGAATCGATCGCAAAGGAAAGCCAAGAGATAACAGCCAAACTAGAGAAGCGGAAGTTCGGCAAGAAATACACTGTGGTCAAAGGCATAAACCAACACGAAGTCGACCTCAAGGATGTCGCTAAGAAGCTGAAGGCAAAGTTTGCCTGCGGCGGAACAGCAAAAGACGGCATGGTCGAGCTTCAAGGCAACCACATCAAGAGCATCAAACGGGCTTTGATCGATTTGGGATTCCCGCCGGGAAACATAAACATAAAATAAATGCACAAAATGAAAAAATTTCGAGAGGAATATATAGGCGCGGCTATCCAAATCACAGACAGCAAAAACAAACAGCTCATTGGCATCCAAGGAAAAGTGCTGGATGAGACCAAAAACACATTCATCATTCAAACAAAAGACAACGAAAAAACCATACTCAAGAAAGACACGGTCTTCAGCATCGACGGAAAAACCATCGATGGAAGCAAGATCCTGAAAAGGCCCGAAGACCGAGTCAAACTCAAGAAAAAATGAAAAAAACAATCGGAATCGAAACAAAACCGCCTGAAAAGGAATGCAAGGATCCCTTGTGCCCTTACCACGGCACAATCGGAGTACATGGCAGGATATTCACAGGAACAGTCATAAGCGACAGGATGGCAAAGACAGTGACGGTTGAATGGCCAAGAAGGACATATATCCAGAAGTATGAGAGATACCAAAAGAAAAGGTCCAAGGTCAAGGCCCACAACCCAGAATGCATCCATGCGAAGCAAGGCCAGAAAGTAAAGATAATGGAGACCAGGCCACTCTCAAAGACCAAGAATTTCATCGTGATAGAGGTTTTGGAATAAGATGAAAGCGCATAGAGCAAACATCACAAAAGCACTTCCTGTGGGAAGCTTCCTGGACACCTGCGACAATTCAGGAGCCAAAAGGCTGAAGATCATCTCTGTCAAGAGGCAGAAGACAGTCAAAGGAAGGGTCCCTGGAGCAGGAGTAGGAGACATGGTGCTTGCAGCAGTCAAGAAAGGACGGCCAGACATGAGAAAACAAGTCGTGTTCGCAGTCATCGTCAGGCAGAGGAAATCCTACAGAAGACCAGACGGCACAAGGATAAAGTTCGAAGATAATGCAGCCGTGGTCCTAAAAGACGACAAAGGAAACCCCAAAGGGACCATATTCAAAGGGCCACTCGCAAAAGAGGCCTGCACAAGATGGCCAGCCATCTCAAAGCTGGCAAACATAGTGGTATAAGATGAAAAAAGCATTTTCAAAATCATGGAACAGCAGCAAGCAGCCGCGGAAGCAGAGAAAATACATAGCCAATGCTCCTTTGCACATCAAAAGCAAGTTTTTGCACGCTCACCTGGAGAAAGAGCTCCGTGACAAGCACCAAAGAAGAAGCTTCAGGGTAATCACAGGAGACAAAGTCAAAGTCATGAGAGGACAGTTCAGAGGAAAAGAAGGCAAAGTAGAGAGAGTCGACATGAAGAAAGGCAGAGTCTACGTAACCAAAGTTGAGAAAGAGAAGATCGACGGATCAAAGATGATGTATCCGCTGCAGCCTTCCAACCTGTTGATAACAGAACTGAAGCTTGATGATAAAAAAAGAATCGCAAGATTGAAACGTGGTAAAAAATGACAAAGGCACACCTAAAAAGGATTTCAGCTCCTAAAACCTGGAATGTGAACAGGAAGACAACCAAGTTCATAACCAGGCCAAAACCCGGAGCGCATACTATGATACTAGGCATGCCCCTGGGAGTCTTCTTCAAGGAAGAGCTCAAGAAGGCAGGCACAACAAGAGAAGTCAAGAGGATACTCAACAATCAGGAAGTCCTTGTGGACGGAAAAAGAGAGTACAAACCAAGAAGCATAATCGGCCTCATGGATGTATTGTCCTTACCCAAGATCAAAGAACATTTCAGAGTATTGATCAACACCAAAGACAAACTCTATGCCATGCCTGTAGACGAGAAAGAGACAAAGTTCAAGCCTTGCAAGCTGTGGAAGAAGAAAGTGCTTGGCAAAGACAAGATACAGCTCAACTTTACAGACGGCAGGAACATCCTGATCAAAAAGAACGACTACACGACCGGAGACAGCCTTGTGCTTGAGCTCCCCAGCCAGAAGATACTGCATCACCTAAAGCTTGGGAAAGACGCAATCATCATGCTTTACAAAGGAAAACACGTCGGCATGGTCGGCCATGTAGACGAAATCAAAGGCAGCACAATATATTTCACAGCCGACAAGGTCAAGTACGAGACCAGCAAGGCATATGCCTTTGTGATAGGACATGACAAACCGGTTATAAAGATACAAAAATGAACAAGATGCGTCAGATAAGGATCGAGAAGCTCACCCTAAACTTCGGAGCAGGGAAAGAGCAGAAAGAGCTAGATAAAGGGATACAGCTCCTGCAGAACATAACAGGCATCCTCCCTGTCAAGACCAAGACCAACAAGAGAATACCTGGATGGGGATTGAGACCCGGTCTGCCTATCGGCTGCAAGATAACTATGAGAGGCCCGAAAGCCAAAGAGCTCTTGATAAGATTGCTAGGTGCAAAAGACAACGCATTACAGGAATCAAACTTTGATAATTATGGAAACATAAGTTTCGGCATCCATGAATATATAGACATCCCTGAGGTGAAGTATGATCCTAAGATAGGAATAACCGGGCTTCAGGTCTCTTTGACATTGGAGAGGCCAGGTTTCAGGATAAAGAAACGAAAGATAGCCAAGAGAAAGATTCCGCATAAGCACCAGATTACCAGAGACGATGCGATGTTCTATATGCAAGAACAGTTCAAACTAAAAGTAGGAGAGGAAGAATAAACATGACAACGTCAGACCCAAAAAAGGTTTTGAATCAGATTGGAAACAAGCCAGCCAAGCTGAAAAGATTCGAGAAGTACAACCTGCCCAAGGAGAGGAAATTCGGCAAGAACTCCAAGAAATGCAGCAGATGCGGCAGGACAGGCGCCCATGTGGGCAAGTACGGACTTGAGCTCTGCAGGCAATGCTTCAGAGAGATAGCGGCAAAGCTAGGCTTCAAAAAATATAATTAAGGTGAAAAAATGACTTTAAACGATCCTTTAGCAAACGTGCTTTCACACATAGAGAATTATGAAAAGCTAGGAAGAAAAGAGATGATTAGCAAGAACAACTCCAAGCTAATAAAGCAAGTGCTGAAGATAATGAATGAGAACGGCTACATCGGACAAGCAGAAGACATCAAAGACAGCAAAGGCGACCTGCTGAAGGTCAACCTGCTGAGCAACATCAACAAGTGTGGAGTGATAAAGCCAAGATTCCAGATCAAGAAAGACAATTACGAGAAGTTCGAGCAGAGATACCTGCCAGCTAAAGGATTCGGCATCCTGATCATAAGCACATCCCAAGGATTAATGATTCATACTCAAGCAAAAGAGAAAAAGATAGGGGGAGCATTAGTAAGCTATTGCTATTAAGCAAAAAAAAGATGAAAGTAGCCAAGCTCGAAGACAAGGTTGAAATCCCAGAAGGCATAACTGTAAGTTATGACCATGGAATCTACATAGTCAAAGGTCCAAAGGGAGAAGTCAAGAAGATCATGCTCCATCCAAGAGTGGACGTCAAGATAGAAGGCAATACTGTTGTCTTTGAAGTGAAGAAAGCAACCAAGAGAGAACTAAAGATCGTCAACACATACAAAGCCCACATGCAGAACCTTTTTAAGGGAGTTGCGGAAGGCCACATCTACAAGTTGAAGATATGTTCAGGCCACTTCCCTATGAATGTGGCTGTGAAAGGAGACTTATTTGAGATCAACAATTTCATCGGAGAGAAAGTCCCCAGAAGATTGAAGCTACGGGAAAACACAACCGTCAAGATAGACGGAGACAACATCGTCGTAGAGAGCATAGACAAAGAAGCAGCAGGCCAAATGGCAGCTTCAATAGAGCAGCTGACAAGAAGGCCTGGCTTTGACAAGAGAATCTTCCAGGACGGAATATACTTGATAGATAAAGACGGCAGGCCCATAAAATGAGCGACTTATTGAAGTATAGGAACGAGAAGAGGAAGAAGCTTCCTAAGTTCAAGAGACAGGACGCTCACAAAAAAGTCAAAGTAGGACAGAAGTGGAGAAAGCCAAAAGGCCTCCATAACAAGATGCGGCTTCAGTTCAGAGGCTACAGGAAGATTGTCAAGGCCGGCTATGGAACTCCTGCAGAGCTCAGAGGAACCACTGAGAAAGGACTGATGCCTGTCAGGATCTTCAGCATCGAAGCGCTAAAGAAGCTTGATCCTAAAAAAAATATCCTTATCATCGCTTCAAGCGTCGGAGCAAAAAACAAACTCAAGATCATAGAAGAAGCCAAGAAGCTAGGATTAGGCTTCCTGAACTTCAATACAGAAAAATACACAGAAAATATCAACAAAGTCAAGGCTTTGAAAGCCGAGAAGAGAAAGAAAAAAGCAGCCAAGGACAAGAAGAAAGAGAAAGAGCAGAAAGATAAACCTCTAGAAGAGCAAGTCAAGAAAGAGGAAAAAGAGATCTCCGACGAGGAGAAGAAAAAGCAAGACAAGGCTGAGAAAGACAAACTATTGACCAAGGCAAAATAAGAAAATGAAACTAGATACACAAAAAAGGCTTGCAGGGCACCTGTTGAAATGTTCGCCCAAGAAGATCAAATTCGACCCGAAGAGATTGGACGAGATCAGAGAAGCGATCACCAAGACAGACATCCGCGGTCTCATAGGAGACAAAGCCATCATAAGAGAGCCCAAGAGAGGAATCTCAAGAGTCCGGGCGAGAAAGATAGCCAAGCAGAAAAGGAAAGGGTTAAGGAAAGGTCCAGGCTCAAGGAAAGGAACTCCTAATGCAAGGCTGCCATCCAAGACAAGATGGATAACAGCTGTCCGTGTGCAGAGAAACTTCCTGAAAGAACTGAAAGACAAGGAGCTCGTCACACCTCAAGATTACAGGAAATTATACAGAAAAGTCAAAGGAGGCTTTTTCAGAAGCAAAAGGCACATAAAGCTTTTCATAGAAGAGCACGACATGGTCAAGAAGAAGGAGAAGAAAGTCGAGGCCAAGAAAGAGAAAGAGCCAGAAGTCAAATCAGAGAAAAACACGGTAAAGAAAGAAAATGGTAAGCCACAAGATATACAGGGTAAAGTTCAGAAGAAAAAGGCTAGGTAAGACCAACTACAAGAAAAGGTTGAGCCTATTGCAGAGCCGAAAGCCAAGATTAGTTATCAGAAGGACGAATACCCAGATCATAGCCCAGATAATCAAGTATGATGCGGACGGAGACAAGATAGTCATAGGTTTTGATTCAAAGCAACTTACCAAACTAGGATGGAAACACTCCACCAAGAACATCCCAGCAGCTTACCTGGCAGGATTGGCCATCGGCAAGAAAGCACAAGATAAAGGCGTGAAAGAAGCCATCCTTGACTTAGGATTGCAGACGCCCATTGCAGGATCCAAGTTGTATGCTGCTCTGAAAGGCGCTGTCGATTCAGGACTCAAGATTCCATGCTCAGAAGAGATCTTTCCGAAACAGGAAAGACTGGAAGGAAAACACATCCAGAAAGGGGATGTCAGCAAAGATTTAGAAATGCTCAAGAAAAAGATACTAGGTTGATAAAATGCAAAGAACCCAAAGAAATCAAAGGTTTCAAAGAAGAAGACCTTTCAAGAAAGATGAAGCGCCAAAGGATCCTGAAGAGGCTAAAAGGAAGAGGGACCTCCTAGAGAAAGAAGCCAGTCTAGACACATGGAACCCCAAGACCAGCATAGGAAGACAGGTGAAGGCTCGCGAAATAACAGATATAGATTATATACTCGACCAGGGCAAGACCATGCTTGAAGCGGAAATAACAGATACGTTGTTGCTGACAGAATCAGAATTATTGTTGATCGGACAATCAAGAGGAAAATTTGGAGGAGGACAGAGGCGTGTCTTCAGGCAGACCCAGAAGAAGACCCGTGAAGGGAACAAGCCCAAGTTCACCACCATCTCAGTTGTCGGTGACAAGAATGGTCATGTCGGTATCGGCTTAGGGAAAGCAAAAGAGACCGTGCCTGCCCGTGAGAAAGCAGTCCGAAAAGCGAAATTGAATGTCTTCAAGATCAGAAGGGCATGCGGAAGCTGGCAATGCGGATGCGGAGAGCCCCACACTATACCTTTCGCTGTGACAGGCAAATGCGGCTCAGTCATCATCACATTGATGCCTGCTCCAAAAGGAAAAGGCCTTTGCGTTCACAGTGAGATAGCCAAGATATTGAGATTGGCAGGAATACAAGATGTATGGTCAAAGACAAGAGGCCAGGCAAAGAACAGGGTCAACCTGGTTTACGCCTGTGAAAAGGCCCTGAAACAATTGTCGATTATCAAGGTCCAGCCAAGATTAGAGAACGAGATGAATATCGTAGACGGAAGCTATGAAGCTAAGAAGCCGAAAGAAGAAGAGAAGGAAAATGGAAGCAAAAAAGACGAAACCGGAAAAGGAAGCAAAGCCAAAGCCGATAGCAAAAAAGCCAGCAAGTGAAGCTGCTGCGCCTCAAGCTGAAGTGAATAAAGAGCAGAAGGCAGAGCCAAGCTCAGGCAAGCTGGCAATCGTGTTAGTCAGAGGACTAATCGGGATAAGGAAGAACATAAAAGACACCTTGTTCATGCTTCGCCTAAGAAAGAAACATACCTGCGTTGTTGTCGATAAAAACAAGAGCAGCATGGGAATGATATTCAAGGTCAAGGATTATGTCACTTACGGAGAAGTAGATGATGCTACTGTGAAAGAGCTCGAAGCCAAGCGAGGCAAGAAAGGCAAGAAGTTCTATGCCCTAAGCCCGCCTAAAGGAGGCTTTGAGAGGAGAGGCATAAAGACAAGCTTCACAAGGAAAGGAGCCCTAGGTTACAGGGGCAACAAGATAAATGATCTGATCAAAAGGATGCTTTAAAATGACTCACAACCTAAGAAAGAAATTATCCAGGGCAAGAGGAAGCCACACCCACGGAGGCGGCTCCATGAAGAAAAGGAGAGGAGCAGGCCATCGCGGAGGTAGAGGCAGGGCTGGCTCTGGAAAAAGAGGAGACGCAAAGAAGCCAAGATACTGGAAGGATAAGAACTTCAAAGGCGGAAAGCAGGGCTTCACCAGCATCAAGAAGATTAAGTTCAAAGCATTGAACATCAAAGACCTTGACCAGAGGATCGAGAGATATGTCAAAGAAGGCAAGGCCAAGAGAGACGGAGCAGTCTTTGTCGTCGATTTCAAGGTCTTAGGTTACAATAAACTACTCGGTGTTGGAAGTACCACGCACAAGTTCAAGATCACTGTTCTCTATGCTTCAAAGAACGCAATAGAAAAGATTAAAAAGTCTGGCGGGGAAGTAATAGGGCTGAAGCCTAAGAAAGTCAAGAAGGCTGTGAAGAAAGAAGTGAAAAAGCCTGTTGAAGACGAAGACGACGAAGAAGCAGAAGAGAAATCTGGGAAAAAAGAAAAGAAAGAAGAGAAGAAGGTAGAAGAAAAAAAGGGAACCGACAAGGTGCCCGAAAAAGAGCAAAGCTCTGAACCTAAAAAATGAACCTAGGATGGTACGATAAGCTGATAGGTGTCCTGCCTGAAGTGGCAGCGCCGAAGCAGAAGCGTCTTTCTTTCAAAGAGAAGATTAAATGGACTATCATAGTCCTTGTCTTGTTCTATGTCCTCGGTTTGATACCTCTTGCAGGCCTTGGTGGCAACGCTCTGCAGCAGTTCGAGTTCCTTTCAACTATTCTTGGAGCAAGTTTTGGAAGCATAATCAGTCTGGGTATAGGGCCTATCGTAACTGCATCTATCGTGTTGCAGCTGTTGAATGGATCCGGCTTGGTGAAGTTTGATTTAACTACGCACGAAGGCAAGATGCGCTTCCAGGGAACCCAGAAAATAATGTCTATAGCTTTTATTGTCATAGAAGCAGCCATATACGTAGGTATGGGAGGACTTACACCTTCTGTAGGTATACCTGTAGGTTTTCTAGTATTCCAGATATTCCTAGGTGGCCTCATGATAATGTTCATGGATGAAGTCGTGTCCAAATGGGGCTTTGGCTCTGGTATAAGCCTGTTCATTGCAGCAGGAGTGTCACAAAGATTATTTGTGAGAGCATTGAGCTTCCTGAAACCAGAAGGAGCAGAAGGACCGACACAGTTCATAGGAGCCATACCACGGCTTTTTGCAGCTTTGATCAATCAAGAGCCAACGACTGCCATGCTGGCATTGGTTCCGCTGATAGCCACAGGAGTCGTATTTGCACTCGCTGTCTATGCCCAATCCATGAAAGTAGAGATACCTCTATCTTTTGGAAGGATCAGAGGGCATGGAATCCGATGGCCGCTCAATTTTATCTATACTTCTAATATTCCTGTAATTTTAGTAGCTGCTCTGTTGGCTAACATACAGCTGTTCGCGACTTTATTGGTAAATTGGGGCAGGCCGTTCTTAGGCAATCCAAATGCGGGCACAGGGTTTGTAAGCTGGATAGCTGTCCCTGGAGGCGGAGACGGCCTTGTCGGATTGTTGATACGGCAAGGGACATTTGTCTTGGGGGCAAAGCCCTATCTTCAGGCCATATTCTATGTATTGCTATTGATGGGAGGCTCTGTGTTGTTCAGTATGTTCTGGGTCCAGACCTCTGGATTGGATGCAAAGAGCCAGGCCAGGCAGATGATGGCTTCAGGATTGCAGATACCTGGCTTCAGAAAAGATCAAAGAGTTCTTGAGAGGATGTTGCAGCGCTACATCGGTCCATTGACCGTGATGGGAGCATTAGCTGTCGGTTTCCTAGCGGCAGCAGCAGACTTACTCGGAGCGCTAGTCAGCGGTACAGGTCTATTGTTGACAGTCATGATCATCTACAGGCTGTATGAGGACATAGCGAAGCAGCACATGATGGACATGAACCCAATGATGAGAAAGTTCATGGGTGCGTAGCAGTAAATGCTTTTCTCTAGTGGTAAAGTATATAAATTAAGGCAGATTCCTATTCTGTATGAATGGGTTTAAAGGAGCAGAAGTGGTTAAGAGTCTTTATGATCATCTATGCTATGATAATGGAAATCTTGCTGTTTTCTTTGATAACAGCACAAGTGATATAGCCGGGTTCTTAATGGGGTTGGCAAGAGAAGATGCACCACAAGAGTCTATTTTGGCTTACAATCTTGACACAATAAGTCCTGGCTATTCTGAAAATCCTCCTTCAACTAGGGATCCTATAACAACAATGTCTGCAGACATGGAAGCACGCTTGAAAAAATCGATAACAACAAAGCGCGGAGATACAACTAATGTGGTCTTGTACATAATCAAGTTGGTCGATGGAGAATCCGGGTTTCGTACGCAGATAAGAGATATGGCTCAAGATGCAGGAATACGTATTGGAGGCATACCTAATTGTACCTTAAGTCTCTTGCAGGATGT
>JBDRIN010000084.1:0-19632 GCA_043815805.1 archaeon | reverse complement strand
AAATTAGCCACTTTGGGCGGCCATGGCAGCGTTGACCAAAAGGTCAAGCTGGTGGCTGAATTAATATCAAGCGCAAAGCCCTTAGAAGCCCGCTACGTCATTAGAACAGTCTTAGAAGACCTCAGGGTAGGGGTCGGCTCAGGCAGCCTTAGAGATGCCATCGCTTGGGCTTATCTGCCTGTAAACTTCACCTATGATGAAAAAATGAAGTCAATAGAGGTCGAAGACAGGGAAAAATACAAAGAGATCATGGAAATAGTCCAGTCTGCGTATGACAAATGCAATGATTTCAGCATCGTCGCCAAAGCTGCAAAGAAAGGGATAAAGGCTTTGGAAAAGATAGACCTGCAGATAGGAACACCTATCAAAGTCATGCTCGCTTTGAAAGTCGCCAATGTCCAAGAGGCATTCAAGAAAGTGGGCAAGCCTGCAGACATAGAATACAAGCTGGACGGATTTAGGATGCAGGTGCATAAGAAAGGCAAATCCGTAACAGTCTACACAAGAAGATTAGAGAATGTGACTCATCAATTCCCAGAAATCAAGAAATACGTCGAGGATAATGTCACTGGAAAAAGCTTCATCCTAGACTGCGAGGCAGTCGGCTTTAACCCAAAGACTGGAAAATACCAGCCTTTCCAGCATATCTCTCAAAGGATAAAGCGAAAATACAATATCAAAGAGACAGAGAAGAAACTTCCTGTCGAACTGAATGTGTTTGACGTCGTTGATTACGAAGGCAAGAACATGATAAACGAGCCTTTTGAAAAAAGAAGGGCATTGATAGAAAAGATAGTCAAGAACCAGAAAAGAAAGATCGTCGTGATCCCAAATATAATAACAAGCAGCATTACAGACGCAGAATCCTTCTATGAGAAAAGCCTGAACATGGGCAATGAAGGAGTCATGTTCAAGAATCTTACAGCACCCTACAAGCCAGGAGCCAGAGTAGGACACATGATAAAATTAAAACCGATCATGGAAACCCTAGACTTAGCGGTTGTAGGCGCAGAATGGGGCACTGGCAAGAGAGCAGGCTGGCTAACCTCCTATATATTGGCATGTATAGGCGAAAACGATGAGTACTTAGAGATTGGAAAAGTAGGAACCGGCTTCAAAGAGAAAGAGGAAGAAGGCGTCTCTTTCAATGAGATGACAGAACGTCTTAAACCTTTCATAAAGATTGAAAAAGGAAGAGAAGTCAAGATAAAGCCAGATTTGGTCATAGAAGTCAAATACGAAGAGATACAAAAAAGCCCGACTTATAGCTCTGGGTTCGCCTTGAGATTCCCAAGATTGGTTAGAATAAGAGACGACAGAAGGCCTGACGAAGCATCAAGGCTTTCTGAAGTGAAAGAGCTGTATAAGGGGCAGAAGAAGTGAAAACCTTCCGGATTATCCTAAATCACTTTTATTAAGAATAATCAAGTCTTATTCTGAATGAATAAGTTTTATATAGATTCCTGCATCTATCTGAACCTTTGGCAGAAAGAGGGAGATGAAACCAAAGGAATGCCTTACTGGCTCATCTCCAAATCTTTCTTCGAAAGATTTGATAATGAACGCTCTGTATTCTATTATTCTGGTTTTATCTTGAAGGAATTGAGCCATGCCCTCCCAGAATCTAAATTCAGTGAAAAAACTGACTCATTCAAGGCTTCATCAAACTATAGAAAAATCAGTCTTTCATCAACAGAGTTTCATCTGGCAAGAAAGATCGAATCTGAAATTAACTATGATATTAGCTTCTTTGATATCATTCACATGCTGCTCGCGAAGAAAACAGATTCGATTCTGGTTACACGAGACAAAGAACTCCTTAAAACTGCAAAGCAATATGGCATAAAAACAAAAAAGCCCGAAGATCTGTTATAGATTGTTTATTTCGTCTAAATCAATAGGTTCTTTTGACAATTTCTTTCTGATTTCCCGAATAAGTTTCACACCATTTCCTCTATAAGGAATACTTCCTACCTCTTGATCCCAGACAAACCTTCTCACAGCGTCTCTGATGACATCCGATCTGTTCGAATAGACGCCAGAGTCTACAATAGAATCTATCCTCTTTATCAATCCAGGATTCATCCTTATCTGCATAGTGGACATCACCATAGTAATTGATTAGTAATGCGTAATCATATATAAAGGTTTCGAAAAAATAAATATTTTTAAACACCTCTTGATTCTTTTTTCATATGCCAGTCCTAATCAACTTCAAGATATGCGACAACTCAGAAGACTGCGGAGGCATAGGAGCATGCCCAACAGGAGCTTTCTACTGGGATGAAGCAGAGAAGAAGATAAAGATAGATGATTCTAAGTGCAATGACTGCGGAGTCTGCGAGCCAGCCTGCCCAGTGGGTGCCATAAGAGTGGCTAAGAGCAAAGCAGAATATGAGAAGATTAAGAAAGAGCTAGAGAAAGACCCAAGGAATGTCTCTGACCTGTTCGTGGACAGATACGGTGCAATGCCGATACACAAAGGCTTCATCATAGACCAGGATAGGTTCGAAGTCCAGATCATAAGATCCACCAAGCCAGCAGTCGTAGAATTATTCAAGGACGACACCATCGAGTGCTTACTTCATTCAATTCCTCTAAAGGAATTGTTCAAGGACCAGGATATTAAATATCGCAAAATCAATGTGAAAGACGACTCACTTTTAAAGAAATACAGTGTGAAAGAGCTTCCTGCATTGCTGTTCTTCACGAATGGAAAGCTCGTCGGTAAGATAGAAGGATATTTTGATGACAAGAGGAAGGATGAGTTGAAAGAAAAGATAGTTAATATTAATTCTCAATAGGTACTTCATTGCCTGTAATTACATCATACGTCCTTACCACGACTTCTCTCGGCAGCCATAGGGCTCCATTGCGGACCCACAGCTGAGGGTCATCCTCTGACCAGCCTATGTCACCTAAAAAAGGCTGTCCTTCCAGGCCAAGGCTTCTGCCTAGAGCAATCACTCGCTGCATATGCGCAGGGTGCGCAACATAAAGGATTGATCCAGTATCCAAATTAAGGGATTCCATATGTTCCCTGCTGTATTCAAGGATGGTCCCTGTGCTCTCTTTTGAGCGCATAGCAGCACCTTCTCCTTCTGCATAGTTCTCTCCAACATGGACATAGTCATCTTCTCCTAGCCTACTCATGCATGTACCTATCTCGCTCTGCACAATCGCCTGGAGGTCCTGTCCAAAGTATTCCTGGGCATCCAGGACGCTCTGTGCCAAAGAAGCGTTGACAGAGCCTTCCCCATAATCTGCACCAAAGGACAAGCCGACAATGACAGAAGGTTCATACTCAGCCAGGGTCATATAACTTGTTCCGTCAACAACAATTTGACTCAAGTCCGGATCATGATAATCAGTGAGGTTGCTGAAGATAGAGCTCACACTAGCTGGAACAGGGCCTGGAGCCTCTGTCCTTGGATTCCTGGCTATGTATCCAGCAGCTAATATAGCTGTCAATACAGTGGCAGGTATTATCACCCTATTAATCGACCTCATACCTCTATTTAGGGTATTTGGACTTTATAAATGTTTCGTTTTGTAACCACTAAGAAGGGACAAACATAATAGATAAGGAATATTTATATATAAACCCATCATCACTCTGGCATGCCCAAGATTAATATTCTGGTTTTATGCATTCTTATCCTGTTGCTAGCTGGTTGTTCGATCCAACCTCCAGAATCAGACAATCATACTCCCAATCCTAAACCTCCAGAACCCCCTGTTCAGCCGAATCCTCCTGTAGAGAATACAACTCAAGCACCTTCGGATCAGCAAGAATCTATACCCAACCCTGAAACTCCAACTTATCCTATCCACACAGACATCACCGTGACCTTTTTTTGGGTCGGTGAAGAAGCAACCAGAGATAATGATTACATCCAGAACAGAGAAAGCGCCTGGGATGAACGCTGGCTGGAGCATTATGGCGGGGTCGATGACCCTGACACCAGAGACGGCTATTACCCTAGAGGATTCACTCCAGAAGAGAATCCCTTCTATTTTGCCTTGCCATATAATGATTTCGATGAAAACAGCGAAAGAAAGCCAGGTGCAATGGAGACCATATACTGGGCTGAAGAACAGAATTGGACAGAATCAGAATCCATGTGCAAGAACCGCTGGATAAAGATAACCAAAGGAGACAAATCAGCCTATGCCCAATGGGAGGATGTAGGTCCTTTTGGAGAAGACGACGCAGATTATGTCTTCGGCTCAGCCCAACCTAAAAACAGAGTCAACAGAAACGCAGGTTTAGATGTCTCTCCTGCTGTCCGCGATTATCTTAATCTTGAAGATATAGACACTGTAAGCTGGCGGTTCATTGATTTTGAAGATGTACCTGATGGCCCCTGGAAAGATATCATCACTACTTCTAATTCATACTGGGAATAAATTCGATTATTCACTACCAAGTTTAGACAAAGCAAAGTTTATATATGCTGAATGTTTTCCTTTATTCGGGGAAACATTATGAAAAAAACATTTATCTTATTCGGGGTCATATTTTTATTCTGCATGGCAAGTGTCTCTGCAGACAACATAGTGCTCCTTGCCATGGATGATATCCAGGTCTGGTGGCTGTATGATATTCAAGAGTATATAATGCAAAGACATATTGATGAGGACATCCCTCTAACCGCAGGAGCCATACCTGTAGGGATTGAAGATCCATACATTGGCCCAGGAAGCGGAGAATGGTTTATAGAAAAACTTCAATACTGGGACAGCAACCCACTAATAGAGATTGGACAGCATGGTTATACTCACGCAATTCACTTAGAAGGCCTGAGTTATGAGGACCAATTTGCTTATTATGAGCAAGGGAATATCTTAATGGAATCAATAGGGATATATCCTAAAAGCTCTATTCCCCCATTTGGCTCTGCAGATGATAATACGATCCAAGTCCTTATAGACCTGGATTTCCACACATATTATAATGTTGTAGATGTAACCATAACCCCTACTGATGAGCTTTTACTCATAGAAAGACAATTACATCTATGTCAGAATGATGGAAGCGGAGTAACCTGTGATTTCAAAGAATACTCTACTCTTATATCTGAGATTGATGCTAAAATACAAGAGGAAGGAGTAGCTTTGGTCCTATACCATATGCAGGACTTTGAAGCCCAAGCTGGTGGCATAGATTATGCTAAAGCAAACCAGATAGTTTCTTATGCACACTCTCTGGAAGCAGATGGATACACCCTGATGACGGTCGAGGAGTATTATCAGTATCACTTAGGAGGTGGGTGTATACCTGAACAGGAGATCTGTGATGGAATAGACAATGATTGTGATAATATTACTGATAACAACCTTACAGCACCTCCTTGTTCACTGCAGCAAGGCGTATGCGTGGGAAGCACACAAACATGTGGAGGTACAATGGGTTGGCTGACTTGCAACGCATCAAACTATGGCCCTTACTATGAACAAGATACAGAAGTAACCTGTGATGGGCTAGACAACGACTGTGATGATATTCCTGATAACAACCTCATAGCTCCAGCATGTTCTCTGTGGTACGGTGTGTGTGCAGGAAGCACACAAGAGTGCGAAGGAGAGCTGGGCTGGCTGCCTTGCGACGCATCAAGCTATGGCCCTGATTACGAAGAAGGTACAGAACTGACTTGTGATGACCTATTAGACAATGATTGTGACCGTTTCAGAGATGGCGCTGATTCTGACTGCCAACTGACGTGCACAGATAATGATGAAGACGGTTACGGCGTCTGTCCAGACTGCGGAACAGACCATGGATGCCTTTATGACGGAGACGACTGTGATGACACTAACGGAAACATCCACCCCGGAGCCCTAGAAGTATGCAATGGAATCAATGATGATTGTAACTTAGGAACTGATGATGGCTCTGATGAACTCTGGCTAGGAGACCTATGCGACGGCCAAGACTCAGACCTCTGTGAAGAAGGGACCTATTACTGCGACTCAGGTTCTCAAACCTGTAATGATCTGACTGGAGACAACATCGAACTGTGCAATTACTTGGATGACGATTGCGACACTTTGTTCGATGAAGACTGGCCAGAGCTGGGAACTGTATGCAGTGAAGGTCTGGGCATTTGTCTAGCTTGGGGTAACCTAGTCTGTACTCTTGATGAAAGCGGAGCAGAATGCGACGCAGTACCTGGAGAGCCACAATCAGAAATATGCGATGATAACATAGACAATGACTGCGACGGAGAGACTGATTTAGAAGATCCAGATTGTACCATGCTTCCTGTCTGCGGAGATGGCATCTGCAATGGCGAAGAGACCATGGCCAATTGCTGCAGGGATTGCGGCTGTGCAAGCAATCAAAGATGTGTAGATAATAGATGCAGCAAAAAAGTGTTTGCCAGCGCTATGATGGAACCTGGGCAGATTTAGATTTCCTAAAGACTTGTTCTGATAGCATTATCTGTTCTTAGCTAACTTGCCAACAAGCACAATCGTTCCATTTCTAAAACATCATTCCAAAAATGAAAAAATATATATACTAATACCTCCTTGTGTATACCTATGGAGCCTACGCAGCTACTTGAGCATCTGCTCGACAGAAAACTTTTGGCCACCCTTAGATTCTTCATAGCCAACCCTGAAGAAGAGTTCTATCTGAGAGAGATCTCGACTAAAACCAAGGTGCCTGTGGCCACGACCTTCCGCCTTATCAACCAGCTTGTGAAGCTCGAGATAATCAAGCTCAGCCAGTTCAAGAAGACCAAGTTCTACTCCTGGGCCAAGAACAAGAACACCAAATTCATAGAATCCATCCTCTTAGCAGAGAAAAAGACTATCTTAGATTCCTTCATAGAGAAGATCATGCACGAGAACATTGCCATGATTGTGCTCCACGGCAAAGAGAACAAGGATAAGGCAAACTTATTAATAATAGGCAACAACCTCGACGTCACAAGCATAAACGCAGCAGCCTCAGAGATAAGAGAGAAGGAAAACTATAACATAATAACTCTAACCCTCACCCCAGAGCAATACAACCAGATGTCCAGCATGGGGCTGTTTCCCGAGAAGAAAAGCATTCTTTACGAGAAATAGATTCTACAACATATATTTCCCCAGCCAATAATCTTTAAATACTAGTATGGGAATGTATATATTTATAAGGGGTTTTGGTAAAACAAACTTGAGAAAGTAACTTTCTCGAGGGAAAACCGCTATTGCAAGGGTAGTGGGTTTCGGTAAAAGCAACGTTTTCTTAGATAGAGGTAAACTGTAGGGTATTATAAAGATTGTTGTTGTACAACATATAGTTTACAGAAACCGAAAAAACAGCGAAAAAAGGGGGTATAGGAAGATGGACTTTATCGTGAACAAAGCCTTGGAACAAAGCAAGGAAATGAAAACCAATGAAATAGAAGTGTGCCAAGCCAACATAAAAGTGATTGGTGTAGGCGGAGCCGGTAACAATATGGTTAACTGGCTTTACAAAAAAGGAATTCAGGGAGCTGAAATTTTAGGTTGCAACACCGATCAACAGCACCTGAGCATGATAGAAGCAGACCGTAAGTTCTTAATGGGCAAAGACGTCACTCGCGGCCTAGGATGTGGAGGCTTCCCGGAGAGAGGTGCAGAAGCCGCTAGAGAGAGTCTGAACGAGATTAAGGATGCTTTGAAGCACTCAGATATGGTCTTTGTCTGCGCAGGAATGGGCGGTGGAACAGGAACAGGAGCAGCCCCTATCATAGCAGAAGTTGCAAGAGACGTGGGAGCTATAGTAATTGGGACAGTCACCATGCCTTTCAAGATTGAAAGAGCACGGGTTGACAAAGCGGAATTTGGTTTGCAGCAGCTGAGAAGAGTCTCAGATACAGTCATAGTTATTGACAACAACAGACTCGTGCAGATAGCTGGAAACCTGCCAGTTCAACAAGCCTTTGCAGTAGCGAACGAACTTATAGCGACGATGATAAAAGGCATTGTAGAGACTATTGCAGTACCATCATTAGTGAACCTTGATTATGCTGACGTCAAGACGATCATGACAGATGGTGGCGTGGCAGCAATTGGAGTAGGAGCCTCTGATACAAACAACAGAGTCGACGAAGCAGTGAAAGGAGCCCTAACCAATCCTTTGTTGGATATCAGTTACGAAGGAGCTACAGGAGCAATTATCCACATAGCTGGTGGGCCGGATATGACCCTAGATGAGATCGCGAGAGCAGGCGAGATGGTGACAGAAAGCATGGACGAAGACGCCAATGTCATCTGGGGCGCACGAGTTTCAGAGGAGATGAAGGGCAAAATGACAGTGATGACTATTATCACAGGAGTGAAGAGCCCTTGGATCCTTGGAAAGCCAAGTGCCAAGCAAAAAGCAGCAGAAAGACAGCAGATGTCTGATGAGCTTGGCATAGAGATTGTAAGGTAACGCCTTACAATCAATTACAGTCCTTTACAGGACTCCTTCTTGGCCTTCACGCTTATCACCCCCAACGACAACGTGAAGGTCATTTTTTCTTCTCCCAATTCGGGGGAAGTATTTTTTTATTTTTCTAAGAATCAGTTGTGCCGTATTTAGCGACAAGTTCTGGAGTCATAGCAGTCAGCAGTTCAAAGGTAGGAATATTGATGGTCGGGATCTGCCTTTTGGTGACTCTATGCTCGCCATGCCTCTTATCATCTAGACCATACCTCTTGAAAGCTTCTATCTGCTCTACTGTGAAATCTGGAGAATAAATTCGATCAAGAAAGGCCCGAGGAGTATTCCATTCTACAGCTATGACCTCGCCACCTTCAACAGGCACAAACTCGAAAGTATCGTCGATAGTTGCTGTATAGAACTCTATGTGGAATCTCCTTCTAAGAGGGTCTCTAGTTTCTGTCTCTCTCAATTCCTGAATATTGGTTATAGGACCTTTATATCTAGTCTCTTCTCTAAACTCTCTGACCGCAGTCTCAAGAAGATTATCATCGACTTCTTCAAGAGCTCCTCCTGCAAACATCCACTCTCCAGGATAAGTCATTGGTCTTTTGCCATTGAAATGGTTAAGGTAGTTCCTACGAGTCATATAACCCTGAAGTTCCTGTTCATCGACAACCCTAAGAGGGCATAGCAGTCCTGATTGTGTTATCTCACTCATAAGTGAATCAGGAAAAGGCGCGTGTATATAAAACCATATTACATAATCAAAACAGAAAACTTTATAAAATACCAAGTATTACCAAGTATAACATGGAAGCTGTTTGTGTGAAATTCGACGAGAACCTTCTTAGGAAGATGGAAGAGGTCATGAAGGAGAACAATTACGTGACTAAGACAGAGTTTATCAGGGATGCTATTAGGGATAAGATAACTGGCCTGAATAAAAACAAGGCAATTGCAGTATTTGAAAAATATTTTGGCACTGCCAAAACACACACCAGTGATGAAGAACTGCACGTAATACGTGAAAAAGTAAGTAGGGAGTTTGCAAAAAAACACGGGATAGATTTAGATTAAATCTTCAGGCTTGTTTATCTCAACTATTCCTTCAATTTCTTCAAAATGGTGGTCTCTTGATATTAATATTGCAGCTTGATCTCTGGCCAGAATTGTATGCATTGCATCACCAAAAGGTATTTTCAACTTTTTATGCAATTTCACAGCTTCTTTTTTATGAATGTCAGTAATTTCTATCTTCTTCAATATGCCTTCTTCAGATACAATGCTAAATATATCTTTGATGATTTCTTTCTCAAAAAAATGCGATAATTCGTTAACAATAAATTCAGAATAGAGTATTGTATCCTTGTTTTCTACTGCTCTTTTGAAGAATTCAAAAGCCCACACACCCAAAGGTCTATATTTATCTGTCCTGTTCTCATAATAATCTCTCCAGATACAAGAATCAACATAATATTTGTTCATAATTGAAGAAATAACTACTCATTAATAAGCCTTGTCTGAAGATTTCCGACGAGAATGGAAGGTTTTCAAAACAAAAAATTTATATAAACAAGCAGGTATTATCTACCAAAGGGTGCTTATTTGAAAAAAAGAGTGTTTATTATCATTGCAATCGTTTGCCTGCTAGTTCTGACAGCTTGCACAGCCAAGAAAGACTGTAGTACTGAATGCATAGACAAGGGCTATAACCAAGGCATATGCAGGAGCTCTATCCTACAAGGCATAGAGAAATCAGTCTGCGGGCACGGAGAGACTGCTATAGGCCATACAGAAGGTTGTCCTGCAGAAGATATCCAAGAATTATATCATTCTTGCTGCTGTAGTTAAGGTTTTGGTCGCCATTTATATGCATTATCGTGATGGTCGAAATAATAGACGTCAACTGCTTTCTCTTCATGGTTTATCTTGAATATCAGGACAAAATGCTTTTCTATATGCGCCCTATTGAAGCTCTGCAATGGTTGTTTCAAGAATTTGTAGACATGAGAAGGTTTTTGCCTTATCTCTTCTATCTTTTTATAAATTATCTCTAACCGCTTCTTATTCTTCTTCTCTAGAACCTTGAATATTTTGTCTGCTTCGGGCTTGATATCTAGAAAATACATCTTATTTCAAGCCATAGCGTTTGGCAAAGTCCTTTACCCTGATGCTTTTCTGCTTCTGTATTTCTCGTATTTTCTTTATGAACTCGGGTTTTAACTCTGGCTCATCCTGGTCTTCGATGTATTTGCTAACGACCAATTCTATGGCTTCTCCTTTGTCTTTTAAATCATACTGTGCTTTCACAATATTCAAGACCCGATTCGTGTTGTCATCAATCATTACCAACGCTTGTACCATTTTGTTAAACCTTAGTTGGGATAAGTCAAACTTATTTATATATTTTGTGATTTGGGTCATATTAAAAGAAATCTTTGTTTAATTATAAGCCTTGCCTAAGGATTTCCGACGAGAACGGAAGGTTTTCAAAAAATATAATTACTTCTTCTCCATATACCCGCACTTGCCACACGACCATCTATCCTTATGGTTGGCCATGAACACTGAGCACTTTGGGCATTTCTTGTTGGCTTTCTCTATAGTATCCCCAGAAATCTTGTAAGCCGTAGAAAGCTTGTTCCTTACTTTCTTCTTCTTTGCTTTTTTGCCTTTCTTGACCGATTTTTTCTGTTTTCCCATTTTTATTCAGCCTTCTCTTCTTTCTTTTCTTCTTTGGCCTCAGGCTTGGGCTCATTTGCCTCTTTCGGAGGGGCTTCTTCACCTTTCTTGCCCTTCTCATGCCGTTTCAGTATGCTCTCTATCTCTCCAGCCTTGAGGTCTTCTTCTTTATCATAAGCATTGGCATATATCTTTGCCATACCAGAGCCAAAATAAGTCTTTATCTGCCTGACAACAACAAGCTCTTCTTTCTTGCCTATCTTTTTAGCCAATTCCTTCCTTATCTGCTTACGCGAAGGTGTCGCTTCTGAATAAGCTACCTTGGCCTCTATGCCTTCTCTCCCCAACAATGGGTTTTTCTCTTTATTTAGAATCTCAATTTCCATTTTATCTTACCTTTATCGCATATTCTCCTTTCTGGTCAACATTCATCTTGTGAGCTATCATGCTCTTCTTCACATCCAAGAAAAATATCCTGCCCTGCCAATTCGTAGAGAAAGAATCTCTTTTGCATATTGGACAGCTATCTCCTTCGACGAATATTTTGCATTTCCTGCATACTTTTTTCTTCATCCTGACATCAACTCTATTAAATTTTTATCGGTCATGATCCCTACCAATTGTCCGTTCTTGGTTATCACGATCCTCCTGAAACCATGGGTGTGCATTATCTTGCTCACTTCCAGGACTGTCGCATCGACATCAACACTCTTAACTCCCTTGGTCATGACCTCTTGGATCTTTAGTTTGACTAGATCCTTTCCCTCAGACACCAATCTTAGGATATCCCTTTCGGTCAATATCCCTATGGGTTTCTTCTTCGCATCGACCATGACTAGTGCCCCTATATCATGCTGTTTCATGAATTTTATCCCTTGCATCACTGTCTTGTCTGGATCGATAGTGATTACAGGTTTACTCATCCAATCCTCTAATTTTATCATATGGGCACCTCTTTATTTTTTAGGAGCAGCCTTCTTGGCTGGCCCTTTCGCAAGGTCTTCATCAATCCAGTCTGTCCTTCCAAGGCCAGGCTGTCTCATTGTTAACCCTAGCTTTGGATTCGCCATGTCTTTGTATGAAACCGCAATTATTCTCGCATTGCATTTATCGCCTACTTTGAGGCTATGCTTGCTCTCTTTTCCTTGCAGCACCTTGTCCTTGGTAAAGCTGACGAAGTCATTCATGGTCTGGCTTATGTGGATCATTCCTTCTATCGGCCCTATGCTGATGAAGGCTCCAAAGTCAGCTATGTCCTTGATGACTCCTGGCACGACTTCCTGCATCTCTGGTATAAAAGTATATACATCAAATATTGTCCTGTAATAAGATGCTCCGTCTCCAGGGATGATTATTCCGTCTTGAATCTCCTGGACTCCAGCCACTTCTATGACTAAACCCAGCTCTTTGGAAATGTATCCAGAGTACTTCTTCTTAATCTCGGCTATGATGGATTGCTGCAGGTCTTCCCCAAACATGTCTGGAGGAAGCCTTATATGGTCATTTACTTGTACTTTGTAAAACATTTTACCCCTCGAATCTTAGATACTTTTTTTGTTTTAGTGTTATTACTTTAATATTTTTCTCTTTTAAGCGCTTTTTTAGCCCTTTATCCTGGGTCGCAACATAAGTATCGTCATCAGACTTATCGACAATAAGGTCATCAACCCCTTTATGAGAGAAACTGCGAAGTGTTTTTAAACCTTTTTGTTTTATAAGCATAAGCGCCATCTTGGCAGACCGCTTATCTCTAGTATTGCCTGTCTCGACTATCTTCTTGATCTCACCGATGGTCTTATCGACAACACAAAGCTTATACGGGTACTCCATCAGGCCTTCTATCTGTGTGAATATGTCTATCATGAACTGTCCTGGCAGCAAGAGGAAGTTGGTATCCAAGAGAACTTTCTTCATGGAAGGACAGAAAGCAAGTTGCTTTATAAAGGTTCTCTTATGATTTGTCCTCATTAAACAGTAGATACATTTATAAGGGACTACACCATTACCTTTTTTGAGATGGACAAGACAAAATCTTCAGTTATATTGGCACCGAATTGCATAGAGGATTTTTTCGATGGAAACAGCGGAGACGTCTGGTATCTTGCAGGTTTTTCCTGGTCTGCTTATTCATCAGAAAGAGAAAGGAACAATGGCGGAGACTATAGGAACTGCTGGAACTCAACCAAATCTGGGCTCATAACCAAAGTCAGAAAAAAGCTAGAGACAGATGCGGCAATACAACACCCTCCAGGTTCGGAGCAATTCAGGTTGCAAATCAGAAATGATCATCTGCAAGAATCCTTAGTAAGAAAAGGATGCCTCCTAGATAGAACAGAAAGAACATTTCCTGAAGGACTAGACAAGCGTCGTGCGAGACACTTCATCAGAGGTTTTCTAGAAGACCGGCTCATATTTTTCGATAAGCTTTCAGAAACAGGACAGTATTATATCAATGATTTGAGGGTGCGATTCAATCCAGATTTTCTTGAAGAATTATATGACGCCTTAATAGAGTATACAGGGGTGAATAGAGGAAAAGGAGTCAAGTATGGGCCAACCCCCCAACTTTGGTTCGGACATGAAGATTCCATAAGGATCCATGATTTTTTATACACTATTGACTGGGATTACACAAAAAAACATGATCTATGGCTGCCTTCAGTAAAAAGAAGGTTTGAATACACAGAAATATAATCCTTCTAACCACAACCTTTATAAAACCTCAACATCAAGAACATACCAGAGGTGTTAACATGAAGATTAACTTAACTAAAACTCCGACTAACCCTATCATCATCGAGGGCTTCCCTGGCTTCGGCCTGGTGGGAACCATCGTGACAGAATTTCTCATCGACCATTTGAAAGTCGAGAAGATAGGAGAATTTGTCTATGACGAGCTCCAGCCTATAGTCGCCATTCACAAGGGCAAATTAGTCAAGCCCATGGTTGTCTACTATTCAAAACAATACAACCTAATCATCCTGCATACTATCCTTAACGTGCAGGGCTTTGAGTGGAAGATTGCAGAGCAGATCTTGGAACTCTGTAAAAAGACCAAGGCCAAAGAGATCCTTTCCATAGAAGGTGTCAACATGTCTGCTTTTCCGTTGGGGAAGAACAGGATGTTCTATTTTGGAGATGAAAAACTGGGAAAATTAGGTGCAGAGCCTATCAAAGAGAGCATCATCATGGGAGTCACAGCGGCTGTCATGACAAGATTCAAGAATATAAAATGCATCTTTGCAGGCACTAATAGCGCCTTGCCAGACAGCAAAGCAGCAGCTGAAGTCATAAAAATCCTAGACAAATACCTCAATCTGAAGGTTGACTATAAGCCGCTACTCAAACAAGCCTCGCAATTTGAAGGCAAGCTGAAAGGATTGATGCAGCAGAGCCAAAGTTTGACCAGGGAAGCCGAGAAGAAACAGCTAAGCTATCTAGGATAGAGCTTTGAGCATCCTTTCCAGATCTTCAAAGATGTAAGGGCTCTCGTTGATCAAAGAAACTTCTTTTTTTGCTTTATTAATTGCCCTGGCCAATTTTTTGAACTGGTCTATATCCACGGCTATGTGGTTTCGCTCTCCTTTTGGGCCATAGTTTATTCCAGAGAAATGCGCATGGAACTCTTTGTCAGGGATCATCTTCAAGACTTTGCTATAGTCTATCTTGCCCTGTTGTCGAGCATAGAGATGCGCAAAGTCCACACAGTAGCTGATCCCTATCTCCTTCCTCAGCCTCATCAATTCTTCTATAGAGCCGAACTGGGATGGTTTTCCAGTCACTTCAGGAGCCAGCTCAACACTCCAGCCTCTCTTCTTTATGGTCCCTTGCATGTCCACAAGAGCCTCTTTTATCATTTCATAGACAGATTCAACATCTTGGCCTTGGAAAAAGCCTGCATGGAACACTACTTTCTTTGCCCCAAGATAATGTCCACGTTCGCAGCTGTCCAATATCCTTTTCTTCGAGGCAAAAATCTTTGGTTTCTCTTTAGAAGCAAGGTTGATGTAGTAGGGAGCGTGGATAGAGAGCTTGATTCCCAACTCAGAAGCTAGCTTGCCCAACTTCTTGGCCAGGTCATTCTTCATCTGGACGCCATGAGTAAATTCCACTTCATAACATTTCAAGCCCATAGAAGCTGCTTTTTTCAAGCCTTCTTCATTGCCAAGTCCTGCACTTCCTGCTGGCCCTAAGAATATCATTGGTCAAGTTTCACCCTGATGAACTTCTGGGAATACCTGTCAAGAATCGAAGCCAAGGCAAGTGAGTATATCATGAATATCAAGACCAGATCGAGGACATGGCCTAATAATGGATACTGCAATACAGAGAAAGAGAAGACAACTACGGCCACTGCTATACCCTTGGGCATGTTCATGGCCATGAAAAATCTCTCTTTGTTGTTATAATCCTCTTTTTTCATCGCGATTCTTATAGCCCAGTACCTTACGAGTATCAAGAGAGCGAAAAGCCCTAGAGACTTAAGGATAAAGATTAGGGTGAAGTCTATCTTGATGACTACTCCTATCAAGACGAACACCAGGAGCTGCAATAGGTTAGAGAGGTTCCAGTTGAAGGTCTGCAATTGCTCTTTCTGCCTGAAATACATGTTGCCGAAGAACAATCCAAGGACAACAACAGCCAGGACGCCGTTGCCGCCAAGCTGCTCTGCAAGGATATAAGACAGCAGAGAGGCTGTTATGATGGCCAGAGGAGAGAGCTGTGCAGAATATACCTTTCTCATGGCCTTGAAGATGACTATTCCCAATAGGACACCCACGCCAATGCCCACGACTATCTGCTGCAGGAACGGCCCGAACTGTCCTAAGACATTAGTCCAGACATTCTCTGCACCGCCAGGGACATTCAGGAACTCTATTAAGATGAAAGGCAGAAGCACGATTATAGGCGTATTGACTATGGCTTCCAGCTCCAAAACATTGATCACCTTGTTGGCTTTCTTCCCCATCAGTACAAAGACAGAGCTGGCGTCTGTTCCCACGATGATTATAGCAAATATTAATGAATAGATGACTGTCGCCACGGTGAATTCAGAATAGAACATTATGTGCGTGAAGAAGCTCATAAAGATCACACTCAAAAGCAGGAATATGCCTACGAGCTTCAGGGACTGCATGAAAAAGGCATCCACCTCCTTTAGTTTGAACCTTGAAGCGCCGTCAAAGACTATAAGGACAAGAGCTAGGATACCAATTGCAACTAGGAAGACAGGTGAGAAATCAAAAATCTCATATCCTCCAAAAGTCATCCTCCCAAGAGCCACCCCTATCAAGACGAGAAACAGGACATTGGAGATTTTGAACTTCTTGGATATGATGGTCACTAGGACTGCAAGTAACAAGATAACAGCTAAACTAGTCAAAATTCCAAGTGCGTCCAATCATACACCTCTTTTATGTTCATATCCTCACGTTCGGAGTTTATTAAAGTTTCGTTTACTTATGCCAGTGGGTGCTTAAGTTACATAAGCTTTTTAAACCTAATCAGGTTATTTATGAACATGGAAGCCTTGTTAGAAAAAATCAGGAAGCAATTGAAACCAGACACCGTGGTCTTGAAACAAGTAGATGAAGCTGTAGAAGACATCAACTCTCTCCTGAAGAAGAACAAGCTCAAAGCTGAATGCGTCAAGGGAGGCAGCGTGGCCAAAGGGACCTTTTTGAAAGGCGACTTTGACGTGGACCTGTTTGTGCGCTTTGATTACTCTTACAAGGATAAAGACCTCTCAAAGCTCCTGGAGAAAGCACTCAAGCCGCTGAAACCAGAGCTGGTGCATGGCTCTAGAGATTATTTCCAGATCAAGAACAAGGACAAGCTTGTGTTTGAGATAGTTCCTGTGCTCAAGATTAATGATTACAAGAAAGCACTGAACGTGACGGATATGAGTCCTCTTCATGTCTTTTACGTGGAAAAGCATCTCAGGGAGAAGCCAGAACTGGCTGAGGATATCAGATTGGCCAAGCAGTTCTGCAAGGCCAACAAGGTGTATGGAGCAGAATCATACATCAAGGGATTCTCTGGCCATGTCTTGGATATATTAATCATCTATTATGGCTCTTTCGAGCAGCTGTTGATGCAGGCCAGCGTCTGGGGCGATAGAGTCATCCTTGACCCTGAAAAGCATCTGGAAGATCCTCTGAAAGCCTTGAATAAAGCCAAAACCCATAGTCCACTGATAATAGTGGATCCTATACAGCCGGACAGGAATGCAGCTGCTGCATTGAGCAGGGAAAGGTTTGAATTATTCAAGGAAGCCGCAAAGAAGTTTTTGCACAAACCAAGCAATGATTTCTTTAATATCAAGAAGCTTGATGTGAATAAGATAAAAACAAAAGAGACTTTGTTAGTGGTCACTGCAACTCCGTTGAAAGGCAAGGATGATGTGGTCGCTACAAAACTCTTGAAAGTCTTTGAGAAATTGAATACTGCTTTGAAGAAGCATGACTTCAAAGTCTTGGAATCTGACTGGGAGTACAGCAAGAAGACTGTCATGTATTTTGTTGTGAAAAAAGAAAGAATGTCTGATACTGTTGAGGTAATAGGGCCTCCTGTCAAGCAGAAGACAGATGCTAAGCGTTTCAGGAGTAAGCACAAAAAAGTGTTTGAGAAAAACAACAGGCTGTTTGCCGTCGAGAAAAGAGAGTTCAAAGAGCCATTGACGCTATTGAAGGATCATATTAAGAAAAGTTATATAAATGAGAAGGTGTCCGCCATAAAATGCTCCAAGAGATAATGTGGGTCATCATCTGGACCCTGCTGCCAATAACAGAGTTGAGGGCAAGCATACCCTTAGGCATCCTGATCTATGGGCTGCCGATCTGGGTAGTTGTTCTTACAGCGATAATAGCCAATATCCTGATTGCCATAGTTGTCTATTTTGTTCTCGACTGGCTAATCAAGTTCATCCAGAGATTTCCAAGGATTCATGCTTTTTACCTGAGGACTGTCGAGAGGGTGCAGAAGAAGATAGATAAGGCAGTCGACAGGTGGGGCTGGATCGCTCTCGCGATATTCATCGGTATCCCTCTGCCTGGCTCAGGCGTTTATACAGGAGCGCTTGCAGGAAAGATCATTGGAGTAGACTTCAAGAGATTCATGATCTCAGCCATAATAGGCGTGCTGATTGCTGCTGCTGTTGTCACTGCATTGACATTGACAGGGCAGGGAGTTGCAAGCATCTTCATAAAACACATATAGAAAAATGAAAAAGAGAGACTTGATCCTACTGACCATTGGTTTTATCGTATTAGTATTCTCTTTCTTCGTGGATGATGCCATAGCAGTCAACTTCCAAAACCTGCACACTTCCTGGCTCACATATTTTTTCAGCTGGATAACTAATATCGGCTCTGTCTTTGTCATCTTGTTCATAATCACTAGCCTTTTTCTGTATGAAGAGAAGAAGAGGGAATGGATCCCTTTCTTGTGGTTGAGCTTTTTCACGAGCATCATCGTCGGTTATATCCTCAAATTCCTTGTTGCAAGGCCAAGACCTTATGATGTGCTGCATAATGTCGTAGCTTTGGCGACCGAGACTACTTATTCATTTCCAAGCCTGCACACCATGATTGCGTTCGCTGCATTGCCTATACTTGACCGCGAGTTCAGGCAGATCCACTGGTTCTGGATAATCTTTGCAGTATTGGTGGCTTTCAGCAGGATGTACATCGGAGTCCATTATCTCAGCGACATACTTGCAGGAGCCATCATGGGCTATCTGATCGGCTGGGCCTATATGAAACTTGAATTGAAGGAGAAGTGGTTTGTAAAATGGAACCTAAAGAGATTATAAGACAATCATTCCATATGATAATCGGCATCGTGGTATTGTTACTGCTATACTTCGACTTTATAGGCAGCGAATGGCTGCTCATCATCTTCATAGCAGGCCTTGCAGTATCCCTGTTATTGAGGGGTTCAAAGCATTCTGCCATCGTAAAGTTCATAGAGAAGTATGAACGGCCGATACATAGGAAGCTGCCTGGCAAAGGGCCAATCTTCTTTTTCTTAGGAGCGTGGCTCGTAGTTAGGTTCTTTCCAAAAGATATCGCTTTGGCAGCCATTGCAATACTGGCTTTTGGAGATGCCCTCTCCACTATGATTAGCTTGAGCAACGGCAGGACAAAGCATCCTCTTTGCAAGAACAAGCTCCTAGAGGGCAGCCTTGCTGGCACAGCAGTTGGCTTCTTGGTAGCCATGATCTTTGTTGTCTGGTGGCAGGCTCTGATAGCAGCCTTCATAGCCATGATTATAGAGGCCATCGAGATCAAGATCTATGCGTTCCAGATAGACGATAATTTAAGTGTGCCTGTGATAGCTGCGGCGGTCATATTCTTGCTGCAGATGATTTAAAAAGCTTTATAAAACAAGATGTATTCTCTTTGTTTCTATGAAATCCGAAAACATATTTTTAAAAGCTAAATTCGACGACATCCTTGGCCAGGAAGCAGTGAAGCAGGAATTGAGATCCGCTCTGATGATGAACCGCCACGTCTTGTTGGTCGGTCCTCCTGGAATCGGCA
>JBDRIN010000083.1:0-2604 GCA_043815805.1 archaeon | reverse complement strand
GGAATACATCGGCGACAAAGAGCCGGCGCAGAAGCTGAAGGACGATGTTCCCAAGGATCCAAAGAAATTCTTTGACCTGGTTGTCAGGAACATGAAGAAGCTCTACAAGAAAGGCCTGATACACGGTGATCTATCTGATTTCAACATCCTTAACTATCATCAAAAGCCAGTCTTCATAGATTTCTCCCAGGGAACAACCGCTGATAGTCCTAATGCTGATGAGCTTCTAGAAAGAGACGTCCGCAACATCTGTAATTTCTTCAGAAGACATATTAATGTCGATGAGAAGAAGACATTAGAGAAAATAAAAAAATGAGGAAGGAAGAATTAACCGGGTATGCCCGGAGGGGTGATTTGGCCTTCCTCGTCGAAAATATCATCTATGCCGGAATCAGTCGTATCTGATTCACCAAGGCATGTGCAATGGCAAGTGCCTGGTTCGTAACCACCAGGGCAGTCTATATCACAAACCGTGTCGCAGCACTCGCCATCGCTGTCAAACATGCCTGAGTCACACCTCGTGTTAATGGTGTTTCCGCATGCGGTCAACAAAAACAGGGTGGTTATGGCAAACAAAACCGCAATTGCTTTTTTCATCCTTGCTCACCTCTTCAGTCTTCCGGCATTTCCGGAGGCATGAGTATCGCTGTACCTAAAGTGCACCTTCCATCGACCTTTGCGATGAAGCCGTTGGTCAGGTCTGTGCTGTAAAAGACATAGTTCGCTGAGAAGCTGCTCCATTCCTGGTCATTTGCGTCCCAGAAATACAGCTTTTCATAGTCGCAGTCACCGATGGTGCTGAGGCTGTTTCCTACCATGTCTTTTGTCACAGGCACTAGGTTCCATCCATTGGCAAGATCGATGTCTTCATAGCTTGTCTCTTTCCTGACACTGATGCTGAGCTTGCAGTCCTCGAAAGAGTAGATCCAGAAAGCGTTCTTGGACAGGTAGTCCTTGAAGCTCTTTCCCAGGACCCTTTCTGCCTCTTTCAAAGTAACATACTTCTGCTCGTCTTTCAGCCAGACAAAACCAAGCATTTTCCTGTTGTTGGTGCATCCTTCTGAATCAAACTTGATGAACTGTCCTGGAACACTCACTAAGTTCCAGCCTTTCTCCAACTCAATGATGTATTCGTCTGAAGGGAACTCGGGCGGATCCTCTGGCTCATCGATGTACTTTTTGCCAACGAAAAGAGACGCAGATGCTGCGTCCCTCACGTTGGATTGGCCTTGGAGATTAGCCTTCACGGTGAATGAGTAGGTCTTTCCGTAATAGTTGTTCGAAGTGACTGGCTTTATGAAAGCAGACACTCTTTCTTGAATAAGCGCAGGAGATCCAGCTCCGCTGTTGCTGTCAGCTTCGCCATACTTGCTCTTTACCATGGCTTTCTCGGCTGTTATGATTTGGATCTTCTTCTGCTCTTCGACAGGCTGTAGCTTTATCTTTACAGCACCAGCACCGCCGCCAGCTGAGATAGAGACTGAGGACTCTCTGGCTATGTCATCTTCATGCTCTCTTAGGCAGGCTCCGTCTTCGCAGCCATAAGGGCATGGATAAATCTCAAGTTCCATCCTATTCTCTTGACAGAAATATTCTTGAACCGAGTTTTCTCTGCAAAATTCTTCTACTGTTTCAAATGCTCCACCTGAAATTGGGTAGGTGGTTGTGCCTTTCTTATAATAAGCTTTGCCACCATCACTGTTCTTGCAGGTATAGATTTCTTCTTGGATTTCTACAATTTCGATCTCTTCCTGTATCTCGGCTATCTCCACAGCAACCGCATCTTCCAAAGGCTTCTCTGTGTAGACAGTCATCTCATAGATCTTCTCTTCGCCTGCAGATAATGTTACTTTGTTGGGTAAAGTGTCTTTGAAAGGTAATCCGCTTACCACAAGGTTGTAGGTGAAGATTGCTTGCGAGGAATACATCGGGTGGTTATCTTTAACAGTAACCTTGTAAGTCACGCTCTCGCCTGGCAAGGCAGTCTGGTGTGTTGGAGTGATTGAGACATCGACCAAGCTCTCGTCTTCTACAACATCGCTTCGTACTTGGATTGTCTTGCTGTCGCTTTTCGTATTGTCGTCCAATTCAGCATCTAGCCGAACTATGAATACGCCTGGACCGTTGTAATCGCGGGCTAAAGATGTGTCCCAGTAGCCTTCCCAAGTGCAATAGCTGACTTCTGTATCAGATGCCACGCATACTCCTCGGGTCATAGGTATGTCAAACTTAGTAATCATGCTTGAAAGGCTATCATCAACTTCTACATCTATCTTTGTTTGCGACACATCGACGTTTTCGCCTTTCACCTTCACGGTGATCCTTGCAAGGTCTCCTTTGTTATAGGTATCCTTGTCTGTGCCTATGGTGGCAGAGAACTCACCTGATGGTGGGGTGTATGGTGCATCTAGCTTATAGACGACGAAGTCATCTACTCTTGAATGGGCTTCTCCGTTCCTTATTCCGAACTTGCCTGAACTGATGCTTGTGTCAACTGCTTCCTTTATCAGTTCACCATCAACATACAATCTTAGTGTGTTTCCGCTCAACTCAAAGCGCACATCATACCAGACTCCTTGTTCAACAGCTACAGATCCTTTGTTG
>JBDRIN010000082.1:0-9600 GCA_043815805.1 archaeon | reverse complement strand
GTGTCATGCCAGGAGGATTCTCTTCCGCATGTGCTCCGGCAAATGGACATACCTGTGGTTCACCGTATATCCAAAGGATAACTACTAGAAATAAAGCTGGTGTTGTGGTCTCATATATGAACTTTGATGTGGTGAACAACTTCGATTCTGACCAAGGAAGACTGAGAAAAGTCACTTATCAAGACCATACAGGGGAGACTATGGCTGTGAAGTATATCTACAGCGGAGATTTGGGTGTTGACAATCCTTATATAGACAAATGCGAAAGTATGCAAGGAGGAGTATGCAATGAGAATGCCTTGTTAGTTGAAGTAGAGATACGCGACATAACAGGAACAGAATATACCCGGACTATAGAACCTGGGGATTATAATCAGAGAGGTATGTGCGGTGCTGATGATTGTGGAGGTGATGGTCTGGGATGTGGATTGAAATGCCATGACACAGCTGCCAACAATTACTGTCTGGCTCTCACCAAAGAACGAGGTTTTGATTATGGAGAGCCTTTAGGTTATGTGACTGGCAGCAAGACTTGTTTTGCAGACTATGCCAACTGGGGCAACTGGGCCAACCACCCAACAGATCCTTTGAATTACTATTGCGGGACTTCAGGAAGCGGCTGGATTGAGTCTATGGACTGTAGATTCAGAATGGGCAGTGGTTTGTTGTTCCCGACCACAAAATATGAGTATTACATGGATCCAATAACCACAGAACATGCTTCTTTCTTCGCCCTTGAGAAGATAAATTCTCCTCTTGGGGCGACTACAACGTATGAATATACTACTACAGATTACCTTCTATGCGGAAACGTAGAGAATCTGATGCATAAGAAGATGATAGATAATTATGTTATAAAGGAGGACACGGGTAGTCCAGAACTTCTATACCAGTACTCTTATGAGTACCCCCCACCGAGCGATTGTTATGAGAATGAATTCCCAAGAAGCATAACCACCATCTTAGGTCCAACAGATAACAACGGAAAATACACCAAGACAGAATTCGAATACTTCACCATGGAGCTGGGCGGCAATGAATATTACTCCATCCATGATTTCATTAGCGGAAAAGAATACATATCTAGATTGTATGAGTGCGATTCAACAACAGGATGTGGGACAGGAGAATCTAACCTGAAGAGAGAGACCAAGACCTCTTATAGCGCTTTCCATCCCCAATGGGGAACTCAGACTTGGTTGGGTGCTCTGACAGACCTCGAGAATGATTGGTTCTATTGTAGTGCACCCATAAACCTATGTGGCGGGGCGTGGGACACGTTCTATATTCGCGATGATTGTTCAGGCTTGCCTCTAACAGACTGCATTTCCGGCTGCAGGTGGACTGGCTTTGTTTGTGCACCCTATGAAATCGCAGCCCAACCAACAACCATCTCTTTCCCTACAGGAAGCGTGACTCGCGTGATAGAAAACGGAGAAGAGAAGAGATATGCTCAAGGATCTTACTTTGACAAATATATCAACCCGAAGGTGTCTTCAAATTATGGGGAAGTCGATTCTGCCACTTGGGAAACTAATCATTTCCCAACTATTACTGCTCTACCTGACAGCATCCCAGACAACATACGCACCAAGACACGTTATGTCTATGAGAACAATCCAGAATATGAAGGTGCCGGAGATCTCTACAAATATTTCCCCAGATTGGCGAATGAGACTAACATAACTGATCCTGACACCGGAAACCAGCTCTTGCGCCGGGTCGTCTATGATGCCTATAATAACCAAGGAAGCCTTCTATCGAGCAGCGTCTGGGACAATACTCCTGGAAACAATAGATGGCTGACAACCCAGCTATTTTATGATGCCTTTGGCAACGTAAATCATGTGATAAACCCAGACAACAAGCGTTATTATATGGAGTATTTGACATCTATTCCGGGTGTGGCTTTGACAAGAGAGTGGGCTTATGCAGAGGAAGGTAATGAAGATTCCAAGTTGGAAAAAAGTTACACTTATTACCCGCATAATTATGCTTTGCTATCTCAGACAGACGAGAACGACAATGTCTATACATACAAATACGATCATCTTGGAAGATTGACTAAGGTAATCACACCTGTTGATTCAGAAACATATCCTGCCACCGAGATAGAATACCATGACTTCGACGACGACAAGCACACCGTTGTCTATTCAAAAAAGGACGGAACAACCCGTTTCAACCCAGTCTATCATTATTACGACAACCTTGGAAGGAGGACTGAGACCAAGCAGTTTGACTCTTTAGAAGCTGATGACATAGTCGTGGAGACCTTGTACAACATAGAGGGCCTAGTGGATTCTGTGAGCAAACCTTTCTATGACGACACAGGAGGGACCTCATTAAAAACATCCTACAAATACGACGCTCTCAATAGGGTCGAAGAAGTCACTCCAGCAGGAACAACCAACACTGTAGACACTGTCTTCGGCACGAACTGGAACCAAATCACAGATGAGAATGAAAATTATGTCAAGGTCACCAAAGATGCTTATGGGAGAACCATAATCATTGAAGACACGACTGGAGAGACAACTCACTTCCAATACGACAAGCTTGGCAATCTTAAACAGACAACAGATGCCATGACTCGGGTGAGCACAGCCCAATACAACTCTCTAGGCCAGACTCGTCTCAGCGTTCACCCAGACGCAGGCCAAGTCGAGTATACCTATGATTTGAGTGGCAACGTAGACACAATGTATGATGAGATTACACGTCTACAATATATATACGACGACATAAATAGGCCAGTACAAGTCAAAGACTTGGCGACCGACGAGGTCCTCAAAGAGTTTGAATACGACGTTCCATGTTCCAACGGCAGAGGAAGGCTCTGCTCTGTAGAAGAAGGAGATGTAAGAACAATCTATTCTTACGATGCAAAAGGCAACATAGTCTTTGTCATCCATTCCATATTCGACATAGATTATCGTGTCGACTATGAATATTACACTGGTGGAAAGATAAAGAGAATAACCTATCCTCAAGATGGTGCGACTTGGAACTATGTCAATTACATTTACAACAACATAGGACAACTCTCAGGTGTCGAATTCAATGGCAACAGCGTGCAGCAAATACAATACAATCCTACAGGGACTGTTTCAGGCATAGCACACGGGAACGGCCTTTCAACAAGCTATAGTTACACAAATAGGGACTGGATACAGAGCATAACCGCGCCAGCTTTCACAAGATACATGTGGTATGATAAAGTGGGAAACATTCTGGAAGTACACAACGCTCCTACCCGAACCAACCTATACGCAGAATATGTTTATGACAACTTGTACAGATTGACAAACGTATATGACCATGGACGTTATGATGAAAGCTTCTATTATGAATACGACGAAGTAGGAAACAGGGAAAGACATTTCACCGGTCTAGGAACACCAAACATACAAGAATTCAATTATGCATACGGCCGCAACAACAACCAGATAACCGCCACAGAGAAATATGACTATGCCTACTCAGACACAGGAAACCTAGAAGAGAAATACGGAAAATCCAGCTTCAACATAGGCTTCGGAGACACCAATAGGGTGGCAGACAACAACCTATTATGGAACGGCGGTTTTGAATGCGGAGATTTTGGCGATGTATGGACTGTCCATTCAGATGTTGGTCATGAAATAACAGACGAAACCTCTCACAGCGGAGACTATGCTATCAAGGTCAACGTGAATGAATGGTCCTATTCTAAGCAGGAAGTAACCATCATAAAAGATGCTCAATACAAGCTTTCTGGCTGGATGAAGACAGAGAACTGGAATTCGGAAGATGATGTCTCAGGAGCCACGTTAGTTGTTGAATGTCACCAGACTGATTGCAGCTCAGGAGAACATTGGGGTTGTGCAGAGCACAATCTTGATTGTCCATCTTCTTCTTCAGAATGTAACAATATAGGGATCATATCTGATGAATGGACTTATATGGAGTATGAATTCACTGGAACAGCAGTGGCTCCCGCAACAACCAGATGTATCAAAATCATGCTTTACGGAGGACCTTGTGGCAGCGGCATCTGCGATCCTGCCATAGGAACAATGTATTTCGACGACATAAAGCTCCAAAGAATCGGTGTAACATCTAACAAACCGACAGGCCAATACGCCATCTTTGATGTGCAGGCCAGCATAGGAACTCCTGTGAGAGTCGCCTATGATGATCCTGGCCTTCCCGGAAGCGAAGATTATGTCTGGTACAGCGTTGTTCAGGAATACGACGGAACCACTGGAATAATACTCAACAAAGGAAATTATGATGAGACAGAATCTCAGGCAGCTGTAATCCCTGATTGCGCCTGGTATTATGTTGGCCATGGAGATTCTGACTTCACCGTGACTCCTGGAGACATGGATTTCACTTATGATTATGCTAATAGATTGATAAAAGTAGAGACCAATGAGGGCAATTGCGAAGGCTACAGCTACGACGGAAACGGCATGCGAGTCCAGAAGAGATCCAGCAAAGACAATACAATGACCAATTACATCTATGATCAAGGCGGAAACGTCATATTCGTCGAGAACTTTGAGTATATGGGCAATGATTGCGAGCCTGTGGGCGAGATAAGTATCGGCTGTGGAAATCATAATTTGGATCCTGGCGAAGTATGTGAAGATCCTGGAGATTATACTACTGATGTTCAATGCAGTGCTTACCCTTCACCAAACCCAGCCTGCCCAGGCCAAATGTGGGGCACCAATCTAGTTAAGTGCGCAGCTGATTGTATGGGCTATGACACATCTGAGTGTTATTACAGCGGTGATGGAATTGTAAGTGGGAGTGAAGAGTGTGATGACGTAGGCACTCCTGATGTGATGTGCTCTGATTATGATCTTGGTTGCAACGATGCAGATTGCGTTGCAGCTACTTGCAATTGCGACGTTATGGAAAGTCTATATTATACGAATTGCGATCAAGATCACATCATAAGCTGTCCTGATGCAGGAGGAAACTGCAAGAGATATACTTCTACAGGAACAGAGATGATCCAGGATTGTGAATGCATAAGCGGCTCATGCCTGGGCGTGACCTGCAGAGACAATAACACTAACCAGATAGCATGTAATGCGATGGATGCATGCCATTACTGGTCAGCATGTCACTATGATTGTACTAGAGGAGATGTATTCATGTGCAACGGCAAGAAGTATGAGACTATTTCATGTGAATACGACAGTTCCCCTTACCCTGAAATCTGCGACTACACTTATCCCTCTGGGTCTGTGCACGAAACAGGTTGCTGCATGAAATTAAAGAAAGACCCGAAACCAAAACTTGTCACAGCAATAGAAAAACCATATTAAGATGAAAAACCAAACCTCATTCGTGATTGCATTGTTCGCAGTAGTCATCGGTATAGCCGTCCTCATAGGAAACCCCGGACTTGTAGGCCAGGCAAGCAAAACAGCAGTAAAAGATTTGGGAGGCGATGTCAGTATGCCTGTAGGAGTAGAACCTTCTTATAGGATCGGAGAATCTAAAGGCAAAGAATATTATGTCTACGGCTCTGGACTGGCAGGCAAGTATACAGATGAGACTGGCATGGAATATTACCACTCAGACCATCTGGGAAGCACAAGGGTGACGACAGACATCGGCGGATGGAAAGAATCCAGCGACTACAAACCCTACGGAGAACCAATGGGCACATCAGAAGCTCGCTTTGGTTACACAGGCAAAGAACAGGACATTACAGGCCTGAAATACTACGGAGCACGTTATTATGATCCTGAAATCGGAAGATTTATTACTGTCGACCCCATAAAAGACGGTATGAACTTTTATGTCTATGCCAATAATAATCCAATGCGGTTTATTGATCCGACGGGGCTGTATGATACGGATGCTCAAGAGTCAGAAGTAACAGATGAATTCCCAAAACATGGCCAAGTAAGTGTTGGAAACTTTGATATTGGCCTCCGTTATGATCCTAAGGCTCACGGTTCTGGAAGAACAGACAGATCTTTTTATAGTCAGGAAGAGGGTTTTGTAGAAACTGGAGAAGCAAGGATCACTGAAGAAGGGGAAGAAAAGACCAGTTGGGAGTTTCAGGGTGAATCTGCAGGAATTGACCTAACTTATCAACCGGAAGAATCCAAGAGCTATGGGGGAGTATCATTAAGTGCTGGGTGGGGAGAGTATACCAGTTCATACTATCAAGGAAAAACAACAACTGTAGAAACATCATACTATGGAGACTGGTCTGTAGACGATGCTTATGGAGGAACAAACATACTTTCAGGCGGAGGTACTGAAGATTTTGTTCAGGGTACCGCCATGATAAAACTAGGCAAAGACCAGAAAACTTTTAGTACAGGAAGTACCTTATACACAGAAATAGGTGTTGGTGCAAGCCAAACTTGGACAGGGTCAAAATTAGAACCTGTGGGGCCTGTTGACATAATCACATCGATCGAAATGGGGATAAGATTTGGTCCTGACCCAGAATAAATTTAGGTATCACAGTCCAAAAAAACATTATGAAAAAATCATAATGTCTAATCTAAAATCAAAGGACGAGGTGTATATAAAATGAAAACAAGAAAAAAAGCAATCTTTTCAATATTGATAAGCATAACACTAGTTTTGATACTGGCATACGGCGTCAGTTCAGAGAGTTTTGAAAGCGCTCCAGAGGCATCTTCCTTTTCAGAGGTCGGACAAGGCGGAAGCTCCGGATATACTGGAGAAATGGCCTTCTCAACACCAATCATGTCTGTACCAGGAAGAGGAAGCCTGAGCTTTCCAATCTCATTATCGTACTCCTCTGGAATAAGTCTGGATCAAGAAGCTAGTTTTGTTGGTCTAGGATTCAACTTGGGTGCGGGAGCCATAACTCGGAATACCATCAATCTTCCGGATGACTACTCAAATGGCTGGCTCAATTCAGACTCTGAATATGAAGACCAGGACTACTATTCTGTTTCTTTTCCTGGAGGCGGTGGTCAAATAATAGCAGATAATAATAAAAATTGGTATTTCGGAAATTGGAGAGCAGCAACAATTGCTTCAGAAAATCCTGTAGGAGGCATAGAATACTGGGTCATAACCACAGAAGATGGAACAAAATATGTATTTGGTAAAGATCCAAGTGCCAAGGTTGAAAGAAAGATTACTTTTGACAGAGTAAAACAATTCGAATGCAAATACAACGAAGATTACAACCACAACGGTGTGCCTTCGTGGAAACCAGATGATAACAATGAGAATGACTTGACCACACCGTTCACTTATGCTTGGTATCTCACAGCCATACTCAGCGCAGATTATGTAGATGGTGGTGGAGATGCTTTAATCCCTAACGATGGAGGAGCAGATGCTGGCTCCTGGATAAAATTTGGTTATGAAAAAGACGAAACTTATTTTACCTATGCGAGCCCCCACGTTCCAGACACAATGGAACCCACAGAGCCTAATTACGCCGATGGAGACCCTTGGAGTGATGATGTACACAAGTATACTATGCAAAGTTTTAACACAGTTTATGTCGGGGCAGTGGGATATGACTATACCTATGTTTACTATAACCGAAAAGAATCCCAATATAACCACGCGTATCTAAATTCAATCGAGACTCCAATAGCAAGAGCAGATTTTGACTTGATATATGACAGAGAAGACAGCTTGCCAGAGAATTTTGTACCTGGCAACCCAGGTAGACCTGCTAGATTGAACAAAATTGAGCTATTTAGTCTATTGGACAATACAGAAACCAAGGTAGCGTGGACTCAATTCAAATATTCATATGATCTGGCCAAAGGTGCAGAAGGGATTCCTACAACTGGTAAATTAACCCTTGAGAACGTAACACAATATGGAGCAGACGAGAATCCTTTGCCTCCAACAATCTTTGATTATTATGGAAGGGACATGCCCTATAAACGGTTCGGAAAGGATTGGTATGGTTATTATAATGGTTTGGGAAACCAACAAGAAACATTCGCTTGTTCAGATCTTTTCCCAGACGATAAGTGTTATTGGGAATTCAATGATCAACCCATAACCCTCGCAGGCAACGATGGTCGGGCATTAGGGTATGCCTGCACACAAACCAAAAGTCCGCTTCAATTTGTTTTTAAAATTTCGAACACAATTGTGGGGGATGGAGGAACTGAAGATGCCCACGACATTTGCATTGATGAAAGGGTGAAGGCGTGGTCAATTAAGGATGTAAAGTATCCGACTGGCGGCAGCATAACCTATGATTATGAATGCAACAAATTCAACTGGGACATAACACACGGCCATTATCCAGAGGCTTCCCTATATGAGCAATGGTACGGAGGATCCAGGCTGAAATCAAAAACTCTCCGAGATGGATTAGGACAAGAATTTACAATCTACCAAGAGTACTCAGAAGGATTGGTTCCACTAAAATTGAGCTTTTTGTCATTACAGCCGGACTTTTCCAAAACAGGTATAGGACGTTCCTCTTATTATGTTTCCTATGACGATGTTACCACGACTATAGGTAATGGAGAATATGGAAAAACAGTAACTCACTATAGAACACTAAAGCACGTAGAAGACAAGATAAAGACCTATCCAGATACTCACAGGTGCAGTGACAAGATAAATGAAAGCAATGGCCAGATGAGAGGACAGCCTTACAAGGTGCAAGTTTATGACTCTACAGGGGAATTAGTGAGTGAAAGCCTGACGAACTATAACTTCGTAACAAAACATCTGTTTGTTGATGATTCGTGTCCAAGTAATGAAGAAGACGAAGGATACTGTAATTGCTATTATGCCAAAACGTCTATTTGGGCCCGCCCAACCCAATCTTCATCAATGGTCGACGGTGTAACAAGCCAGTCGCAGATACAATACTACACAGACACTGGCTTCCCTAAGAAAAGCATCGCGAACTCTGATGCAACAAATAACGCTGACAAAATTGTCACTTACTCGACCTACGCATACCAGTATCCGCAATATGCTGCTATGGCAGCCAAGAACATGTTGTCTCAGCCGTATATGCAATTTGTGGGTGATGGAAACATGCAGATACTCCAGGAGGTTGCACCTTCTTTGGATCAACTACAGGGTGTTAGTGCTCTCTCAAGGACTGTCTGGGATGTATTTGACAGCACCAGATGGTATCCTGTAGCGCAGCAGGTCTGGAAAGATGCAGGTAACGGCATTCCTGCAGAGAATGAGATGATGACCACAGCCAAAAACATGGATTACAACGCCTATGGAGCATTGATATATGCTGAAGATGCTATGACTCCGGGCAATCCGACAAAAATCTTTTATGGAGATGACACCTTGCCTCCAGAAGGCGTCGGACCATGTGCTCAAGGAGGCACTCAGTACAAGTCTGCTCTACCAACATGCGTAGAGAACGCCAAAGGGCACCGGGCAACCACAGAATATGATGAAAGAGGCAATGTTCTAAGAGTGACTGACCTTAACAATGTAGTAAGCACTGAATATGTATACGACGAGTTCGGAAGATTAGTAAGGACTTACCTGCCTCACACGGTATCTGGAGTTCCCGAAGGCCACGAAAGCATCTATAACTATTATTATTACGGTGCCGAATTAGGATTAAGCGGAACCTGCAAAACAGACGGA
>JBDRIN010000081.1:0-18576 GCA_043815805.1 archaeon | reverse complement strand
GTGTCATGGCCCGGAGCAGAAAGGTTGATGGTCGGCACAATCGTGTCCACATAGATCAAGATAGCAGAAGAGTTCTTCTTATTGCTTGCATTATCATAGGCCTCCAGTTTTATGATATAAGTACCGTTGCTCAGCCCACTCAGGCTATCTGAGAACGGCGTGTTGTTGGCTACCGCACCAGTAGTTGATGCTGATCCGTTGACAAAGAAAGTATAATTCAGGATCCAGTCCATGTTGTCTGTTATGATAAAGCTGATAGAGGGGCTGCTTGTGTTGAACCATGTAAAAGATGCAGTGTTTATGCTAGGTTCCGGCGGATAAAGATCAACATACAAAGTCCTTTCGGATGTCGTAGTATTCACATTCTGGGTTGTGTTATCAAAACATATGATACTCCAAGTATAGGTGCCGTTCATGTTGGTCACAGAGAAGTTGTTCTGTCCGCCATTTGTCAATAGAGTATAGTTCTTGGTCTGGTTTATCACACCATCCAGTAATATGGAACAATTGGTCAGGCCAGTATCATCTGAGACATTGAAGTAGAAAATCACGTTTTCATTGTTGGTCCAGTTCTTGTGCGGCGGGATAAGGCCTGTTATGGAAGGGGCGATAAAGATGTTGAAGTCCCAGTCTGCACTGTAGTTCCTATTGACGATGTTGTTCTGGTCTCTGCCGTCCCAACAAGTCACATTCCAGTTATGTTGCCCTTCATCCAGGTTTTCTACCGTCGTGTTGACTTCTGTGTTATTATCGACATTGAAATTAGACCTGTTGACTGCTCCGTCAAGGGTCAGGTTACATGTAAGCACAGGATCTAGGTTGTCCCAGACAGAGAAGTTTAGGCTTACTGTTGTGATTGTCAGGTTGGCATGGTTCTCCGGATAAGTCAGGTTGATTGTGGGGGGTGTCTGATCTATGAATATTATTATGGAGCTGTTGGCGCGGTTGCCTGCCTCGTCCTCTGCCTGTAGAGTGATATTGTATCTGCCTTCTCCAAGAACCGATAGATCAACATTTTCTGTGGTCCAATTGTTGACACTACCATTATTGTCTTCTATTCCATCAACAAACAGAGTGTAGTTAAGGACATCATCAAAATTGTCTGATATGTTGAATGATATCCCTGGTGTCGTATCATTGAAGAAAGTAGCGTTCAAGGTCTCAAAGTTCGGTGAAGGATCTGTAGCATCATATATTATGTAGATGCCAGTAGAATTCTTCCTTCTTCCCAAGTCGTCTTCTGCCTGCACTATGACTGTGTGGTTGCCTTCAGAGCTGAAGGTTATGCTGATGACTGTTGAGTTCCTGTCTTCTACTGTTCCGTTCTCTCCGTTGATAGAACCATCAACAAAAAAAGTATAGTTTATGGTTCCGTTAGTGTAATCCCCCAATGTGATATTTATGTCATTAAGCGCTGTGTTGGTCCATGTATTCGATGGAGGCTCAGTAATATTAGACCAGAGTACAGATATGTTGATGGTTGCATTGTTATTTGACTCGTTCTGCTCGCTAATTGAATCGTCCGAGTCTATGACAACCCAGATATAGTAGTATCCTGCTGAGATGTTCCATGTCACGTTGAAGGTCACTGTATCATCCACAGCGACATTCCGAGTGTCATTCCCTATGTAAGTCCCTACACCTGGCAAGCCATCCCAGAAATCAACCAATACGTTTACGGCGTTGCTTCCTCCGATGTTGGTGACGTTGGCGAATATAGTTATGTTGGTGTTGAGGTCGGGGTTGTCATCGCTGAAGAATATCTCGCTGTTGTTTATGTAAAGGTCTGGCTCGTTGATGGTGAAGTTCCATGTCACAGTGGTGTTGACATTGCCAAGGTCATCCCAACAAGTCAAGTTCCAATAATGTATCCCAACGCTCAAGTTTGCTAAGGTAGTGTTGAATTCTGCGCCGCTTGTCGCACTCACTGTGTCATTCCTTGCTCCAATAGGATCAGAGACTGTCAGGTTACATGTTATCGTTGTGCCTGGATGGTCTGATGCTGTCCAGTTGAAGAAGATGTTGTCATCGTCGAAAGTCTGGGCCTGCGTCGGATTTCTCTGGACTATGGTCGGAGGCCTTATGTCAACGTAGAATGTCTTTGTCGTGCCGTTGATGGCCCAGTTGTCATTATAGTCTGTACAATTAACATCCCAGGTGTAAGAGCCGTTCGCAAGGCTTGGAAGATAGAAATGGTTCTGCTCTCCTTCTGATACAGAAGAGTTGGTTATGTTGAAATCTCCGTTCAAGATGAGCGTACAGTTCCTTATGGCATTGGAGTTGTCTGTCGGTGTATAATACACATAGATGTTGACACTGTCATTCCTGTTATTATTCGCGGGGTTGTTCAACCCTACTTCCGGCTTTACTGCTATCGTAAAGTTGTAGGTCGCTGAGGTATTCTGACGGCCAGCGTTGTCCCAACAAGTGACATTCCAGAAATGCCTGCTGTCGTTGAGGTTCGATATAGTATAATTCCTTGTTGTCGCATTCAAAGACCCAAGATTAGGATAGATCGTGCTGTTTATGGTAAGGTTACATGTAAGATTAGAATCAAAGTTGTCGTACGCTGTCCAGTTGAAGGTCACAGAGCTTGTATTGATTATATCTCCAGAAGGATAATGAAGTGTTATCCAAGGATTGGTCAGGTCAACATAGAAGATCCATGTATCACTAAGACCATAATTAGTGTCTGTGTCTGTACAATTCACATACCAAGAATGGTTTCCTTCAGAGATGCCGGTTATCGTGAAGTTGCTGAGTTGGTTGTTATGGACTCCCCCTCCAGCAACTGTCTCTGTGTCGTTGTATTCACCATCGATGTAGATATCACAATAAGACAATCCTTCCACATCTCGGGGGATATATTTAAAAGTTACGTCCCCGTCGCTGTCTGTGGAACCATTGGGAGGAGAGTTCAGCTCTACTGTCGGATCGGATATGACTTCAAAGATCCATGTCTCGCTCTTGTTCTGCAATTCGGAACTGTCATTACAAGTCACGTTCCAGGTATAATTCCCTGTTAAGAAACCGGAAATGTTGACGATCGTTGGAACATTGGCGGTCGCATTCACAAGCTGAGATGTATTGACCTCTCCTTTTACAGTGAGGTTACATTCTAATATAGGATCGACATTGTCGTATGCCGTGAAGTTGAAGCTTATCGTGGTATAACTTTCATTTGTATTGTTCTCTGGCTCGTGGAGCAATATCCAAGGATAAGTCCAATCAACATACAAAGTCCTTGTTGTGTCTGTCCCGACATATCCATTGATGTCTGTACAGTTGACAGTCCAGTTATACACTCCTTGAGGCATGTTGCTCAAAGTAAAATTATCTGTGGAGCCTGTGTTCACATTCGGCAATTCAGATAAATTCTTTGTCTGGTTTATGACACCATTTATGATGAGTGAGCAATTGGTCAGATTATCATCCCATATCTCTGCGGTGAAGACCACATTACCGTCTGTATCTCCATAGCCGTCGTCCGGCTTATCAAGATAGACCTGTGGAGCGGCATCTATGGTAAAGTTCAAGGTGTTGCTCCATGCAGTATTGTTCGCCTGGTCATAACAAGAGACATTCCAGTAATGGAAACCGTCGCTTATCCCGGCTATAGTGACTGACTCTAATGAAGCGTTGCTTGCATTGACTGTACTGCTGTAATTGCCGTTGTCCACAGTGACGTTACATATCATAGTTAAAGAGACCCCATCAGTCACTGTGAAGTTGAACTCTATGCTGTTTGTGCTAAAGGTTGTACCGTTAGGGTCATGGGCTTGCACAGTCGGTGCTGTCATGTCTATGGTAAGGTTCCATATTTTCGGCTGGTTTGACTGGCCGCCGGTATCAGTACAATTGACTGTCCAATTGTAGACACCTTCTGGTATGCTGTTCAAGGTGAAATTATTGTTCGAATAGTTGGTCAACTGGGTTGCGTTCTTGGTCTGATTGACATCTCCGTTGAATATCAAAGAACAATTGGATAGACCAGAGCTGTCTCCTGCATAAAATATGAAAGTGACGTTCTCCTGGCTCTTGGCGTTCGGTGGGGGGCTTACCAAATTAAGCACTGGCGGTCCATCAACAGAGAAGTTCCTTGTCTCGCTGGTGTTGGTGTTGGAGGCGTTGTCCCAACAAGTGATGTTCCACCAATGGTCTCCGTCAATCAGCCCTATCTCTGTAAGATTAGTTATGCTGCCATTGTTGGCATTGAAATTGTTGTTGGTCGTAGATACTGTACCATCAATGCTAAGGTTACAAACCAATACGGAGTCTAGGTTGTCAGTAACTGTGAAGTTGAAGTTCACAGTGCTGGTCGGGAAAGAGTCGTCATCATCAGGTTTGTGAAGCTGAATGGATGGTCCTGTCCAGTCAATATATAAATCAAATTCGGTTGGCTGCGTTGATTGGCTTGTGTTGTCTGTACAATTGATAGTCCAGTTATGGCGACCTTCGGGTATGTTGGATAAATTGAAAGTGTTGTTTCCTGGATTGGTTATAAGCGTCCAGTTCTTGGTCTGGTTTACCTGCCCGTTGAATATGAACGTACAGTTGAATATTCCTTCCCCATCACTCACATAGAAAGTGAAGTTTATGAAGGATGCATTGGTCCAATTGTTATCTGGCGGTGAAAGAAGGTTGACTGTCGGGGGAGCTGATATCGTGAAGTTGAATGTACTGCTGGTATTGGACAAAGGTATATTATCCCAACAAGTGATGCTCCATGTGTGATTCCCATCCTCTATCCCAGTTTCTGTGAGATTAGTGACGCTGTTGTTGAGGGCTGCGAAGTTGTTGTTGGTCGTGGATACAGTGCCGTCTATGCTTAGGTTACATGTCAAGTTGCTGTCGAAGTTATCTGTGACTGTGAAATTGAAATTGACGGTTCCGCTGCCAAAAGCGTCGTTGTCTGGATAATAAAGTGTAATAGATGGCGGCGTCCTGTCAATTGTTAGGTTCCTTGAGCTGCTGTTGCCGACATTGCCGAAAGTATCTGTACAATTGACGCTCCAAAGATATTCTCCTTCAGGTATATCTGTCAATGTAAAGTTGTTCTGGGTGTTGTTATAGGTGGTCGTATTTGTCTGATTTATCACTCCGTTTATTATCAGAGAGCAGTTTGTGAAATTGCTCATGTCCGTAGGGGTATAAATAAACGTTATGCTAGTTGAGTTTGTGGTGTTGTCCTGCAGAGGGCTGTTTAAGTTTACTGTCGGTGAAATGGTGTCTATGGTCAAATCCCAAGTAGTGCTAGAATTGCTTTGGCTGCCAGAATCTCTACATGTGACGTTCCAGTAGTGTGTGCCGTCTGACAAAGAGACGTTCCTTGTCACGTTTTGGCCATTTGGTGAAGGGACATTAGTGTGCTCCACAATCCCATCAATAGACAAGTTACAAGTCAAGACACCAGAACCTGATTCTGTCGCATTCCATGTGAAGTTAACGTTTGAGTATGATAAGTTGGCGTGGTTTTCAGGCGCTCTCAAGTAGATGACAGGCGCTTGGTTGGCGACCCGGACATATATAGAAGCGTTTGCCTGGCTAGATCCTCCGTCTGTACAGTTCACATATATGTAATAGAACCCGTCAGCATAATCTGTAGTGTCGCTTGTGTTGAGCCAGATATTGCTTCCTTGATCTGTCATGCCAGTTATAGAGCCGGCAAGAGTTCCGTTCGAATAAGTGTAATAATAATCACATGCTGCAACTCCATCAGCATCTGTGACCGTGGCGTTTATGTCCTGCAATCCGGATATGGTTGCGCCTTTGTTGACCTTAAGCTCCATATAGTCTGTCCAGAGATCTGCCTGCTGGTTGCCGCTTCCTCCAGTTCTGAAGTCACCTTCCACAAGGATCCAGACTTCTCCGCTCCCGCCGCTGTTTATAAAATCAGTGCCGTTGCCGGCAAGAGTAACGGTAGTTAGCTGATCAGATCCTGAAGCGCTTGGTGTAGCAATTTCTTGATACGCTCCAGCAGTATAGTTCCAGATGTAGATATGGTAACTATCTGGATCTGGGGTTGTTGTTTCAGTCGCAAACCCTTCATGTCTTACTGTCAGAGAAGAAATGTCACCTATCGAATCTGAAACAATGAATTTGTAGCTCTGATATGCTCTCTGGCTACCTACAGCAACCAAGGTATGCCAGCGTGCATTGTCAGATGAAGATAGATTGGTGTATTCCGCACTGCTGGCCTCTGTTCCCTGCAGTATTGATCCTGAAGGTCCTGGGTTGGCTGTATCTCCTCCGTCATATGCTTCATCATTTGTGCTGTCAGGGTTATAAGTTATCGAATCCAAAACAGGCTCGTTTATGGTTATTGCTATCTCGCTGCTTAGAGAGTAGTCTATATCCAAGTAGACAAAGTCTATCAAGGTCCAGTTTTCTCCGTTGTTAGCGCCGTTATTATCAGATAACCTCACAGAAAGGCTATTGAGAGACGCAGAATTTGTAACATAGCTGCTCAGATCGCAGCTGGAGAATCCTTCAGCAACAAGATTGGTTATGGTGCATATGGTGTCATAGCCTCCGGATGTGGAATTACGCCATTTGATATACATATCATCTGTGGATATTTCCCTGTGCTCGAAATATAAGACAGCGGTTGTGACATCATAACCTGCTGGCAGTACGCTTGAGAAATTTGCTTCAAGATATACTTCTACGTTGTTTCCTTCAACATTTGTATATACATCATCAGAGTCGTTTATTTTGCTTAGAGATTCAAAGACGCCGTTATCTGTGTGAGTCGTTGCTGAACTCGGCTTCACCACCAAGTATATATCTGTCGTGCTGGTGAGCCATCCTAAGGTGTCGTCTGTGGCAGTAATTGTGAAATTGCCGAAATCTGCATCTGAAGGGATTTCCCAATTGAAGGATATTGTACCATTCTCATCTGCCGTGGCAGAGTCAGGAAAACCGCTTACAGAATCTCCTGTTGAATTGTCGACATCTACAGTTACTGTCCCATCTGCATAGAACCCTACTCCTGCCACGACTACAGTGTCCCCTCTCTGGTAATACCTGATAGGAGTAGTGATATTGGCTGTCACATTGAAAAAGGTCCATGAATCAGAGGCATTGGTGTTGGTGCCGTCTGATGCGTTCACTATGAAAGAGAAGTTTCCTCCTGACTGGCTGATGTAGAGGACATAATAGCTGTTGCCCGAACCAGGACTCATGGTGTAGTTGTTTATGGTGCCCTCTGGCATCCTTATGTCTGCCCTGACAGTCTGGATGGTCTGGTCATCCGAGACATCTGCGCTTATGTTAAATAGAGTTCCCGAGACTCCTGTTGTTGGAGTCACTGATTCGTTGTCTACTGTTGGCGGCGTTGTGTCTATTCCCAAAACCGTGAAGGTTTGTACAGGAGTCACATTCCATTCTCCATCTGTATCATTGGCATAGAACTTCCAATGGATTACAGAACCAACGGCTGCATCAACATCTAATGTCGTGTTAGAGACATTATTGGCTGTGAAATCTCTCACAGTCGCATTGCTCCATGTTCCTGTAAGGTTCCAGCTGAATTTCCAAGCATCCAAAGTTCCATCTGAATCTACCCAGGTGGCATTGAACATCACAGAATTGTTCATATAGACAGATGATGCGTTCTTGGCCCAGGAAAGCGGAGTAGGGATCTTGTTTGGAGCTGTGTAATTAATGGTTGCGAAGAGTTCATATACAAAAAGATCAACCCTGTCTGGAGCGCCGTTCTTCTCTCCTCCTGTCCTGACCTGGAAGTTGTTTGCAAAATCTTGTAAAGTCCAACTACTGAATGAAGGATTGCATGAGATATTTATCTTAGTGCCCTGGGCTGAGCTGCTTGAATAACATTCGGTCCATCCACTCCCTCCGTTGGTAGAATATTCAAGATACCATGTATCGTCAGTAAAAGTTCCTGAAGTGGCCACAGTGAAGGTTATGTTAAACCAGTTGATTGTGCTGGCGTTGTTGAAAGCAGATATATTGAAAGTTGTGTAAGTGACATATGTTGGGTTAGCATTAGCGTCAATATCTATAGTCGCATAAGAAGAATCATCACCATCATATGCGTTGGCCTCGTTTGTCCCGACATTGGTCGCATCGGTGAACGCTGTTGGCCGGGAATCCCCCACTTCCGCCAGTCCAGGATCATCCTTGGTCAGCAAGAAGGAATATTCCTGGCCAGGCACTAGGTTCATGAGCTTCTCCCAAGTTCCCAGGCATGTTTGGTTCTCGAAGTCCCATTCCTTGCATTTCCAGAGCTCTGTGCCTTTTGCTGTCGCTGTGACTGTGGCGTTGGTGAAGTTGAGCTGTGTCGGGTCGATTGCATAAGCCTTTATTACCGGTTTCAATATTCCTTTTTCATCTTTGATATTGTATTTTTCTTTGGGCAATTCCTCGAAACCAATGAGGGGATTGTCTCTTGTATTGATATTCCTGAACTTTATTTCATTCACTGGTTTGTCTTGGAATCTTAAGGTTGCGTCTGTTATATCTTCATCAGTCTCTAATTCTAGCTCTGTCATGGCCAGCTCTTTCTTTGAATTGTATATCTTTATGCTTCCTTTGGGCACGGTGATGCCCACGTTTGTAAACACCTTGCCTTTGGCTTTCGCTTCAACACCAAGAACGTCGAAATACTGTTGGGCAAGCAATTTATCTTCATCGTCTTTCAAACTGATTTGATATGCTCCAGGCATTCTTGGTATAAATAATATCTCCGAGCTTATGCCCAAGTATCTGTAACTCTGCGTATCGCTGGTTATGGTAAGCCTCAGTTGCGACTCGTCAAAGGACTCTGTGCCTGCTATGGTCATCCAGACAGGCTCATTGACATCGTAGTTTGCTTTGTCCAACTCCAGAACTATTCCGGTCGCTATGATCTCCTCTTCAGGAATCTCTTCTTCTACCTCTTCTTCAATTTCCTCGGGAACGTCTACTAGATCTATCTCTCCGACATCAAAGGCCTCCTGGTCTATGAGCTGGTTGTCTTCTCTTGTCAATAGCTTGACTGTATGCAATGTCTCTTCTTTTATGTTGAAGACTGTAGGATTAGAGAGGGTTCCCAGATATTTGTAAATATTGTTGTCTGTGGATATTGTAAGATAAGAACTGTCGATGTAGTCTTCTGCGATATAAATCCCTGCTTTATCCCCTAAAGAATAAGCTGTCTTTTCCAAAGAGAGCGCACTCTGATCTAATAAGGATTCTGTTCCATAATTGGCCTGCAGGCTGACAAGGAATAGCGCTATAAGCACTACTATTGCCGCTGCTTTCTTTTCTTTCATCATTTGTGCGTTCCCGTTTTAATATTGGGGGATCAGGGGAGAGTAGCGCAGCCTAAGTTCTCCTCTAATTTCACGAATAGCTCGGTAATACTCTTCGTAAGCGTAAAGTATGGTATGATCTTCCAGGATAGATTTATCAGAGAGCAAGATTTTCTTGAATTGTTCATTGGTCAAGAAATTCATCTTATTCAGCCTTAGTTTCTTTCTTATGATCCTTTCGTCCTTTAGGTTTCCGACGACAAAGAAGACAGTATTGTTGGAGCACAGGACCGTCTTTATTGAAGTGTTTTCTATGCAGGAGCATATCTTTTCAGCTTTATTTTTCCAATCATCTTTTTTTAGGAAGATTTCTTTTTTCTTTATTTCGTTGATTGTGAGAAGTATTGTCGTCTGTTCATTTTCTAGATTCAATGAGCATAGATGAGCATGGCCTATGGTCGCTTTGACGAGGATCTTGGCCTTGAGAAGCTGATTGACCTTTTTGTTGATATAGGGATATCTTTTCTTGAGCAGTTTTGCGATCTGGTTTATAGAATAAGCAGTGTTTATATCTCTATCATAGAGTCCTATAATCTGCTGTTCCAGTGTATTACCGATCACTGCGCACTCTCCAATCCCACTAAGTTATATCTATTTGAGTATAACGTTATACGCTATTATTATAATATTATATCTTTTTGAGTATAATTCCTTTATAAATATTTCTATTCTTAAAAATATAAATGAAATTATGCTCTTTTTTCTCTAAACATCCCCCACAAAAGAGTTCAAATATGATATAATATAAAGGTTTCGCTTCGAAAGAAGCGAACCATGAGAACGCTAGTGAACAAATATTTCGGTAGAAAAAGCTTGTTGTGGCTTATTGTTTTTCTTCTTTCTTGTCCTTCCTGTCCTTCCTGTCATTATCAGCAGGCATCTCTGCTGCGTTATCTTGTTCGACCTGACCCGGAGTGACTTTTTCTTCTTCAGAAGGGTTGTCTATCACCTTTCCTGATCCGCCTCCGGATTTGCCTTTGTCAGGAAAAGCTTTCTTGAACTTGCCGAAAAGGCCTTTCTTCGTTTTCTTCACTTCTTCTGTTGCTGTAGCAGTCTCCTGAGTAGTCTTAGCCAATGCTTCCTGCTCCTGCTTCATAGTAGATTCTTCACTTTCTTCCTTCTTCAGCTCTTTTTTGGGCTCAAACTTGGCCTCACCCTCAACCATGTGCACATGGTATCTCTCAGACAGCTGCTGTTTCATGTTCTCGAACCTGCTTTGCATATCATCTTTCAGCCGTTTTGACCTCGAGTCTAGCAGCTTGAGTATGTTCCCTGTGTGCTTCTCAAAATCATTGAACTTGTCCAGGAGCTTGACGAACTCGTTCTTGTTGGCCTTGTCGTCTGTCATGACCTTCATCTTATCAAAGTCCGCCTGCAGGTTCTTCAAGCCTCTCTGCAGATCTTTGACCACATCATTGAACTTGTCGAAGTCAGAGAATTTCTTGGATACCTCCAAGAATATGGTCTCAACTTTGTCAGAATGTCGTTCTATCGTAGCCTCCACTTTTTTTATCTCCATAAGCTCATGCTTGACCTCCTCGTTGAGCTGTATGACCTGTTCCACACCCCTATAGAGGTTCATCTGGTCTCTCATCTTCTTGAGTTCTTTCATCATATCCTTGTTCAAGGCCTCGTTACTCTCAATGTTGGCTTTCAGGGCCTCTACTTTCCCTTCCTGCTTCCTTATTTCTACCATAAGCTTCTCTGGCTTGACAGAATTCACAAGATCGATGGCTTTGGTGGCATTGACCTCTATGGTTGAGACCGTCTTGTTGGTGTCCATTATCATGCCGCGGAGCTCTCCTATCTGCTCGCCTGTCCTGGAGAAACGCTCATTGTTGGCCTTTCTTATCTCACCCATTGAATCCATCTGGGCATGTATCTTAGAGAGCTCTATATCAAACCGGGCATTTCCTGTCTCTGTCTTTCTCTCACTTCCATCCTGCCTAGGATTAGCTATCTCAGACTCTTTTTCTGCCTGTAGCTTGGCTATCCGCTCTTCATCAGTCATCTTCTTCTTGCCGAACATTCCCATCTTTTTCTCCAATCCTAAAATTGTATGTTTCCTAGGAGTCTCCTTTTATCTTCCTGTTTTCCCAGGTGATCTCTTTCAGCAGGTCTGTCTGGGTTATCAATCCCACAAGTCTTGTGCCTTCTGTCACAACAAGCCTCCTGAAATTCTTGGTCTTCATTATCTCCGAAGCGTGCAATACGTCCTCGTTAAGGTCTATGGTGATTATTGGTGTTGTCATTATAGAGCTGACTGTTATGGCCTCAAGGTTCATCTGTTTCTGGGCGGCTCTCCTGACGATGTCGCGTTCTGTTATTATGCCTAAAGGCCGTTCCCCTTCCATTATGATGACACAGCCGATGCCTTTGTCTGCCATGACTTTAGCTGCCATATTGGCCGGTACATTCCTCGGTAGGGTTATCACATCTGTGACCATGACCTCTTTGACCTGCTTGATTACCTTGTCTGCCTTGAGGCTCTTATGCACCATCTGGTCTATCTCTTCCTTGACGTTCAGCGGCTTTGACTCTTCGACTTCCTTTATCTCCGCCTCTGCCCTTGAGAAGATTTCCTCTATGGTCTGCAGATCCTTCTCTTCTTGGGTCACGCTGGCCAGGCCTATCTTGGACTTGACGTTTCTCAACATCAAATCAGGTATCAACGCATCCTTACCAGCTCTTCTGCACACGCTTATCCTTTTCTTCAGCTCTTCTAATCGGATATTGTAGGCATTGATCCTCTCTTCAAACCGCTCTTCTTCTGTAAGGTCGGGCAACGGTTCCTGAGGTTTCTTATCTTCTTCTGGCTCTGCCGGCTTTTGGGGTTTAGGTTCTGGCTCTTGCTCTTCATGTGAGACTTCAGGCGCTTTCTCTTTTTTTATGATAGGAGCAGGTTCTGTAACTTCTTCTAATTCTTCTGAAGCGTCTTCATCTATTCCTAGCCGCTCTTTGGTCTCTTCTATCTCTTCATTCACAAACTCCCAAATCTGCTTGACTGTAAAGCCTTTTCTCTCTTTCTTCAGGACCTTTTCCAACTCGTTTTTTGCTATCCCCAAGTCATTGGTCAGTAGGAATGTCTTCAGGAGGATATAGAACTCTATCGGTGTGTAAAGCTTCTGTAATTCATTTGCAAGAGCCGCCTCATGGAAAACATGCCTGATCCATGTCGCAAAGTCATTCTTATGCTCATCTACATGGGTCCTGAAAAGATCAAGGCTCATGTCCTGCATAGAGTTCATCAGTTCTTCAATGCTCCTGAGAAATTTGCCGCCTGAAAAATAGAAGTACTCGTTTGGACTAAGTTCTTTATTTACCACTTTCCACCTCTTTTTTTGATATATTTTTGGATATATTAATCTATGTAATCTATGAGCTTAATATTGACATGAGGTCATCCTTAGTCCTCACTCCCTGGAGCTTGTCTGCAAGACCTGTGTCGTTGAAGACCCCCCGGACCCAGTTGGCAAAATCATTCCTTCCGTCTGTCACATGATGATAAAACATGTCATCGCTCATGTGGGTAGCATAATCTTTCAATTCCTGCAAAGATCTCAATTCTGTGCCATCCTCTAATTTAAAGTATTGGTCAGACTTTATTTGTATTTCGGTTTGGGGCTGCGTAATCTCTGATTCCGGCTTTGCTGGAGGTATCTCTGTCGGGGGCTGTTGGGGCTTCTCTTCTTTCTTTTCCTCTGGCTTTGCCCCTTCTTCCTTAACCTCTTCTTTCTTATCTCCTTCTGCTGACTTTTCAGCTGGTGCAGCAACGACTGCTACAGGCTTCGGCAGTTTCTTGCCTGATTTCTTCATGTCGAGGAACTCTAACATCTTGACCTTGCTTGTGGTAGATGCAAGAAGAGCTCCGAGCTCTTGGTCGCCTAACTTGTCGGTGACCCAGTCTGCAATATCATTATGCTTGTCGTCGACCTCTTTTGCGAAGTCTTCATCTTTCATCGCCGCTATCTCATCGTATAGGCTGGCAAGGTTTATGACTATCATTCCGTTCTTTAGGTTGAGGAGCTTATCAGGGCTCACTTCTGTCTTCCAGGAGATGCCTTGTTCTTTCTTCTCTTCTCCTTCGCCAGAACCAGAAGCCTTCTTTTTTTCTTGGGTCTTCTCATAGTCTGATCTGGCCTTCTTAGCAATGGCGATGGCCTCTTGGATGTCTGCTTCTGAGACTAATTTTCTCTCAAGCGTCTTCGGCTTTTTGCCAAGTTTTTCCCAGTGCTTCTGTATCCTTGGCTTCAACCCTTCTAGGTAGATGTCTACCATGTTGAAGTTTCCTGATTTGACCTTGTCCAAAGCAAGCTTCAGCTCAAGCTTAAGGTCAAACATGTCAATCTTGAAGTTTTCGAGCTGTTCCAACTCATATTGCAGCTGTTCTATCTGCTCGTTGTACTTATTGTACTTATCGATCTCCTCATCTGTCAGTCTCTGCACACTGTGCATGATCGGCCTGAAGGTGATGAAGTAGGGCTTACCTCTGTTATATGAAGGATTCTCTACCATGCCTGTACCGACGCTTGCCTTTACCAATGATCTGAGGACTTCTTCACCATATTTTATACGGATTCGTTCAAGGTCGCCCTCGTCTCTTGTTCTCATCTGGACTTCTGTGTTTATGTTAGCTTTGATCTGTCCCACAAAGTCTGCCAATACCTGGGAGATCAGCATGACACCTATGCCCCATTTTCTGAACTCTCTGCAGGCTCTTTCTATCTGTAGGAATCCTTCTCCGCTTCCGCCAAATTTTGGCAGCAGCCTGTGGACCTCATCATACACCAAGACCAGCCTTAGCGCTTCGCTCTCGCCGAAGTTGGCGTGGAAGACCTCCCGTATGGTATTGGCGACGAAGATGTCTATGTCTTTCGGATCAAGCTTGTGTACTGTGAAAACCTGTATCTCTCCTGGCTTCATGTATTTCCTTATGTCTATTAATTCCCTTGGATTTGTGATCTGTCTTATGTTTCCGTTGAAGGCTCTTGCCTCTGCTGGTTTCATCCCAAATCCAGGATATAATCCCAAGATGCCCTTATGGGTAAGTTTTCTCAGCATACCTGTCCACTGTGCTGTCGGATCAAAGACTATTATCGCAACATTCTTTATCAACAATTCTTCTATTATTCCCTGCGCGCTGAAAGATTTTCCTCCGCCTGTACTTCCTGCGACAATGGTGTGGGTCTTGAACTTTTCTGCGTTGAAATAGGTCTTATGGTCTGTCTCTGCTATTTTTCCCACAAATAGGCTTCTCGGTCCGGGTCCTGGAAGTTCCTTGTAGTCTACTTTGAGATGATATTTCTTCTTTTCCTCTTGTCTTTTTTTCCACCACAACCAGAAATAGTATCCCAACGCGCCGCCTCCTATGATGACAAATAAGAGCCACAACGGCAAGACACCGAACAATCGGTATTTGTAGAAAGGCTGCTCTATCTCGAAAAGGACGCTGGCTCCGGAGGAGAGGCCTAGATAATGAGCTGTCACCCTGACTACATAATCCCCTGGTTCGGCGTCTGTCGGTATCTTTATGGTCCTGTGAGTTGTGAAGGCTGTCTTGATGAAGACATTAGAGTCATATGTCCAGAGGGTGTTGTTTCCATATATGTCCTGTATGGTATAGAAAAGCCTGACAGGATACCCCTGGTCTGAAAGCATGTTGTGCAGGTCTGTCTGTATCTTGATCTCATCGCCTGGAGTGACGGTCTTCTTGTTTGTGTCAAGATTGATGACAAGGGCCTCTACTGGCAGCTTGTCTTTGCTCAAGAGTTCTATGATTATAGGTACGGTGGCGTTCAGGTCTCCAGATATCTCTAACGAACCTGTGTAGATGCCCTCTTTTCCCCTTCCAAAAATGGTTAAGGTGACATCTTCTCTTGCATATGGATTCACAGTTATGACTTCTTTGTCCATTTCAATGAGATCTGTGACATTTCCTGTGAGTTCAAAGTTCACTGTAGCCGGCACTGTCTTGAAGCTGTAGATCTTTATCATCTCCTGCAAGAAGTTTCCTATCCTTATCCGCCGGTTTATCTCTGATATGGAAATTATGTAATCTGCCCCTTCGATCTCTTTGGGCTCTTCGTACTGAGCTGTCTCAGTCTCAGTCTCTGTATAGTCATAATCATGTGTGCTGTCTCCTGGCGCATCTGTGCCTGGACCAACATCTACATTGCTGTAGTCCTGCTCATCTTCATTTGGCACCATGATTATGTTATGGATCGTCGTTTCGCCCACATACACCGTGAGGTTAGATTGGTATACTTCGTAACCTGTCTTTATAGCGAATATCCTGTGGCTGCCTTGTTCAACATTGGTTATCAAGTAGTTTCCTAGCGCATTAGACACCGCTGCCCTTCCGGCAACCTCTACTATGACATTCTCCAATGCTTCTCCTGTCGTAGAGAGGACATTACCTGATACGTTGCCTTTGTTAGGCTCTGTGCCTTCACCTTCTGGGCAGATATCTGTAGGATCGCTCCATAAGTAATAGGTCTGCACAGTGTTGTTCCTGACAGGAAGAAGTACCTGGTAGTTGTAATACCTGCCGTTGAATCCATCAGTTAGGTTCACGATTACCTTAGAGACAAAAACTAGGTTGTCGTTCTCGTCTTTCAGTATGCCCATGGAAAATGTGGTGTATGGAGGGGCTTCGTCTATCTTGTAGGTGTAGGTCCCTGGGACTGTCATGGCAGTGCCGCCGACTTCGAAGGTTATGTTCTGGGTGTAGGTGTTGGATGCAGCGCTCATACCGGCTGCGTTTTCAAGATACGCATCAACATCTGAAGGATCTGCAGGCAACAATGTGCTGAAGCTTATCTGGGATAATGGCACCATGCTTGCATATATCTCATGTTCTATGCCCGACTCAAAACATTCAAAGAATATGTTGAACTCATTGTAATCTGTCAAAGCACCTCCTGACATATCCCTGCTCCAGGCATTGGTAACTCCCACTCCAAAGGCTGCTCCATAGACCCCACCCCATAGGCTAGCATTTGTGCCCCAGGTGATCTCCATCGAGTAGATGTATCCTGCATACCCTTCATGGTAGGCGACTTGGCCTATATAGTTGCCCATAGCTATCATGCCGATTATGCTGAAAACTACCAATACAGTCAGCATCAAGTCATGCTTTCTCTGTATGGGTTTAAGATTGTCTTCCATTGGTCTGGTTTCCTAATATTTTTATTATCGGTTCTACTTTGGCATAGATGTCTCTCTTGAATTCAGGATCTATCTTATGGTATGTCCCTCTCATCTTGGCGTATTCTGTCCTTGCCTTGTCAAACTGGCTGGTCTTTATGTAAATATTTATCTTCTCTATCAGGCTCTTCAGATAGGCCACATCCAAATGGTTGAAGACCGGCACTACCTCAGCATATACTGTGTTCTGGGCAGGGATAGATAGCTTTTCGTATGCAAGCTTTATCTCGCGGTAGAGGAATGCTGCTTGGTCATAGTTTCCTGCACTCAGATAATCTATGGCATCGTTTATTATGACCCGCAGATAATGCAGCTGCTTGTCGCTCGTGGCTACAAACCACATCAACTTTGCCTTGTCTGTCCATTTGAAGGTTATGGCAAGATATATGACCATGACCATGACTATTATCACGATTATCCATACTGCATTCTTGACTTCTTCCAGAGAGAACTCAAAGACAGATGCTCCTGTCACTGAATCAAGGGCCTGCCCTCCTGTGGTGTCTATAAGTATGGTGTTGGTATTCTTTATGTCTTCCAAGGGAATCTCTGTCTTGAAATAGTATATCAATATATCATCTGCAGGTATCTGAACCAGCGGATCTGCCTTCAGGACTTCGTAATCATTTGTGAAGTTGAGCATATTGACATTTTCAGCAAGCTCTTTAGGTATGGACTCCAATAGTTTGAGATAATTGGCTCTCTTTATGTTCACATCGTAAAGGTTGCTTGTCACGTTAGGCGGCCTGACGTCGTCTGAGTATTCCATCTCTTTTATCACCAGAGTTATGGTCTTGTCTGATGATTCCATATAGGAGAGAGTCACTATCTGTGCTGTTGCAGAGACAGTCACTTTTTTCTGAAGGTCCATCACGTTGTCTATGAACTTGTTCTTGTTGACCTTGGAATTTTTCAGTTCCAAGTATTCTTCTATCACTGTCCTCAGCTCGTCTTCTCTTATGTACTTGACATACTTCTTTGTCTCGGAAACTTTCAGGCCTATGGGCAGCTTGAATCTCAGGTCCTCCATGGCTTTGACAAGATCTTCACTTTTCTGAATTTTCTGTTCGTCTGTAAGGTCTCTTCGGAAGTCCAGGTCGCTTATATCTCTCCCTGTCTTGTCTATGAAGTCCAACGCATCTTCTATGGATTTCTCGAAGCCTAATGCTTTTGATGCGATATTCTCGTTGGTATCAAAGTTCTTGACATTATCCAATGCCTGATTCAGCTGATTGATTAGGTCTGATATTGATATGATATCTGCCTCTCTTTTTGCTGTTGGGATGGCTGTGACTTGTGGAGCTGTGCCGTCTGAGAAAGTGAGGGTCCTTGTCGGGCTTAGTGCTGTCTTGCCGTCTGTAGCGATGCATTCTACTCTCCATCTATAGCTCGGCTCTGTCAGGCCAGTCAATTTGAAGGTCTTGTCTTTCTTGTCGAGTATGTTTATGCTTCTTTTGAGCTCAAACCAGTCATCATCCCCTTCGGCAAGGTATAATGAGCAATTGTTGGTCTTATCATCGCTTATCTTGAACTTGAAGTCGGCTGATGTCCCTGTCAGGACAGCATCATTTGCTGGTGATATGAGGGTTATTGCGGCTGCTCCTACCTCGGTGCCGTCGTCATCGGATCCTGGCTGCAAGGCTATGGTGAAGGTCTGGTTCTTGGTTATGTCATACTCATGCGTGAAAGTCTTATATCCATCCTTAGTAACTGTCACGTCTTTTTTGCCTGATGTGAGATAGAAGATGGCCTGGCCGTTGGTGCCAGTTGTTTGCGAGTCGTAGTTATCTACTTCTACAAGGGCGTTCTTTTGCACGCTGTTCTGGCTGTTCTTCACAAGGAAGACTATCCTATAGGTCTTCTTGACTGTTATGTCTATGCTCTTGTTCTTATAGTTACCTTTGTCATCAGTGACTCTTACCCATTGTTTGAAGGTTCCGACTTCGTCTATGCTTATGTTGACTTCTGCTCCGTCTTCTGTGTCTCCATCTGATAATAACCATTCATAATCATATGGCGCGATGCCATCTGCTGCTGCTGCTTTCAGGATGGTCCA
>JBDRIN010000080.1:0-26885 GCA_043815805.1 archaeon | reverse complement strand
AGGTCATGACCATAGCTCCCAGGGCCACAGCTACGCCTATCAACAAAACCGTTGCTATGATAGGAGAAATGCCTTTTTTGTTCATATAGCTCAACCTCTTTTGATATTCCTACGAGAATTGGGTATTTAAAGGTTTCGCTTCACTTAGATTTTTTACTTCCACTGCTCCAGCGCTTCCTCTTCTATGAAGTGAAGATTGCCAGGAAACACAAGGCAGTGCAAAGGGCCGCCAAAGTTGGTTTCCAATAGCTTGGATGCCTTTGCATATTTTATCTTGTGGTCTCCGCCTATTCTTGCGCATCCTAGACACATAGTGTCTGCATTGACAACTTTTTCTTTCCTCTTCTTCTCTATGTTTAACAGAATATTCAATGCTTCATTAACAGTCATGAACCTTCCTTCCTTGCTCTTTATGTCCAGCAATACAAGCGTATGTAAGCCATTCTGCTTGTTCTTCTTTATGACATCATAAGCAGTTTCTGGCTCGAAGCTCCCCGAAGGGTAAGGTACGCTAGTGGTTATGCCGAATTTATAGAGTTCCAGTCCGGTGATTCCTATGGCATTCATTATGGAAGCATTATAGACAAAGTTGCCTTTGATATTGGCTTTCTTTGCGCGAAGTAGGAGATCTGTGTGCGTTGTTGCACCGAAAATATCACCAATCACAAGGAAAGCAACCTCTTTGTCCTTTGCCTTCTCTAAGATTTCGTCTGCTTTCTTCTCGACCAGCTCTCTGTCCGCAAGGATGACTTCTTTGCCGTAGAACTCTTCAAGCTTAGCAACATCGCACTGCAGCTTTGATGTGTAGCATTCCAAATAGATGAAGTCGCATTTTTTCACGATCTCAAGGCCTTTGACTGTGATGTCTTTCTCATCGTTCAGTCCTATGCCAATGAAGTGTAGGGTCATGGTGCTGAGAATAATGTTTTATTTAAAAAGAATGTGGTTTAGGGGCATTTTCTGGCTTGAGGATTCTGTTCTAAAATTGTGTCTTATGAATCGTTAGGCAGTTCTTTAGGCCAATCTGTCTCCTTAACATATTCTATCTTAAGATTTATTTTGCAGCCATAGGCAACCTATAGAATAATCATTTTTTACTTCACTTCTTCTTAGAAACTTTTGCCTTCACTTCTCTTTGTTCTTTCGCTTTGCTCTTCGCTTCTGCCTTCTCTTCATCCATCATCGTCTTTTGTAGAACTAATAGATCTTCTGTCGTCAACTTGGCTTTCTTCTTGACTTTCTCCTGGACCTCTTTCTCTTTCTCTTTGAAGACTTTTTGCTCTTTGTCTTTCTTGATATCGTCCAATTCGACCTTGTTCTTCTCCAAGGTTTCTTTGATCTCTTTCAACTCGTTGAACTTCTGTTTCAGCTCGTCGTTGACATCAGTAAACTGTTTTTTGTATTCCATGAATTTATTATAAGCCTCTTCCTCTTCTTTCTTCAGATCATCTATCTCTTTGGACTCGCCTATGAGCTCTTCATGATGACTTTGGCTTGCCTGGGCGATCTCCTGGACATTCTTATGGATAGCATTCGCCTCTTTCTTCAGTTTGTCTATCTCTTTGCTCTTTGTCTTCACATCGTCCCATATTGTAGTGACGACGCTCATCTCTTTGTAGTTTTTCTTGATCTTCTTTATCTCTTTCCTGAACTTCTGCTCTTTCTCAAAGCCCATAGGTTCTGTCTCTAGCTTGAACTCCATGTCTTCAATCTGTTTCTTGAGCTTAGAAGGATCTCCCTTCACCCCATGCTTTTCGCAAGCAGCATTATAATCCTCTTTCAGCTTCTTTATCTCGTTTATCCTTGTGTTTATTTGTTTATTGAAGTCATTTCTCTTTCTTTTCAAGTCCTTGACCTGAAAAGTAAGGTCGTTTCGCTTATGCTTAGAACCCTTGACTTCGCCTATCTTAGAAGAAATCTGCTTGTTAATGTCGCTCTTCTTCTTGAACCAGTTCTCTTTGTGCTTGTTGATGCTGTTCAGTTTGTTCTTTAGAGCTTTAACTTCGTCTTTAGCTTGGGTAAGCTTCTCGATCAATCCTGTGGTTTCGTCCTCATTTAGCATATGTCTTCACGTCTTTCGTTGTAATAAATCAAAAAAGAAAAAAAGAGGCTTATCCGAACAAGGCGCCTAGACCAGCTGCTGCTTGGCCTTCATCTGCCTTCTTCTCCTCTTTCTTCTCTTCTTTCTTAGCTTCTGCCGGGGCTGCCGCTGCTGGAGCAGCTGCTACTGGGATAGAAGCTGTTTTTATGGCTTCCTCGATGTCCACGCCATCAAGTGCTGCCACTAGAGCTTTAACTCTGGCATCATCTGCTTTGACGCCAGCTGCTGTCAAGACTTTTTTCACTGAAGCTTCATCAACTTTCTGCCCTGCTTTGTGCAGGAGCATTGCCGCATATATGTATTCCATTTTTTCCTCCTTCTAAGGGCTCTCGGGGGTGTCACCAGCCCCTGTTTCCCTTAACTTTTTTGAATTATGAGCATGATCAGCCTTTCTTGGCTTTTTCTATCTCTTCTTTTTTCTTCTTTGCTTCTTTTTGGGCTTTCTTCTCTGCAAGTTCGTGAGCAGTAGGTATCTTCTCAGGCGCTTTCTTCTCAAAACTCATGCCGTCCATGCGTTGCTGGTGCAGCTCTTTGAGTTTTGCCTCTGCAACCTTGATGTCTTCATCTGTCAATTTGGATTGTGGAGCGCCGCTTGCCTCGCTAAGTTCTTTCTTGCGCTCTTCAGGCGTTTTCTCTTTTGGCGCTTCTTCTTTCTTTTCTTCAACTTTAGGTTCTTCCTTAGGAACGTTTGAAACGCTTTGCGTTTCTAACGCCCCAGAAACCTCTTGGTTTCTAAGGGCTTCAGGCTTCACTTCCTCTTCAGCCGGTTTTTCAGCTGCTTCTGGAACAGCCGCAGGCTCAGGTTCCTTTTTCTCCTCAACCTTTTCTTCTACCTTCGGCTCTTCAGGGGCCTCGGGAGGTGTTTCAGGAGCCGCTGGCGCGGGAGCTTCTTCCTTTGCTTCTACTTTTTCTTCTGGTTTCTCTTCCTCTACCTGCTTCTCTTCTGCTGGTTTTTCCTCTGCCTTAGGTTCTTCTTTCTTCTCTACTTTAGGCTTTTCAGGTTTCTTCTCCTCTGCTTTAGGCTCCTCTTTTGGAGCTTCTTCTGCTTTCGGAGCAGCTTTTTCAGGAATTTGAATATTAAGTTTTGTTTTCAAGGCATTCATCTGGCCTTCTGCTTTGCCCAGCGATATTCCAACAGTCTCATCTGTCAATATGTCTTGGTCTGTGGCAAGCGCCTTTGAGTCATTATGCGCTTTTCCAAGCAATAATTCAATGGTCTCTTTAGCAGGATAAGCGGCAAACATGGCCAGGTTGAATGATTCTGAAGCAGCAGTCCTCAAGTTGTTCATGTATGCTTCTTCATCAATGTCCAAGACACTCTTTGGCACAATCTCTCCGTTCTCATACACCGCAACAAGGTCAAGACCTATCTCCATAGGCTCTACTCCTAATCTTGTCAATAGGGCAGCAAGTTTTGCGTTGACAATATCACCTTCTTTGGCAACTGTTGAGTCTTCTTTGACAACGACTTTGCCGTCTTCAACGCCCGACTTGATCCTAAAGGCGCCTAATTCCCCTATGACTGGTCCTGGTGCAAAGCCTGTTGGCCCTGCTGGAACAACCAGATCATTTGGTGCTATCTGTCCTGCTTTGATTGGAGCTTTGGACTTGTTCTTCTTGATAAACTTGAAAAGTGTAAATGGATTCTCATTTGTGAATATCAATGCTGGCATGCCTTTCAACTGCTCTTTCAAGGCCTGTATACCTGGCTTTTTGCATCCATCAATAGCGATCTTCATCAATCTTCGTTTAGTCATCTTCATGACCAGCTTGTCACGAAGCTGTTCGCGCATGTTCTGGAGCTGCTTAGCAGGAAGATTCTCCATATTCACAGCTCCTATGATGCTATATTTATTCAGGAGTTCTGTGAATTCCTTCACGATCTTCTTTTTTTCGTCTGATACATGCGCCATTTTACATCAACTTCTCTGGCTTACCCATGGTAAGCTTTAGATAAGCGTTCTTTATGTTATGCCTCTCTCTAGGCAAATGATGGATTATCTGATCATAGATGGTCATGACATTGTCTGCCAAGATATCGTCGGTTTGCTCTTCGTTTCCTATCCTTACCTGTACGATAGGGACTTTCTTTGCGCTGATCTTCATTGTGTTCTGCAATCTCTTCACAACAGGTGCAAGAGTCGTCTTAGGAGGTACGATCATCCCTGCTTTTGGATTAGGCATCTTTCCTCTTATACCTAAGACGCGGCCGAAAGTGGCTGCTACTTGCGGCATGATATTGGCCTGTGCGATGAAGAAATCATGGTCATTAGCTAGTTTCTTTGCTTTCTTAGGCTCTTTCTTGTAAGCCTCGAAGTCACCCTGCATGATTACAGTGTCGCAGTGCTTCTTGGCCTCATCTGCCAATTCTTGGGCTGAAAAGGCACAGATCTTGATTTTTTTGCCACGATCGTGATGCAGGTTGGCGAAGAACTCGACTTGGTGGTCTGGCTTCTTGAGATCAAGATCCCTAAAGTTGATTATCAAGTCTACGGACTGCTTAAACTTCCTTTCTTTAGAATCCTTTTTCAGTTTTTTTAGTGCGTCCAAGACTTCTTTCTTGTTCATTCTTCCCTCCTACACAAGGTAGTAGCTTCGGGTTAATATGTCGTGAGAATCGGGGAGTGTTTATAAAGTTTATTGTTTTTTTAGCCCTATCCCTTAACCTTCCGTCTCCAATAGAAAAAGCTGCCTATCAATATAGACAGGATGATTAGCGGTCCCACAACGCTTGTCAGGCTGCTCACGTTGGCTGCGTCATAGGCGAACCCTATGTTTCCAGGAGTGTTGGCTACCCAACCGTAAATGAAAGCTAGGCAAGCCACGAACACAGCTAAGAATATCATCGGGTGCATCACAGTCGACAGGTTCCTCATGTTTCGGAGCTTCTTCTCAAGACTGTCTCTTATCTCTATGTCTTTCACAAGTTTTTCCTGTATCTTCTGGCGTACGTCTGATTCTGCATTGAGCCTGCCCTGCACATCTCTGCTCACTTTCATCTCTTCGTCAAGGTCTTGAGACACCTTTTTCTTGGCCGTCTCTGCTTTTTTCAGGTCTGAAAAAATCTTTCTGGCTTTTCTCTTATTGATATTCCTCTCTGTTTCAAGGAGTCCTGCGTCCACCTTGAGCTCTGCATCGGCAAGCTCCTCTTTCTCAAGGTCTGCTATGAGCTTGTCCTTCATCTCTTTCTCTTTCTTCAGGCCCTCTGCTATCTGTTCGTTGAGTCTGCCCTCTTGAGAGATGGCCTCTTTGAGGTCTTCATCAGCCCTTATCTCTTGGTTGAGAGCTTCTACTGTTTTATCTTTCTCCTCCTTGAGCTCAGAATGCTTCACCATAAAACGATATTGGTCAGCCTACTATATAAAGTTTTCTTAAGAAAAGGACGCCAAGGCCATGTCTTAGACCTTGTAGGCGTATAGCCGCTACTTCAGCCTCCTTTGTGTATTATCTTGGGTTTGGCACTTCTGAGATTGGTGTTGTTTTGCCTGTTGGTTGGCAGTTGCCTTCTGCGTCTATGTAGTCGTTTGGGTGGTTGCAGCATCTTGTGTAGCCACTTCCGCTTATTAAGAATTCTCCTTGGTCGTCGCCGCAGCATTCATAGCAATCATTTAATTGTGAATCACAATTATAAGGCAAACATCTATAATCGCTACTTTCTCCTTCACATTCGTACATGTTTCCGTTGCCGTATTCTCCAAAGACAGCTTCATAGCCTGATTCTCCTTCCATTACAAAGAATCTTTTGGTCTCTGCAGGACAGTTGGTTTCTGGTCCTGCCCAAATATCTGCTTCTTCACAACCTCCGTAGATATAGCAGTGATCTGGGTTATCATCAGGATCATACCATGAGTCCCACCAACAATCCTCGGTGTGGCCATCGCTGTCCACATCAAAGAGCTCTGTTGGTGCAAAGCAAGTATTGCCGTCGGTGCAGCCTACTGGCGTTCTATTATCGCTGGGCCTTGCCATGTAACCGGAGTTGTCGCAACAGACATTTAAGGATTCATCGCTGATACAGTCGACAGCAGGATAAAGATCCTCACGGCATTGCTTGAACACATATGTTTCAGGTTCATCATCACCGCAACAAACCTCATCTCCGATGTAATCGCAGTCTGGTGGGAAGACTTCGCCGCAGATTGTTAACGTGGAGTTTTTGCAATGGATTTTAGGTGTGTATGTACCTGTGTTCTGGAGGTCATGCCTATACATCGGCCAATCCATGTATTCTTCGTTATATTCCCCTTCTAAATCCCAGACCATACCATAATGCTCTGAACCTAAAACAATATCAACATCTCCATCATTGTCAAGGTCTGTGATAACTGGCGTTCTTCCTAAATAATTTAAATAGTCATAACCAAGACCTATATCAACAGTAAATCGGGGGAAATACTTGGGAAATCCTTCAACAACAGATCCATCATAATTAAAAGCATAAAGCTGGGCAAAAGGTTCTTCCCAACCTTGCCTTACTGCAACCACTTCTTGATTTTGGTCCCCATTTATATCCCCTACAACAGGAGAAAATAATCGATCTGTTTCTGTGTTCCAGATTAACTCTCCTGCCTGATTAAACACTAATATTTTGCTGTCAGTGGTGTAAAGCTCGGTCATTCCGACTACGATTATTTCTATCTCTCCATCATTGTTAAGATCCGCAACAACAGGAGAATAAGGTTTCCAAGAATATGCTAGCTCTTCTGGTGGCCAACCGTCGACAAGACTGCCATCAAAATTATAAGCAAAAATAGTATAATAATCACCACCAGTTTCTCCGTAATTACAACCAACTATTATTTCATTTTCTGGATCTTCGTCCAAATTTGCAAGGGTTGGATAAGTGAAATATTGAAAATGGGGACTTGGAGGAGATATGTATTGGAGAGGGTTTCCGTTAACGTCATAAATCATTAAAGGAAAATACGAATCACCAGTTGCAACAACAATTTCTTCTTCTCCGTTTCCGGTTACATCACCAATAGCGAATTTATTATTCCAAGAACCTCCTAAGGTTGGCCAGTTTCCAAACTCTTCAAAATCTTTCAGCCCATAGGTTTTTCCAAAATTACAAGTTCCACCACCGCAAGTTCCTTTATGAGCAAAGAATATCTCTTGTGTGTTATCATCATCCACATCACTAAGGCATAAAAGGCTTCTTATATTCTGTTCCACAGAAAATTGTTGGGGTAATTGAGTTCCATCTTCTTTGAATACGGATATTGAAACGCTTAATGCTTTTAACAATTCCACTTCGCCATCGTTATTTATATCATACGCGGTTATAGGCACTTGGGCTCCACCATATATAGGCCAACCGTCCTGAATCTGGCCATCATGATCAAAAACATAAGTTTTACCGCTATAGACTTCAGGATCTGTGCTTGTAGCAAATATGACTTCATTTTCATCATCTGAGTCAATATTAGCTACAGTCACTGTGGGCATCCAAATTAGACCCGGAACGCGTTGTGGCCAACCTTCCATAAATAAAGGATCAATAAAAACAACAACATCATGTATTTTTTCAATTCCAGAATTATAGGATATCAACCGTAGTGTGTATATGTTGTTCTCAGTTATGCTGCTAGTGTCCCAGGTTCCAAGCAGACCATCATCAACTGCTTGAAAGCCATTGTTTTCCAAAGAAATTTCTGCTGTATGCCAACTACTTGGTTCTAGACCTTCACCATATTTAATTTCGTAATGGTCAAAATCTGTCCCAGAAGCAGTACCTATTAATTCGATTATAGTCCCACTTCTAAAAATATCAACACTTGAAGGCTCTAAAAAGTATACATTGTTAGCCTGCACTACTCTCTTGTGGTCTGTTGTCACACCGCTTTGGTCTTTTACAACCAATCTTATCGTGTTAACCCCCTCTTTCATAAGGGTTGTATCTATATCTCCAAGCAACCCCAAGTTTACTTCAGCAGAGCCATTATTCTGCAAAATAACTCCGTCTGTACTCCAGGTATCTGGATTTATTCCTTCTCCGAAAGAAAGAGTGTAAAAACCAAAAGTCGAATTAGAGGCAAAGCCATGCATAGCTGTCCCGGATATCTCTAAAGTCCGATTTACAACCTCGTAGCCCATAAATTCATAATCTTCACTAAACGGATTGATGTGGGCAATAGGGAATTCATTCGGAATGTTAGGATATAGCGTCGGATCCCCAAGCACAACCATACCATAATGCCATGCAATTTCATCCTCTGTTGTCCCGTTTAAACCGATATGATTAAACCAATCCTTGAAAGCTTCTCCCAGATTCTTTCCTTGTCCAAGAGGTTGGTAAAACTGATCGAACTCTAGCATGCTACCGGTCTTTGTCGAGCCTATAACTACAACACCATAAGTATCTATGAAAAGATATCTCCCTGCGATATAGTCATATTCCTCGAACTGTGCTGCAGAGCAGGCAAAGAGATTATAGAATAGCCCATGCGGGTTAATAGATTTTATTTCTTGAGATAGAACTTCATTATCTGGCCAAGGATAATACTCAGAATTAAAAATGTGACCCTCTGGCCAAGAATGAGCATATACAGATACCCATTCATAATTCCACTTCAACCTATTTTTGTAATCTGGTGCACTTGTGCCGTCTAAGTGGTCGACAAGTGTTGTGTATTCATACAAATATTCCATATCACCATTCCATCTTGTTCCCCAATAGCCTGCCCAATCATTATCTACATAATTAAGAGCTCTAAGAGGCAGTTTAAGGTTGGATGATCTATATTCGTGATTTTTATCGAAATAATTCTTGTACAAGTCAATGCTTGTGCCGTTTAGGGTTGAAGCGTCTATTCTTCCAATCCATATCTCTAGGTCTATATCCTGAGTTTCTGTAGTGTGTAGATCATATAGGTCATCAGAATCAGAATCAATCCATTCTCCGTCCAGATCCATGTAAAAAAGGTCCATTGGAAATCCATCTGGAGTGTACAATGGTTCTTCAAACCAGATTGCAGGAAAATCTCCAACGAAAATAGCTCCAGCAATACTCGGTAAGCCTTGTAAAAATGCTCTTAATTCTTCGGGTGTGCCGTATGTTCCTGAATATATCTCGACAGTATACTGGCCTTCGCTTTCCACGTCTGATTCATACCGCAAAAGATATGATTCAAGCTCAGAGTAAAGTGATTCGTCAACTAAAACGTATACTGTTTCTCCTCTGTCGCCATCTCCAACAGTCTTTTGCTCTACGTCAAAAGGCTTTGATGGTTTTTGGGCCTCTTGATATGTCATGGGTCTTGTACCTTCAGGTCCTGCCCACCTGGTTACAGCAACATACTCCTGCTCAGGCACATCCTCGCCAGCCAAATGCCTCTCATAAGCATCCATCCTTTTTTCATATTCCACCAACGTTTCTTGGAACTCTGGCTGTATTAATGGATTTGGAATCTTTGCAGAATAATATTCTTCTGCGATTTTGTCCATATCAATCTCAGGGGCTTCGAGAGTAGCAGGTGCTTCTTCAACAGCTTTCTTAGCCTCTCCTGCCAAATCTTGCGTTGCGCAGCCAGCCATAACAATCAAAATGGCTAAGAGAAATATGGTAAGAATGTATTTTTTAAGCATTTTACTCTATCTTTGAAGTCTGGACTATATAAAAATTGCTGTTTTTAGTGAAAATAAGGCGCCAAGGCCCGGATTCGAACCGGGAATGTCCGAAGACACTGGCTTTCTAGCGTTGACTCAAGGCCAGCGGAGTACCAGATTGTCCCACCTTGGCATATTCTTTAGAAGAAATCTTGTGTTTTTAAAGGTAACGGTGCATATTCAGGAAAGCCTTGATCTGATCCTCTAGCTCTAAGGTATCCCGGACAGCATCTTTCTCATACTGCTTATTCTGCACCTTATAGATATACTTGTCAAAGATCATCCTTAAGAAATAATATACTGGTCTTGTGTCCCAGGCATTCTCGAAATCGGTCTCTAGATACGTGTCAAAGACCATATGGACCTCGCCTTTCAAGAGTCTGGTCTTGACCCCGCCTTTCTCTATCTCCACATCCTTCAAACCCCTGCACACCATGGTTATGCGCATCCTGTACTTGGCATATTCAGATGCTTTCTTGAACGGGGTCATCTCTACAGTGACTTGCTTCCCGTCCTCGTAGACCTCTTCATAGTTCTTCCTTATCTCCCTCTCATAGCCGTGGTCCATCAGCCAGGCGTCTATCATCAACAGCATCTCTCTTAGATTCAGCAGCCCGGAATACTTGAGTTCTCTTCCGTCGATGAGGGTTTTTTTCTCTGCCATTCTTCAATCATTCTTTTTGCATATATAAAAATCTTTCTACGTCGCCGACCGCTCCAGCCGTGTATCTATCCATTGTTCTCTTCTTCCGTCGAAAGTGCCGACAGTCGCCTCTGGAGCGAACTGCATGCCTAGGAAGCTCCTTACGGCAGCGTGCAGATCATAGATATGATAATGAAGGTCATCTTCGTATTTGAGCTCTATCATCCTATCCTGGACTTTCATATAGGCTTTGCCTAAGAATTCTAAGAATGGCGTCCCCGTGAACCTGTTTGCATAGTCCAGTTCGAATTGCCCGAACATACGTATCAGGATCCTTCCTCTGGTCATCTTCTTTTTGACTCCATTGCTGTCCACGACATCTATCTCTTTCAGGTCAAAGATCCTATAGTAGACATCTATATGGTACTTTACGTATTCGTTTATCTCTTTATTTCCTATGATATGGACTTTCAGGTCGTTTCCTAAAGGAGAAGACACTTTTTCCCTATACCTGTCCTCATGCACCCTATAACGCTGCCTAAGCATCCATTGCCAGACCAGCTTGTACAGGCCTTCCCAGTCATACAACCCTTTGAATTTTATTGTAGGAGGTTCTTTCAATGAGGATTTTTTTACGCCCATACTGTTTTTTCTGGAAAATAGGGTATATAAATGTTTTGATTGTTTACAATCAAAATGTTGGGAATGAGCATAGCGAAATGAGCAAATGTTTTGCTTCTTGGAAGCAAAACGTTGAGAACAGAGCAAAAGCGCAGTGAACAGATCTTTTTATTTTTATAAAGAAAAAATCATTTGATTCTTACGGTCTCAAGATTCCTTGGTGCAATCGTTTCTATGCGGTTGGCCTTATGCAATGATCTTGTCAGATCCAAAACCCGGCTCTTTTCACCGTGGTTCAGGATAATCTTCTTTGGCCGAGGGTTCAACCTGTGCACGAAGTTCATGAGCTCTTTCCTGTCGCTGTGACCTGTTATCTCTATGCCATGCACTTCCATCTTGAGCTGCAGGATCTCCATCTTCTGTCCGTACTGGAAATTTATTTCCCGAAGCCCCTGCTTTATCCTTCTACCCAGGCTGCCTTCTCCCTGATAACAGCTGAACACAAGAGAATTCTTTGGATTATCACCAAGCTCTCTAAGATACTGCACTGAAGGACCGCCTACCATCATACCTGAAGTTGCGAGTATGACGCACGGGCCTTTATCTTCTATGACTTCTTTCCTTTCTTTTGCGCTTCCGACTCTCTTGATGTTGTCAGCCAAGAAAGGATTGTTGTCCTTGTGGAATATCTGCTGTCTTACTGCACTGTTCAAGAATTCGGGGTAAGCAGTATGGATGGCTGTGATGTCCCATACCATGCCGTCTATATATATTGGCACCGCAGCCATCTTGCCTTCTCTTATCAATCTCTCTATGAGCACGATTATTTCCTGGGCTCTTCCAGATCCTAGGACAGGGCATAAGACTTTGCCTTTCCTCTTCAAAGTAGTCGTTATGATATCAGCCAATAGCTGATCCTGCTCTTTGAAAGGAGGAAGGACATTCTCTTTTCCACCATAGGTGCTTTCCATGATGAGAGTCTCTAATCTCGGGAAATTGATGGCTGCAGGGCTTAATAGGTTGGTCCGGGCAAACTTTAAGTCTCCTGTGTAGAGAAGATTATGCAAACCGTTTCCGATATGCAGATGGATCATGGCGCTTCCCAAAATATGTCCTGCGTTGTACAAGGTTATCCTGACATCCGGAGTGATGTCTGTGACTTCCTCGTAATCTAGGCATATGGTGTGCTTGACCATCTCTTTTATCTCTTCGCTGGTATAGATAGGCTCTTTGCCGTCTCCTCTTTGGATCTTTACCAGGTCCAGCTGCAGCAATGACATGACGTCTCTCGTCGGCAAGGTGCAGTAGACTGGGCCTCTGTAGCCGTACTTGAACAAGTAAGGTACAAGACCGCTGTGGTCCAGGTGCGAGTGTGAGATTATGACTGCGTCTAGCTCTTTTATGTCGAACTCAGGAGCCTCTAGGAAGGGGTATGCGTTAGCCTCATTGGCGACGTCTATTCCGCAGTCCAGCAAGACTCTGGATTCTGGTGTCTGCAGGAACAAGCAGCTCCTTCCGACCTGCCTTCCGCTTCCCAGGAAGGTAAGGCGGATCCATTCATGCTTTTTCTCCCTTAACCATCCGTTATATATCCTTTCTCCTGTTTTGTTCAGGAATTTTCTCCTATAATCAGAATTCTGATACAATACAGCCCTTATGTTCTCTATGATCTGGCTCTTGATGGCCGGTGTCCTCTTGATGAGAGGCACCCACAAAGTCTGTTTCTTAATCTGCTGGAGATTCTCGCCTTGCTTTCCGATGGCAATGCCTGGTTTCTCAACCTCGACAATCACAATGGATCTTTGAGGGTCGAATATGATATTAGAGATGCCCGCATCCTTGCCGATAACATCTTTAATTATCTCTTGGGCCTTCTCAGAATCCATGCATATTGCAGGATCCGGCCTCAGCTCAATCCTTTTCTTTATCTTGTTAACTATGTCTTTGATCATTCCATGGTCTTGCATGAAGAATTCTTTGTTTTTTGTATATAATACAATGTTGGCTCCTTCAAAGACAGCATCGCTTATCTTATTAGGAGGTAAATGTTTTAATATTTCTTTAATAATATCAGACAAAATATATCACCTTTAAAATTGTTTTTTTGTTGAAGGAACCAGAAATTTTAATTTCTCAATTCCTTTTATTTATTCTAAAAAATATGAAGATATCTTAATGGAGTCTAGTGTCCACCAGCTTCTGCGCTGCTTTCTCGACTCCTTTCTTGGTTATCACATAGACGTCAACGCCTTGCCCTGAAGCAGAGTCTCTTTGCATAGCAGCACTAAGCGCTTTTATGGCAAGGTTTATGCCTTCTTCCTTACTCAAGTCTTTCTTATAGTCGCCTTCCAGGACTCCATAAGCGATCACGCTTCCAGAGCCGCTTGACACGAAGTCATCTATATCTGTAATTGAGCCGTCCGGATACAGGTCAAAAAGATGCACCCCTGAGCTGTCTGTCCCACCTAGCAGGAAATGACTTATTCCAGGAATCATGCTCATCTTGCGGATGTTTGAATACACCATACCTGACAATAGGTTGGCGGCTTCTTTCACAGTGCTATCTCTGTTGGTCCTCAGACTTTTCAGCTTGAGCTCTGCCTTTATGAGTTTGATCAATAGCTGGACGTCAGAGACGACTCCTGCCATGGTCAATGCCATCTTGTCGTTTATAGGCACGACTTTCTCTACTTTCTTGTCCACTATGAAGTGTCCTGCTGTGGCTCTCTTGTCTGCTGCCAACACGACAGCATCTTTGCACATCAATCCTACGGTTGTAGTTCCGGTTTTCAACACGTCTTTCATTTAAGTATCACCTGTATAATCGTTTTAAGAAGTAATCCTCTTAAGAGGGGTTAATAAGCAGTGGTTTATAAAGTTTTCGCAAAATAGGTCTATTATTGTACTATCGAATAGACTTCTCCAGTCACGTTGTGCTCGACAGATCCTGCCTCATCTCTCCTGAAGGTTATGGTCATGGGAATCTGCCGTTTTCCCCCTTTATCCAATGATATCGAGCTGGTGGTGCAGATGATCTCTTTCTTTTCACCTAGAGGGATGGGCTGCGGCAAGGCATTCGCTTCAAGCTCGCAGTTGAGTCCGGGGTCGTTGACACTGTTTATGTCCATAATACGGATATCTTTCCCGTAATTATTGACTATCATCATATGGACTCCAGTAGAGTCGTCTATCATGAAGTCGACGCAGTCCATCTGTGAGCCGAAGTTGCACCTGTCTGGGACAAATTGTGTTGGATTTACGACCCCGAAATAAGCAAGAGCCCCTACAGTGACCAGTATTGCCATGAAAGCCCAGCCATAGGTAAGAAGATACTCTGTTGCAGCCTGGCCTTTTTTCTTCATGATACACCTCTTTTTATATGAGTAGAACATAAAGTTAAGGATATATAAATGTTTTGCTTAGTTACTGTACTCTCACAGAGACTTCTCCGCTTGCTGTTTTGACATAAGTGGATCCTTGTTTTGTGTAGGTGATAGTGAAGGTTGCTTGTGCACGGTCCCCAGCCACCAGGTCGCACCCTGGTAAAGGGGGATAGATCCACAATTCATGTATTTCGTTAGGATCCCAGTCAAAAGGGATCGCTTCACCCCACGCAAAAACGCCTCCAATACAGTCAGGTTCTGCGGAATCAACAGTTATTTGACTCACAGTTGCCATTGAGCCCAGATTATTGGTGACTTTTACTTTTATGACATTTGCTGTGGAATCACCAGTCTGGTCCGTACATCCGAAGCCAGGTCCCACAAAGCATTTCTCTGGCAGTCGATTCTGAGGGTCCAAGACTCCAAAATACGCAAGAGCACCTATCATGACCAGTATGACTAGAAATGCCCAGCCGTAGGTAGTTAAGAATTCCAGTGCTGCCTGTGCTCTCTTCATGTTGACCTCTTTTATTTAGTAAGAGATTGAGATTAACAATATATAAATGTTACGTAAATAAATAAAGAGAAAGGAAAAGAAAAAAAGGGTTTATATAACCCTTGCTACAACTTCTCCGCTTGCTGTTTTAACATAGTCTGAATTGCTTGGTTTAAGCTTCAGGCTAAAAACTACTGATGCTCTGTCTCCAGGATTTAGAGAGCTTGCGGCTCCTGTGAAAACAAGTTCTTTTATTTCGTTTGCTTTCCAATTACAGTTAGTGAGAGTATATATTGCAGGCGGCGGTCCTCCCGCGACAGTACATCCCGGAAAACCTGTAGCTCCCAGAGTTAACGCGACTGGACTAGAGCTGTCTATAGTGAGATTACCAATAGTTGCGTCTGCCCCTAGATTGTTTATCACTTTAGCTTTAACAGTGCTTGTAGCTCCTGATGTTCCTGTCTGGTCCGTACAACCAAAGCCAGGTCCTACAAAGCATTTCTCAGGCAGTCTATTCTGTGGATTTAACACTCCAAAGTATGCTAGTGCACCTATCATGACTAGGATTACTAGGAATGCCCAGCCATAAGTAGTCAAGAATTCTAATGCCGCTTGTCCTTTTTTAACCATTTAAATTCACCTCGTTTTTATATAGGTAATTATCTATGTATCATCTCTGGAATTGTTTATATATAAATCTTTTGTTTTTCCCAAGAAAAACAGAAACTCCGAGGGATAATGGGGTTGCTTTAGGGATACGCAAAGTCATGGTATCGCCACCACTCCCTTAAACACACTTTCCAGCAATGTCAAGAATATGAAATAAAGCACTAGGGAGCTTATCATGAACAAGGGAACATACTTGATGCCTCCTTTTATGTCTCCTTTCTCTATTATTGATATGATCATGGCTGAAAACAAAGAGGTTGTTATTATGGCCATTATTGAGAACAACTGATAATCCTGAGGCTGCAGAGTCAGCTTTGAGACAGTGAAGGGCATCTGCGTGCTCGCTCCAGCAGAGCTTATCTGCGCAGTAAAGTTGATGATTATCTGCAACAGCTGGTGAGACAAGGCAAAAAGCGCAGGGCTTATCACTATGACTATGGCGCCTATGAATATCATATATGTGACTGTGGAAGCTATCATCTCCTGTTTCAGCATCCTTGCTTTTCGCAGGTTCTCAATCACTTTATCTATCACATCCACGATCTTTCCTCCGCTCTCTATCTCTCCGATGACCAGGTTGATGCTTCTCCGGACAAGCGGACTGTTGTATTTCTCTGCGAATTCCATCAAAGCTTCAGACAGATCATTTCCTGTCATGACCTTTTTAGAGACCAAGGTGATTTCTTTAGACAGAATGTCGAACTCGTCACGGATAGAGTTCCATAAAGACTTTTCAAAAGACATGCCTCCCTTCAGGTTGGTGGACACTAACACAAGGTAATCAGGAAGCTTCTCCTCTATCCGCTTGGTCCGGTGGTATATCTTCAGGTCCAAATAGAAATAATAGAATATTGTAGCTATGAACATTATGCCAAGCTGGATGATGACCCAGAACATGAAAGTTATCATGGCTGTGACTAAAGCCCCGCTATCTCCCAATTTAGGGAAAATCCACAGCATTACCAGCAGATAAGTTAAGACGATACTTATCCAGAACAATGCCCCGAAGAATTTGTAAGGCACCTCTTCATAGCCTGCTTTCATGAAGTACTTCTTTATGGTCGGCCGTATCTTCTTGAAGATAAAGGCCTTTCCGAACTCCTCCATGAAAAGGATTCCCATTATATATTCACCACCGGTCTTGCACTCTTGAATATGGTTATGAATATGAAATTGATAGCTACAAGGAAGATTATCAAGCCTATGAACAAGGTAACGTCTATTGGCACAGACAACAGGCTGGCGACAACTGAAAACAAGGTGACTCCCAGAGATGGCAGCACAATTGCCAACAGCATATAGAACAGGGTAAGGCCGTTGAGTTTCTTACCGTACTTCTGTATCTCTACCAGTTGTTCATGCGAGATCTCTTCTAGCACAGCATCCAGGAATTGTGTCACATCCACGCCTATCTTCAGGGCATTGGTTATCTGGAACAGTATTTTCTTGAAATTCTTGGAAGGGCAGTATTCTGTGGCATCAGACAGGGCTTCTTCCAATGGTGCTCCTAGCTCGATCTCCCGGACTATCTCCTGGAAATAAGTCCTGGCGACTCCATAACTTTTTGAAGCATCCACCAGGGAGTTCAGCAACGGTTTTCCCGAGTTCAGCTTCACAAGCAGGAACCTGCCTGCAAAAAGAACATCCTGGTCAAGATTTCGGGCTCTCTTGGATATTCTGGCATCGACTGTCCGTATGAGAACCGTGTAGATTCCAAAAAAGATGACGATAAAGCCGACAAAGACAAGTATCATGGGCCAGTCTTTCTTGTCGACGAGAAAGAACCATAGGACCGTCAGCATGACGCTCATCAAGAAAGAGTTCCTGAGCTGCTTCTTTATGTATTTTTCTGGCGTCATGTTTATGTACGCCATCCTAAGCTTCTTCTTCATGTCAGGATATGCCTTGACAATATGTTCTATAAAACCCATTCTCTAATTTCACCCTCTTTTTTCAGGGGGTGCCGAAAATCTCTGATTTTTAAGCACCCTCTTGTTTAAAGCTTACTTAACGTTCAGTTTTCCCAGATAATACTTGGACATCACCAGTCCGACTTCATGGACGTCCTGTATGTTGTTCTGGACCATCCATTTAAGGATCTTTATCTTCTGCTTCAGGTCATCGTCTATCTCCTTAGCGGTCATTCCTGTGTAGAGTTGCAGCCGCCCAATCATGGTCTCAGAATCATTGACTTTCTCAAGGATATCGTCATGGAGGTTGAGCTGCAAGAGCACCTTGGAATCTCCGTTAGGGAGCACCTCTGCCACCTGCAAGGTCCTCCTCTTACCTGTTCTTCTGTTCCTGTTCTGCACAACTATCAAAGACAAAGCAGAAAGCATCGGTTTCGGCACGTTGATAGGCGGATTGGTAAGCCTTGTAATAACTTCGTCAGCATTGTTTGCATGCACTGTAGAGTAGACAGAGTGGCCTGTATGCATCGCTTCCAACAGGACCTGTGCTTCTTTCTCTCTCCTTATCTCACCGACGATTATCCTGTCAGGTCTCATTCTCAGAGAGTTCACCAGAAGGTCAAGCATGGTTATGCCTCCTTTGCCCTCGGGGTTAGGAAGCCGTGTCTCCAGCGGGACCCAATGCAGGGTCTTTGGAAGGACAAGCTCCCGCGTGTCTTCTATAGATATCACTCGTTGGTTTGAAGGAAGGAAGTTGCTTATGACATTCAGCATAGAGGTCTTACCTGAGCCGGTGCCCCCTGTGATTATGACAGAGAGTTCGTTCTGTACAGCCAGCCATATCAATGCTGCTGAACTTATCGATAAGGTGCCTTCCTTGATGAATTTGGTTATGGTCCAGGGATCCTGAGCAAACTTCCTTATGGTTATGGTGTTGCCTTTGGTAGAGATAGGGTTTAGAGTCGCATTGACCCTATCTCCTGTTAGTAGATGAGCATCCATCAAAGGGTTCAGGTTGGTTATCTCCTTTCCAATATCCCTTCCTATTATGGTTGCGTAGTGCCTTATCTTTGATTCTGTAAACAGCCGTATATTGGTCTCCAGCCATCCATGCTTCTTATGGTACACCCAGACAGGCTCCAGATGGTTGTTTATCACGATTTCTTCCAGGTTAGGGTCCCGAAGCAGAATCTCTATCTTTCCCAGTCCCAGGTTCTCTTCAAGAAGATAATTCACGAGCATGTCCGTGGTCTTCTGGTCTGTCTTAGGGAAGTATTTCTTGATCAGGCTCTTAATCTCGTTCTGGAACCTTTTCCTTATGTCTTCAATCTCCTTTTTCTCGCTCTTTTCTATATCTTCAAAGTTGAGTTTTGAGATGAATTCGTCCCTTATCTTCTCTAGGATTATCTTAGTGGTGTCAGATATGTTTGTGATGGAGACTGTGTATTTAGGCACTGGCCTGTCTTCTATGAACATGATTTTTATCTCTACTATGATGTTGTTCATGTTGAGGTTGTACTTGTCTATGAGGTTCCTGTCTTGCATTTCTGCCATTATGCTTCACCTGATGCTTGTTTTAGCCGTATTCTTGCTGCCACATAATCCGGATTTATCTCAAGCGCCTTCTTGAACAGCTTTGCCGCTTCGTCCTTGCTTCCGTGATATAGTTCTTTGAGGCCTTGCTTGTACATCTCTCTGCTTGGGTCAAGTTCTTTCGGCATCTTTCTTTTTTTCTTCAGTTCGCTTATCTCTTTTTTGAGAGGTGCCACATCTTCTTTGACCTTCTCGCTTATCTTCTGCAGCAGGACCTTGTGCCGCAGTTTTTCGAGGCGTTCTATGATGTCCGACTTGCTCTTTTTGTCTTTTATCTTTTCAAGCTGATGTTTTGCCTCTAAATAGAGGAAGTTTACCCTGTGAAGCTGTTTTTCTTTCACACAACGCTCCACATCCTTTATGATCTCGTTGACTTCTTTGAGCTTTCTCGCCTCTATCTCGTTCTTCACTTCTTCCTTCTTCCTTTCTTTTTTCACTTCTTCCTTCTCTCTTTGGTAGTTCTCGAGGTTCCTTATCTGGTCTCTGAGAGCAACCATATCCGTCAGGATTCCTTCTTTCTCTTCTTGATCCTTAAAGGGGAAGACATCAATAAACTTCTTGAGTGCCATATATTCCTGTTTTGCCTTGCCGACGTCTTTGCTTCTCAGCGCATTGTATAAGGATTCTAGACCCCGGTTTATTCCGCGCCGCGATTCGATAAGCTTCCTCTCCTCTTCGCTCATCTCTTCAGATTTCTTTTCATTTATCCTATTTTCTGGTCTCCTTTCTCCTGTTTTCTTTTCTCCCTTCTTCCAGGGTTCTGGCACCTTTCCTTTTTTCGAAAATACTGGCAGACGCTCTTTTGAGTTCAGCATCTCTCCAAGCCTTCCGATCTCCTCCTTGACCTTTTTTCTCAGGTAGTCTTCTTCTCCTTCCAATTTTTTCTCGTCGGAGAAGAAGGATTTGTCTTTTCCGGCATCTCCATAGATGTTTATGTTGATGACTGGCTGTTCTGCCAGGAATCTTGCTCTTGTGGGTTTTTCCGCTTCAACAGGCAAGGAGGGTTCTTGGACAACTGTTCTTTGCTTAGCTTGCGTCAGGATACTTTCTGGTGCTGCTGTCCCGAACAATCCAACTTTTTCCAGGTCCTTGATCTCATCTGCCAGGTTTGAGGCCCCTTCTTGCGCCTGTATATATTCTTTTGTCTTGTTGTAGAGCTCTTCCAGGATACTATAGGCCTTTTTCTTTGCTTCTGTGTTCTCGGCTATTTTGTTGTAGAGCTGCTTCACCTCACGCAGGGTCTTCTGGGCCTTGTTAACATTGTCTACTTCCAGAGCCTCTGTGACTTCTTTAGAATAATCCCTGTTGAGGTCAAAGATCTGGAATTCTTCCTCTCTTATTCTGCTGATATGGCTCTTTCTCATCTGAACTTCCAGGTCCAGAAAGCTCATCATGTCCTGTTCCAAAAATTTGATTAGTTCCATTCTATGTTGACATTATATTTTTTTTGTATCGGCTCCACAAAACTTCTATGTTGCTGAGCTCCCTTTTCCTTGTCTCTTTAAAGAAAAAGGCCCTGAGCCGCTCTACTTCGTTGACAAGATGGTTGACCCACAAGGTCTCTATCATCTGTTCTGGTATGTTCTTTCTTATCGCTTTGAGCCGGAAATCTTCCTTGAAAAGGTCCAGCGAGACCCTCTCTTCGTCCATCACTTCTGGTTTTATGTTCCGTTTCTCTGTGTTCAGGTAGATGAATGGCTTGGTGAATTTGTATTCTACTCCGACTATCTTTTCTTCGACGAGAAAATCAACCCATGACTGCATTATGTTCATAGGTACATTAAGCTTTTTAGCAGCATCTCTGAGAGCGATCTTTTCTGTGTTCTTCAGAAGTTCTATAAGCTCATCTACGCCTGTCTTTATAGTCTCATCTACCATAGCAAATCATGTTGAGAAGAGCTTATTTAAACTTTGTTTAGTATTCGCGAGTGGTTAGTGATTTTATTCCTTAACAGGTGTCATTTAATTGGGTGAAATTGAACTGGAATTCCTGGGCATGATCAAGGTCAATCTTCAATTTGGTGTAAGGGGTAGATAGGTCATTTATTGCATAGACCTGTCCCTGTCCGCACTTGAACTTGGTTGCATTGAAGAACAGGAAGTCTACGTATGACCTGTTAGTGTCATTGTTGAAATCTTTCGGGTTCACTAGCGAGAATATGCCTGCGCCGTCTGATTCGCTGGTCTCTCCTTCCATCCTCATCCAGAAACTCGGGCTGTCAGATGATCGCGAAACCCTATATTGGCCTTCTTCTATGAATTCTTCGAACATGGTGATGTTTTGTCCTATCCCTATCACATCGTTGCGTGTTATGATATTTTCTGTGCTTCCGTTGATAAGATACAATGGATCTCTGAAGCCTTCGATAGACACATCAGTTTCCAGGCTCTTGGCGACTCCCCAGCTTGCATAGGTGTCATTGATAGAATACTTCAGGTCAAGTGAGACATCTAGATACCAGTACTGGGTCTGGCTTATGCTAAGATTCTCAAATGAGTAAGTGAAGTTTATGAATAGCTTGTCATTGGCAATCTTGTGGATCTTGTCAAACCAATCAGCAAGCGTGTTGCCGGGCATGTTGGGGCAGTCTCTATCGCCGTTTCCCAGGGTTCCGTTCAGGGTGCATTCAATAAATGCCTGCTCAAAGTTGTAGATTGAATCATTACGTTCGTCTATATCCCAAAGTATGCCTTCGATAGCCTTTATGCTGACCACGCTGAGGGTGTTTTCAGAATAGACCTCGAAATCTTCTACAAACTCGTTGAGCCGCTGGACCCTTACCCTTATTACATCGTTTTTCCGGTCTATAGGAGACTCGTACCTCGCCAGGAATATAACGCTGAACAATGCAACTACCAAGATACCGATGAATGTGAATATTATGGCTTTTTTGTTCAATCCCATATTTGTACCTCGCAGACCACAGGCCCGTATAACTTGGTCCTGTTGGTCCTCAAGAAGCCTATCTTCTTGGATGATAGCAGGAAGCTCGACGTGTTGCGTGTGGTCAGGCTTCTATTGTATATTGATTCATTGTTTATGGTATATTCTATGCCGAGATGGTTCGGGATGAGCCCTTTGGTCATGTTATGTATGAACTTGAAGGCTATCCTGTCTCTGCTGTTATTATGGAACTCCATGATCTGGTCAAATAAGGATTGGTGGGTATTGGTGATGGTGCCGTTCTGAGTCAAGTTCCATTTGTAGTCGTTCTGGAACTCCCTCACTTCGGTAGTCAAAAGGAAACCCATGAAGTCGTCTGCGTAGAGCCGCGGCTGTTCTATCTCTGGTTTTTTCAAGAAGAAGTTAAAGATTAGGATAAGGGCTAGTATGACAATGGAGCTGGCTACAAATACATCTATCACAAAAAAATACGCGCCTCTTTTTTTCATTTTCATTCCCATACTAATATGTTGAGTTTGATAGGCCTTCCGAGATACTTCAGTATGAGGGTCCTCTTGAAAAGGTCCTCTACGTTGCCTGTGACATTGACAGGCAGCCTTTCCATGCATTTAGGCCGTCCTTCGCAGCAGTCAAGATAGCAGACCTGTGTGGTTGATATGTTGTAGACGATGACTGTTCCCAGGTCCTGGCCTAAGCAGAAATCGTATGCCTGTTGGTCATAGTATTCGCATGTCTCTCCTGTAGCTGGGTCTTGGTATCCCCAACAGTCAGCGCACCATCCGTGATAATCTGTGCAGTCAGCTGAGCAGATTCCTGGTGTCAATGAGAAATTGAGCTGTGTTCTGGCTTCATGGCCCAGGACTGTCTTTTCTTTCAGCTGGGGGAAATAGCTGTCTCTTGTTGCCTGGAAGAAATATTTGCCAGCGAAAGTGGTTAGGTTGTAGTATCCAGTCATCATATTACTCAAAGGATCTGTTATGTTGGGTCTTGGTCCATCATGATATGCAGTCACCATCGCTCCTGCTATCGGTTCTTCGGTGAAAAGGTTGGTTATGTAGCCGTACACTATGGCCCTGCAGCCAGGATCCCTGTAGTCTGCACCATCGATGTCACAGTCATTGTTTTGGGTGTCATAGCAGTAATTGATTATGTTACTTGGATTTATGTTGTCATATGTCTCGTCCACTCCTGGGTTGATGCAGAAAGCGCACATTATCGATGATTGGTTGCAAATATCTATTGCTGGATCATCTAGGTTCAGACAGATAGGAGGCTCTCCTGCTGTGTTATCATCACAGTCATGACCTTCATAGAGGCATCCTACTACTCCGCCGCAACTTGGGCAGACTCCGTATCCGTCTTTGTCATCATCGACACATGTCGTTGGAGGATCGTCTGCTCCATCGCAGTTGGTGTCTATTCCATCCCCAAAGACTTCATAAGGCGAGCCAGGGAAGGTGCAGACAGCGCAACCTGCAAAGGCAAAGTCGCATCCGCCGACGCCTCCGGGGCATCCAGGAGGGTCGTTGAAAGTTGTATCATCGCAGTCTCTGCAATTGTTATATGTTATGTTGCTTGCCCAGGTGTCTAAGTCAGCATCTCCTGTACATCCGCTTGCATCCTCACATGTATTGATAAGGCAAGTGTCCAGTGCTTGGCATTCATGGGAGACATCTATCGGGTAATCCACTGCCTCTATGTCGCCGCAGAGACCAAGTACACAATCATCAACAGGGCAAGGTGTTGACCCGCAGTCTGTATCCTGTGTCTCGTCGTATTCTGTCTCTCCTGTCTCGTTGCATAGGCAGCATTTCAGTGCTCCCCCACAGTCTGTGCCGTTGGAGTTGCAGTAGACTTCCCAGAATCCGTTGCACACGTTGTTTCCATCGCAGGGGATGATGCCACAGGGAAGCCCTTCTCCGAAATCATCGTCTTCTCCATCGCAATTATAATCTTCATTGTCACCGCACCATTCTGTCCCGTCTGGATTTATCAAAGGATTTGCATCGTTGCAATCATCTGTCGCGTCGATAGTGGAAGAATCTGTTGCGTCTGTCTTGTTGCAGCAGGAATTTGGAAGAGGTCCGCAATTGTCTGGGAAGATGGTTCCTTCGATTATGATAACATCTGTATCATTAAGGCCGCCGAAGTCATCGCAGAACCTGTCTAAGTCGCTGTCGCATCGCTCGTCGACAAAGCCATTGCAGTCATTGTCTAATGCGTCGCACCAGTATTCTGGTGCCCATTGGAAATTTCCTGAAGAATTATAATTATTTTCATCGCAGCCTGGCCAGTTTCCTGTAGCGTCACATTGTTGCTGGGATCCTGCACAGACTCCCAGCTGCATTGGACAGTCTGTCCATGTTCCTGGTATGCAGGCTACTGGACAATCACCGAGGCAGGTTGACCAGTCTTCTCCGCAGTTGCATGATCCATCTCCGCAATGAGTACAATCAGCGCAGTATTGTGGGCTTTCAAAGACACAGCATGCTGGGGTGCAATCGATTTGAGTGAGTTCCCAGTCATAGTTGACATGATTACAGACAGCGCTTCGGCAGTTGCCGCAGGCTGGTGGAGGACATTCCCCACCAACAGCATAATCCTCGCAGTCTATGTCTCCGTTGCAGTCATCGTCGACATTATCTAAGCATCGTGTCTCTGAAGGAAGCCAGGGATTGTCTTCGTCTGCTTGGTCTCCGCAGCAGCCGTAAGTTGGTATCCAGAGGTCTCCTCCAAGCACACATGGGCATTCTGATGCAGGTGCATAATATGACAATAACCAGCAGTCCCAGTCACAATAAATATAATTACAGTCTGCTCCGAAGTCCATGGGGCAGACAGTGTCGCTTAGTGGGGAGCAGTTGTATTCTACTCCGCAGATCCTGACTCCGGGTTCATAGGCGCTCACAAGGACTGCGATGGATAGAATGATCAGTCCGAGTATGAATAGTTTTTTCATCTTAGGTTGCCTTCGCATGTTCTTTTCAGGTTAACATTTGTTATCTTGGCGCAATAGCTTGAGTCCTGTTCGTTGTTTGCTTTTTTGAAATAGACCGAGTCAAGGCAGCCTGTCCTTTCCATCTCGTTCAGAAGCTTATTGCATAATCTTTCGCTCTCGTATTTCAAAGCTTTTGTGCTCATCACTTTCTGGCCGCAAGAGAGTTTTATGTCTTCCAGTTCTATCTGTTCACATATGGTCTCGTCGAGCGCTTGCACTGCCTGGTTCAATATGGATTGGGCCTGATTTAGGTTTATGGCATATTCTTGTTGGGGAGTTATTTCAGTATTTTGATCATCTGTCGAGACATCGTCCGTCGGTGTATCATCTGTTGTTATATCATCATCAGACGTATCGCCAGTGCATCCAGATAGAACTATGAGCACTATGATTATGGTGATAAATAGATATTTTTGCATCATTCACCCTCTTTTTAAATAATGTGCTGTTACTTCTATATAAATTTTTTCTTTAATTGTCTAGGATTAATAGAAAAGTATTTAAATCACCTTTATCAGGATTTGAATATAAAAAGAGGGTTGGTTAGTTTGAAGCCTGACACCAGAAAATTCATAAAAAAAGAGTTAAGGAAAGGCATGAAGCCTTATTCTATCAAGAAGGCTCTAGTGAGCCAGGGCTATGATCAGATAACTGTCGAGGAGGATATCAAAGCAGTCAGGAAAGAAACTAAGATAATAAGGTATCTGGTGATTGCGATAATCATCCTGATCGTGATATTGCTCTTGTTGCTTTATAGTCCTGAGTCTAGTGATGGCCCGGATGGAAAGCCTATAAATGCTGAAGATTACAGCGATGATGAGCTTCTGAATCTTGCAGCTTTGCACAAAGATGATGCTTACTGCGAGTACATAAGCGCAGAGAGCTTGAGGGTGAACTGTGAGGCTTTGGCGAATAGGGATACCCAAGAGCCTACAGAGCTGGAAAAGAGGGATTCGGAGTATCTGAACCAGGCAATTTTGGAGAAGAATCCCCAGTTATGTGAGCTCATAGTATATGAGGCAACCAGGGATAATTGTGAAAGGGTGGCCCAGCCTCAGCCTAAGACAGAGCCCAACCCTGAAGAGGAACTGTTGAACCAGGCAATATTGGAGAAAGATCCTTTGATATGTGCCCAGATAGAGACTGAGTCTCTGAAGGCTAGTTGCGAACGGCTGGCTTCATGATAATTGAAAAAGGTGTGATAGAATGAAAAAAATCATTATTTTATCGTTTATGTTGATTTTGCTTATTGGTATTGTGACCGCTGCTCCTGATCCAGGGCATCCCCTGAGTGATATCGGGCCTGGGTTAGCTCCTTGTGATGGTGCCTGTGATGACGCTGATGTCTGGGATTTTGGATATAAAGTCCAGGTCGGAAATGACCTCAGGGTTGTTGCTGATCAATGGATCTTGGGCAATCTCGGCATCGGAGTGGCAGATGATCCCCCAACCGCTGACTTGGATGTTGCGGGGTCCGTAAGGTTCAGGAATGGCGCTGCACTCAACCGAGTTCTGACATCTAATGCTCAAGGTTATGCAACTTGGGAGATACCACAGACAGGCCTAAGTGGCGGAATTCAGTATGTTGTGCCGAGATACGCGTCTGCTACAGCCATACAGCCAGGCGGGATTTATGATCAGTCTGATGCCCGTGCCATCACAATCGATAGCAATGAGAGAGTCGGAGTTGGAACTACTACTCCTGATGCTAACTCAAAGTTGCATGTTGAAGGCACCCTCGTGGTGGATTATATGATCCGAGCGGATGATGCTAGTGGTATATCTATAGTGACTGACGATGGTACGCCAAGATTAGTGGTTACTGATGGAGGTACGGTTCAGGTAAAGAACCAAATTCAAATCGAAGGAGGAAGTCCTGCAGATGGCAAGGTGCTTACATCGACAGACGTAAATGGTCTGGCAGAATGGCGGGATCCTTCTAGCGGGATGGATGGCCA
>JBDRIN010000079.1:0-2651 GCA_043815805.1 archaeon | reverse complement strand
CTTTGCCCTTTCGAGTAGGTCAAGATACTCTTGTTTTGTTTTGCAAACTTCTTTTGTCTTGATACACTTCCAATCAGGAAAGCTTTCTTCTACCATAACAGAAAGACTATCAAACAAATGAGGATTCTTTTCTTCATCAAGACGATGGGGGAATACAATAATGTTCTCTTTCTCACAGTGAGTTCCTTCATAGTAGCTAGGATGCCCTACGACAGAAATCTTCTTAGGGTCAGCGTCTCTTGTAGAACATATCAATCTCTTGTGAAAATCAGAACCAACAAAAATCTTATCGTAGATTCTCAACCAAGAATTCTCTAAGTCTTTTCCCCAATACTCCATTCCTTTCTTAGTTAAGAAATCGTTAGGATCATACGTTCCTGCAAACAAGATACCTGCTATTTTAAAATCTAATCCTAAGCCATCTCTCATATAAGCAAGAGCTTCAATGCCAGAATACCAAGCATCTGCTATGAAAAAAACATCGTTATCTGTAATTTGATAGTTATATATCATTCTACTTATCTCAGCCAGCTGCATTGCTTTATAGTAATGAGTGCCACTTATATCAAGAAAGCTGCCGTCTCTGATTTTATCAGATAGTGGTCTAGGATTTATCATCACATAGTTTATTCCTAGTCTGTCAAATTCTTTCGGGAACCAACGTAACCAGTTCGCAGAATAACGCTCAATTAATGGCTCTATCGGGATGAATATTATTCGCTTCATTTTTCTCCTTTCTATTTTATAGCACTAAAAAATTCACTTCTAGTAGAGGCATTTTCTCTAAACGCTCCTGAAGTATAAGAAGTAATAAATTCACTATTTGTAGATTTTATTCCTCTCATTCGGACGCACATGTGTTGCCCTTTTACAAGAACAGCTACTCCTTTTGGGTTTATGTTTTCAAGAGCATTTCCTATTTCCATAGTCAACACTTCTTGAAGAACAAGTCGAGATGATAAAATATTACAAATCCTGGCTAATTTTGATAATCCTAAAACAAAACCTTCTTCGGAAGGTAAATATGCGATATTTATATCATATTCTGCGGGGAGCAAATGATGGGGGCAAAGAGAAAAGGTTTTCACTCCTTTTAATAAAATCATCTCATCGAATCCCTTAGAAGGAAACTTTGAAGAAAGAACATCCTCAATTTGTTTTTTAGTGTCTACTGATCCTGATAAAATTTCAAGATACATTCTTGAGATTCTATTAGGGGTATCTGTAAAATTACCATCGTTCAAATCTATTTGAAATTCTTTTCCCAAAGATGAAAGCAAAGAATAAATACTTTTTTCTATTCTAGGTATCCCTGTAAATCCCTTTACAGTTTTGTCCAAACAAACGTGTAACTTTGCATGACAAGACTTACACAAAACCCTTAAATTCTCAATTTCATGGTTTCCTAAAGGGGAGCTTGTGTTTTTAAAATCTATATGATGAACAACACTTTCGGAATCTTCATTCGGTTCAAACCCACAATTCATACAAACAGGACCGTAGTAATCTAAAGCTCTTTGTCGGTATGAATATTTTCTGGGGGAATCTTCATATAGTTTTTTTCTAACCTCAGACATTTTTCTTCTTGTTTTATTGGTTACCGCTCTCCCTGTAAATAAATCGCTTCGGATTTTTCTTTGTTCAGGATCTTCCATTTGCTTTTTAGTCAAAGAAGATTTTTCTTTTTTTAATTCTTCTGCTTTTTCTTCTCCATAAATCTGCTCATAAGTTCTTCCTTTTGTTGATTTACTACAAGCTTTTCGTGAGTTTTTCGACCAAGTTATTGCTTCAGGAAATTTCTCTTCATATTCATCCAAAGTAATTTTGTGTTCTTTCCATAAATGAGTATTTGTTACAGTTCTAAATTTCTTTTTGCATAGTTCACACTCAACAAATGAATCAATATCCTGTATCTCATTTTCGATAGTAATCACAAATCAAATCCTTTCATAATCTTTATAGGTTCTCGTTTTTCTTTTAGTTTGTTTTCTCTGATATAATATCTACCACAATTATTAACAAAAGAAAAGTTATATTTCTGACTTCGTGAATACATACTAGAACGAACCCTTTTAATAGAAGAATTGCAAGCTTTAGCCATTTCCTGAAGAGTGTGTCCTCCTTCTTTAAACATTCCATCAAGGATGAACATTTGTGTTCCCTCTTTGGCTCCCCAATCACTCTCCATATCAATCCTTTCTATTAATACTATACACTATCCCTTTAATTTTTTGCACTTATTTTTCATACTCTGAATCTAATAAAGGCTGTCCTGCATCAAGTTTCTGCAATACAATAACATTTTGATCAGGATTGAAGTCTTTATGTCTATGTTCCAAAACAGACATCCTCACCATCCCCATTTTCTTTTCTGTAGAATTCTGATTGAGGGTGACGAAAACATCAACGTGAGCAAGCTTGCCTATCCACTCTGCAACGTCTCCTTCTTCCATCTGATCTTTGTTAAGAGAACCTCTGTTCCCTTGAGACCCCGTAATAACAATGCAATGTTTTTCTCCTGCAAGTCTAGCCAGGTTTTTCCAAATGTCGTCAATTACTTCTAATCGTTTTTCTTTGCTTGCATAGCTGCTAGGCTTCAGAATGTCGGCATAATCAACGACCACAATATCGGGGATAAAATCATCTTCCAT
>JBDRIN010000078.1:0-17167 GCA_043815805.1 archaeon | reverse complement strand
TCCTGCCTTTGATCTCTTCTTTCCCTATCTCGCGGCATCTTATGCAGTTGCATCTTATGTCTTCCTTCTTCATCAATTCATGGACGTATTGCCGCAGATTGGTCCGGTCAACACCAGACTCTGTCATATAGGTTGGGATATCCCTCTGTACCCTCATGATCCTGACATACTTCGGGACAATGCTCTTCAAAGCAATTACGATTTCTGCGGCTTGCTTTGTAGTGACCGGCTTAAATTTCCCTTTCTTATATTCGTTATATAATTTTGTCCCACGAAGCACCATTAAAGGATAGATCTTTAGCATATCTGGCCTGAAGTCATGATTAGAGAACAGCCTGGTCAAACCAGAGATATCTTTGGATTTTGAGACGCCAGGCATTCCAAGCATATAATGGAAGTTCAGCTTGAAGCCAAGATCCTTTAAAATTCTGATAGAATCGATAGAATCTTCTACTGTGTGTCCTCGCTCAATTTTTTTCAGGGCATCGTTGTACACGCTCTGAATCCCTAGTTCAACGCGCGTCGCTCCCAGGCGCAGCATCTCATTGCCATCTTTTAACATTCCATAGTCTGGTCTTGTCTCAATGGTGAGCCCTACGCATTTGACTTGTGCTTTCTCGTTTCTTTTCTGCTCTTTTTCCAGGCCTGCAATGTTTTTCTTCTTCATCTCCATGATTTTTTTCTGGATTTTCCTTGTTCGCTCAGGATCCTTCACTTGCCCAGGCAACTCAAAGAATTTTTTGAACCTGCCAAGGTGCAGTTCGCCCTTTGGGAAGAAAAAACCTGAAAAATCGTTCATCGCCTTGAAGGAATACTTAACAAAGTCATCCCTATACTTCTTAGGAAAACTCGGGAACGTCCCGCCCATGATAATCAGTTCTACTTTGTCAGGGCTCTGCCCTAGCAGAACATACTGCTCAAGACGATTGAAGATCTGCATATAAGGATCAAACTTGTTTCGTATAGCTCTTCGCGTCGCAGGCTCTTTCCCAGTATAACTTTGAGGCACATCGCCAAAAACAGAATCAACTCCTCCAGGGCACATCGTACACTTGCCATGGGGACACTTGATAGGTTTGGTCATGATGGCAACAACAGCAACCCCGCTCATAGTCCGAACTGGCTTGGTGACGAGATGCTTCTTCAAGAAAGTCCTATCCAAATCCTTGCACTTCACAAGAATCTCGATGTTAGTAGGAATGTGTCTGATGCGATGCTTCTTGCTCAGTTTTATCTTAAGTTTGGCCAACTCTTCCAAAGATGGCTCCTTCTCCTTTATGATTTCAATCAATTCTTTGATGTATTCTTCCATAAGAAACAAGAATCAGCAGGGCTTTTTAAAACTATTCTAATCAGCCTGCTTAGTAACCACTTTGATAATTCGATGCCCAATCCATCCCAAAACATATATGCCTGCCACTAATCCAACAATCCACGCCCAGTCAATCATGCTGAGCGGGACCAATTTGAAGAGCTTGTTGATAGGCGTATAGATTATGGCCAGCTGCAAAATGATGCTTAACAGAATCGCCAACCACAGCCAGATGTTGGAGAAGAACCTAGTGTGGTATTTGTTCCTTATAAGGGTTATCTGGGTTATTTCTACCATCACTAATAATGTCAAGACAAGAGTCCTTGCATGCGCATCTCCAAACTTCAACCCATAATCAAAGATGTAAAGACAAGCTGCAGCTATCAGGACTCCCAGCCAGATTATGCTGCCTGCCATGCTCTTTGTTATTATGTGCTCTTTCGGATTCCTGGGCTTATCCATCATGATGTCTTTCTTCACAGGATCGACTCCTAGAGCAACTGCTGGTAAACCATCAGTCACCAGATTCAGCCAAAGTATCTGGACAGCTAGCAAAGGAACTACAAAAGTTCCTTCAGGATTCCTGAAACCGATTATCATGGCAAAGAACAACAGCAATATCTCACCCATATTGGTGCTCAACATGAAATTTATGAACTTCTTAGTATTATTATATATCCCTCTACCTTCTTCGACAGCTCCCACTATGCTTGTAAACTTGTCATCGGTCAGGATCATATCGCTCGCTTCTTTAGCAACATCTGTCCCTGTTATGCCCATAGCGATGCCAATGTGCGCTCTCTTCAAAGCTGGCGCATCATTCACTCCGTCACCTGTCATCGCGACAATCTCGCCTTTCTTTGTGAACGCCTCTACGATTTGCATCTTATGCTCCGGATTCACACGGGCATAGATACCTATGTTCTCAACCTCTTCATCCAGGTTTATGTTCTCCAAATCCCTGCCCTCGACGACCTTGCCTGTTATGCCAAGCTCCCTTGCGATCGCTGCAGCAGTTCCCTTAGAATCCCCTGTTATCATCACTACCTTAATGCCTGCCTGCTTACAAAGGGCGATGGCATCCTTGACTTCGCTCCTAGGAGGATCAATCATCCCAACCAAACCCAGGAATACAAGGTCTTTCTCGACTACATTCTCATCATATTTTTTCAGCTTAGAGATATCCCTGTAAGCGACTGCCAACACCCTGAGGGCCTGATCCATGAACTTGGATTCCTGCTCCATAATCAATTTCTTATCCTTGGCAGTGATAGTCCTTTCTTTACCATCAATCCTTATCTTGGAGAATTTTGAGAGCATGACAGACAATGCTCCTTTGGAATAGGCAATCTTTTTGTTTCCTTCCTGCCTTATCACAGTCATCATTTTCCTTTTGCTGTCGAATTGGATCTCAAAAAGCTTTTTGCTCTTTTTTCTCAGCTTATTTTCATCCAGACTTCCTTTCCTTGCGAGAGTCAAGAGACTCGCTTCAGTAGGGTCGCCGATGATTTTCCACTCCTTGTCCTGAAATTCAAGAGCAGAATTGTTGCACAGCGCTCCGGCTCTCAGCAATAATTCATCAGGCATCCTGCTGAACCCTCCTTTAGGAGAATAGCCTGTTCCAGTAACAGATATCAATTCGTTGTTGTTGAAGACCTTGGTGACAGTCATCTCGTTCTTGGTGAGAGTGCCTGTTTTGTCTGTGCATATGACTGTGACAGAGCCAAGGCTCTCTATGCTTGGCAAAGTCCTTACCAAGGCATGTTTCTTGATCATCTTCTGCACACCTATAGCTAATGTGATGGTTATGACTGCAGGCAATCCTACAGGTATGGCGGCTACTGCTAGCGATACAGCCACCAAGAGCATCTCCATGACTTCGCCGCCTCGCAGCCATCCTATCAAGAAGACGACTGCGCATATGCCCATGATGATTATGCCTAGCCACTTGCCGAAGTTTTCCAGCTTCTTCTGCATAGGTGTTTTCTCATCCTCTGTCTTTTGTATGAAGCTGGCGATTTTTCCTATCTCACTCTGCATACCTGTCCTGACAATAATAGCTTTTCCTCTTCCTTTGGTTATGATGGTGCCTGAAAAGACAATGTTTTTCTGGTCTCCAAGAGTCGCTTTCTTGTCAACCTTGTTGATGATCTTACATACAGGCATTGATTCGCCTGTGAGAGTAGCTTCTTGGGTCTCTAAATTGTCGACTTCAAAGAGCCTTGCATCTGCGGGAATCTTCTCTCCTGTCTCAAGCAGCAATATGTCTCCGGGCACGACTTCTTTTGCATCGATGATGATTTTTTCTCCGTTCCTCTTGACAACAGTCTTGAGGCTGGTCATTTTTTTCAGGGCAGCGATCGCATTCTGCGCCTTATTCTCCTGCACAAAGCCGATGATTGCGTTCAATATAAGTATGACTATGATGAGCCAGACATCAGTCACTTCTCCGAGGATGGCAGAGATGACCACTGCAGCTATCAATATATAGACAATGAAGCTCTTGAACTGATCAAGAAAGATGAACCATCTGCTCCGAAGTTTCTCTTCTTTCAGCTGGTTCAGGCCGTATTTCTCCAACCGTTTCTTTGCTTCAGAATCAGACAGACCATTTGAAGAAGAACCTAACTCCTTAAACACCTCTTTTACATCCATTCCGTGATACATTATATTCTGAATTGTTGGCGAGGTTATATATAAATGTTGCTCTTGGGAGGCGTATAATTATAAAATAAAAAAGTTTATGCATCATTTCTCTTCAGGGTTTGTAGAATCTTCGTGGATATCCCTTTCTATACGCTTTCTTTCCTCTTGCAAGAATTTTATGGAGTATGCGAGTTCATCTTCATATGCTTTTTTCCAAAAATCTGCCGTATCTTTTTTCCCATATGCGTCATCTACTATTTCTGGCCAACCCATCCAACGTTGGTACGTACATACACTATCAACGAGATATCCGTGATGACCTTCTGAAGTGACTAAGCGGAATGGAATGCCTTCTCTATATGTCTTATCTGCTAATAAAATACCAAGGGGTTGATTACTCTCTGAGTTATACATTGCATCTCGGAGTCTAAAATAATATTCTTTAGCGAGGCCTTTCCATTTGGGGTATTCGCTCAAACCTTCTTCTTCCACATAGGCACTTATTGCAACATGAAGTAGCTCATTTATATACTCATGTCGAATGTTAGTGTGTGAAGAATGCGGGAAGAAGCAATCTATTAGGGCACCGTCATACTTTCTACTTCTCGTAGATGTTAAAAGAAGTTTATGTGCCTCCACAAAATCAACCGCGTAATCCACTTCAATATCTGTTCTTGTGTCAAAATATGCTCTGGCGGCAGCAATATTTTCTGCCTTATCTTCAACCACTAGTATTCTTAATTTTTCCTCAAGTGTTTGATCTTCCATTTTCATCTCCACCTCTTTTAGGTCCGAGGTATGGCCATTTTCGTTACTGTGTAGTGGGGGTAATTAAGTATATAAATCTATGTTGTATATTTAATATACGACAAAATCGAAAGCTTTTTATAGTCGAGAAACCAAAAATGAGCATGGACTTGAACGTATTAGAACAGCTAGGCCTCACCAAGGCAGAGAAAGAAGCCTATCTTGTGTTGCTGAAGACAGGCCCGCTGATAGCTTCACAAGTAGCAGGACAGCTCCAGATACAACGCCCAAATGTTTATGATGCACTGGATAGATTAATCGATAAAGGCCTTGCTAGCTATGTCATAAAATCAGGCAAGAAGCACTTCCAGGCTACAAACCCAGACAAACTGAAAGACTATGCAGACGGCCTGAAAAAAGACTTAGAAGAAAAAGAACAACAACTCCTAAACATAATACCGCAGCTAAAAAAACTCTCGCCGATAACAAAAAGCATGATCTCTGTAGAGACCTATGAAGGCAAAGAAGGCATGCGCACAGTCCTTTTCGACTCTATAAGAGAAACCAAAAAGACAAAAAATGAAATTCTCGGCATAGGAATAGACAACTTAAACATAAGACGCCTCGACCCAATCTATCACGAGCGTTACACCAAAGAAAGAGAAAAGATAAATGCAAAATCACGATATATAATAATAGAAGGCAAAAGACTCCACAAGCACAAGGACGCGAAGATAAGAATATTGCCGAAAGAATACCAAAGCCCGACAGCCACCTACATCTATGGCAACAAAGTATCGATATGGTTATGGTTTAACATACCCGTCGTCATTGTAATTGACAGCAAAGAAGTCGCAGACTCATATAGGAGCTATTTCGAAGTGTTGTGGAAAATAGCAAAAATTTAAATAAGAGAAAAGAGGAACACAACCATGCCCCAACCAACCCCTGAAGAAATGCAGAACATGAGCCCTGAACAACTGGCAGAGATCCAGAAAAAGAACTGCATCTTCTGCAAGATCATCGGGGGCCAGATACCTTCTAAAAAAGTATACAGCGATGAGAAAACCTTTGGCATCCTGGATATCAACCCAGCCACTCCAGGCCATGTCTTGTTGTTGCCAAAGGATCATCATCAGATCCTTCCTCAGATGCCAGATGACCTTATAGGTTATATGTTCAAAGTTTCCAAGTATATCTCTCAAGCCCAATTGAAAGGCTTCAAGTCCCAAGGCACGACCATAATGGCTGCCAATGGTGTTGTTGCAGGCCAGAAAGCGCCGCACTTCATGATACATGTAATCCCAAGAACAGAAGGAGACAATATCGGCATGGTGCTGCCGAAGTACAAGCTGACTCCAGAACAACAGAATGAATTGAGAGGTGTTTTGCAGCCAAGGATCAACCAAGAATTCGGAGGGGTTCCTATGCAAGAAGCACCTGTAGTGCAGCCTGGTGCAGTTCCAAAAGAAGAATGGCCAAGCGAGATAAGAGGTGCGCCAGGAGTTCCTCTAGCAGATATTCCTGAAGAACTGTTCACTCCTAAAGGTGCGAGATTAGAACAGGAAGTGGTGGAGCGCGCGTCTTCTCCACAGACTCAAGAAGAATTTCCAGAAGAGTTCGAAGACGAACTCAAGGAAGAAGACATCAATCTAGACAAGATGAGGGATTTATACAGATGAGCTGCCCGACATGCGATGAGATAAAGCAGAACAAGAATGTCCTTTACAAGGACAAGGATATTGCGATAGTCATACCTGAACTTCCTGCCAGCTTTGGCCATCTAAAGATATATCCTGTCGACCATTTCACTATAATCGAGCAGGTCCCTGACAAATTAGTGGAGAAGATGTTCATAACAGCCAACAAGATATCCACCATCTTGTTCGAGACCATGAATGCCCAAGGATCAAATATTCTGGTGCAGAACGGGACTGCAGCCGGCCAGACAGAGAACCATTTTTCCATTGATATTGTTGCGAGAAAAGAAGGGGATAACATCAACCTGCAGTGGACTCCTTTAAAATTATCTGATGATGACATGGCCACGGCCTTATTGAAACTAGAAGAACACTCGAAGAAGATCGGGTTTGAAGATGAAAAACCTGAGACTGTAGAGATACAGGAAGAATCAGAGATCATATCAGATCTGCATGAAGAAGACAATTATCAGCTTAAACAATTGGAAAGGATTCCTTGATAGTAATAGTAAAGTTTTATAAATATTTGGATTTTCATTTTTCTAATGACAAAAAACAAGGTAGATGAATTCATAAAATCCCCCAGGAAATCTTTGTTCATACTTGCTTATCCTGTAGTCATTGCCATGCTGGTCCAGGTATTATATAATATAGTGGACACTGCCTTTGTCGGAAGGATCGGAGCAGAGGCTATCGCTGCCTTAACATTTTCATTTCCAATCTTTTTCATCCTACTCTCCATAAATTCCGGCGTCGGCACAGGGATGGCGTCTATGATATCCAGGTTCTTAGGCGCGAAGGACAAGAAATCAGCTGAGAACACTGCCATCCACGGCATTCTGATATCAATAGGGCTTGCTGTCATCATTTTTTTCGCAGCTTTCTTCCTTCTGGATCCGTTGTTCAGCGTCTTAGGAGCAAGCGGCATAGCTTTGACCATGGCCACAGATTATTTTTCCATAGTATTGGTTGGGATATTCTTCATGTTCCCTTCTTTCATGCTCATCAATATGTTCATTGCCCAGGGCGACACCAAGACACCTATGAAGATTCAGATCACTGCATTGGTCATCAACATAATTCTGGATCCGATATTCATCTATGTGTTGGGTTTAGGAGTCAAAGGGGCTGCAATGGCGACCACTATCTCTTTCTTCTTCGCCCTAATGTTGTCTATATATTATATGAAAAAAAAGTCTTATCTTTGCTTGAGCAGGAAATGCTTCAGGTATTCTACTAAGGTAATCAAAGAGATATTTTCCATCGGAATCCCGACGACCTTGATGATGGTCATGGTATCCTTGTATGTGCTTTTCTTGAACAGGTTTGCGGCCAGCTTCAGCATCGAACACGTAGCTACCTTAGGCATAACTTTCAGGCTGGACAGTCTGGCTTTCTTGCCCATTGTAGGATTCACCACTGCATTGATGACCCTTGTGGGTATGTTCTACGGAGCCAAGAGATACGATTTGCTGAAAGGCATAGTGTCTTTTGCCATAAAGATCGGCCTTGCTTTCACTTTGGTGATAGCGGTCATCTTTTTCTTTTTTCCAGAAGTCTTCCTCAGGATATTCACTGATGATCCAACATTGTTATCTTGGGGAGCGTCTTATATGAGGATATATGTATGGACTTTCCCTCTTGTCGTCTTCACTATGGCAGCTTCAAGGACCCTGCAGGCTATCGGCAAAGGCATGCCCGGCCTGATAATAAATGTCATCAGGGTGTTGGTTGCCGCTGTTCCCCTTGCATACCTATTCATATTTGTCCTTGGCTACGGGTTCTTGTCCATTGCGACGGCGATGCTCCTGGGAAACGTTGTGGGCGTAGCAACAGCCTTGATAATCTTACGGCATTATTTCAAGAAATTAGGGATATTAGATAATGAAAAAAAGCCAGTTGCCAATTAGGAAAGTAAGGATAAAGGCTATGAGGAAGCTCGGCACAAAAGCTATGCCTTCTTTTACCCAGATCTCTTTCACCTTAAGTTTCTTTAATTTTGCGATCTGCTCTTTCTTTATTCCCAGGTCTTTTGGGCCGCATATGAGCTTTCCGTTCACCTTGACGTCTTTCAAGACCCAGTCTCCCTCTGTCAATCTTTTGACAGGCACTTTCTTTATCATACAGGCCTTCTCTATGACCATCCCTATGAGCCATACATAAAACATGAAGAATATTATGGCGAAGATGCCGAAGATGAACACGTTCAGCGGCCATGGAGAGAAGAAGCTGATGATTACACCTATTATACAGACAACAAGCACAATCTTTCTCCATCGCATTATCTTTTTATTTGTCCTGATCTCTTTGAACTTTTGCCTGAAGGATTTCCTGTGCTTTATGGCAAGGGAAATGCTTATCACGATGCCGTAGACAGCTCCGACCACGATTATGTTCAGGATGAAAGCGGCGTATGGCATTGTTAAGTTCATGTCAAATATGTTGAAGCCTATTATGGCAGACAATCCCATAATCATCTTGCTGTCTCCGCCGCCCCATTGTCCTGCGTAGTACATGAAATAGCCGATGCCTACTCCGATCGCCAATCCGATAAGATGGTTTAGGAAAAAAGATATGTTCCAATATATTATGGATGCGAAGACTCCCATGCCGACACCGACGGCAATCAACGAGAAATTCAACCAGTCAGGCACCTCTTTGGTCCTGAGATCTGTATATGAACCTATGATAAGGCCTACAAGACCGATGATGAACCCGAAAATCAGTATAGGTGTGTTGAAAAACATTTATTGTCCTCTTTTTGATTCTGAACTAAGCAAAATTTATAAAGCTTTCTACTATTCCCTTGGTTATGAAAATACCTATTTTGCCGACCAGAAAAAAGAATGAGAAGAAGCTTCTGCATGTGGCTGTCAGCACGAGTAGGCTCAAGAGATGGACCCAGCTCTATGACAAGTCCATGTCAGATGCTGTTAAGCTCCATATTTGCAGGATCAAGGAGTTCATGAGCTATCAGCTGAAGTATGATTTTCCAATCCTGACCATAAAGCTAGGCACCAAGAATGACGAGCAGAGGGCTGCTTTGGCTAGGTTTTTTAAAGAGCTTGTAGAGGATAAGACCATCCATAAAAACCAGGTGAGAGTGTTTATCATTGGGACTTGGTTTGACCTGCCTGTCGAGCTGGTCGATGCCCTTAAGAAGGTCATGGAGAAGACCCAGCATTATGATAAGTATTTCTTGAATTTCTGCATCCACTATGACGGCCAGTCAGAGATAGTGGCGGCGATGCGCTTGATAGCCCGGAGGATCACTGCCGGCAAGATGGAGATAGAAGACATCAATAAAGACACAATCAAGGAGAATCTGTATTCCTCTTATTTCACGCCGCCGGACATAATAATAGAGTGCTCTAGGAAGTATTCTGGACTGTTGCAGTGGGATTCCCGGAAGAGCCTGATCTATTTCTCGCACAAACTATGGTTAGACTTTGACAAGACAGACTTCAAGAAAGTCCTAGATTTCTGGAAAGAAGAGTAAGATAAGAGTGTTTTTCGAAACCGAAAACTCTGTCACTCGCTTTGCTCGTTCCTTGCCTTTTCGTTGCTACGCAACCGAAAAGTTTATATATTAAATATCCCAATATAGACATTACTATATCATATTACAAAAAACGTTGTCGTTGGCGGTGAACCTAATGTGCGAATACAGACTGATGGACCGATGCTTCCACCCGGAGCGGGCAAAACCAGGAGTTCTAGCAGTAGAATGCGTAGGCTGCAGTAATTGCACAGTATGCTCGGGATGTGCCACCTGCAATCACAAGTCCCAGTGCCACAGCATGGCCATTGAAGAGGAAGAGTAGTAGTAACCTAAGAAGTATACTAGTTCTGGACATTTATTCCAAAACATTTATAAAAGAATTGCTTCTCCAACCGATTACCAATGACTAATGAGGCCGTAATGGCTGAAGAGGTAACTTCTTAATGTTATCTCAGACCTATTGGAGGTTATAAAAATGTCAGAACAAGTATATGAAGCGATAGAACTCGCAAGAAAAACAGGACAGATAAAGAAAGGCACAAACGAAGTCACCAAAGCTATTGAAAAAGGCACTGCAAAACTAGTCGCGGCTGCCAAAGACGTGACTCCGCCAGAGATAATCATGCACCTGCCTTTGCTATGCAAAGAAAAGGGCATTGTGTATGCAGAAGTCTCCAGCAAAGAAGAGCTTGGTGCAGCAGCAGGACTGCCAGTTTCGACAGGCGCAGTGGCTATCACCAAAGAAGGAGAAGCCAAAGACATAATCAAAGAATTAGCGAAGAGTGGTTAAGATGGCAGAAGAAAAAGGTAAAGTCACCTTCACCTATGCTATCCCTGCCAGAGTTGAAGAGGTAATCGGCAGGACAGGCACAAGAGGAGAAGCGACCCAGGTAAGATGCAAAGTCCTCGAAGGCAGGGACCAGAACAAGATACTAAGACGCAACGTCAGAGGCCCTGTCCAGATCGGAGACATGCTCATGCTGAGAGAGACAGAGATAGAAGCCAGACCATTGAACAAGACTGGAAGAAGCCAGTAGAGGTTCTGGGAAACTAAAGGTTTCCGGAATCTCCTCATAACAATCGGAGGTGTAAAATGGCAAAATGTGATTTTTGCAAAAAGACCATCCCCAAAGGGACAGGCATCATGTATGTAAAAAAAGATGCCAAGATATTGAACTTCTGCTCATCCAAGTGCGAGAAGAACATCCTGAAACTCAAGAGGAAATCCCACACCACAAGATGGACAGATGAATTTCATAAGATAAAAAGGGGTACTAAAAAATGATAGAAAAGACATTGGTCATTTTGAAGCCCGATTCGGTGCAGAGAGCACTTGTCGGAGAGATAATCCAACGATTCGAGAAGTGCGGACTAAAAATCGTTGCGTTGAAGATGACTTATGCAGATAAAACATTGGCCGCTAAGCATTACACCGACGATGAGGAATGGCTCAAGTCTGTGGGCAAGAAGAGCGTAGACTCTTACAAGGCCAAGGGCATAGACATGGGCATGACTGAGCTGGAAGTCGGAACCAGGATAAGGAACCAGCTCATAGACTACATCTCCATGAGTCCCACAGTGGCTATTGTGCTTGAAGGCAACAACGCAGTCGCGCATGTGAGAAAGATTGTAGGTCCTACAAGTCCAGAGCACGCAGCTCCAGGCACTATCAGGGGAGATTATTCCTTTGACACATACCAGCTTGGAGACGAGTCAAACAGGCCGATTCAGAATTTGATACATGCTTCAGAGTCTCCTAAAATAGGAGAACAAGAGATCAAGCTTTGGTTCAAGCCAGAAGAATTGCATGTCTGGCAGAGGATAGATGAGCCATTGTTATACAGGAAAGAGAATAAGGGTGATTAATGATGGGAGAAAAGATGGTTGACAAGGTCATGAGGCTTATGAAAATGCCAAAACAGATAAGAAATATCGCTATCTGTGCGCATATTGACCATGGAAAAACAACATTATCAGATAACTTGCTTGCAGGCGCAGGCATGATGAGCGAAGAGCTCGCTGGAAAACAGCTTGCTTTAGATTTTCACGATGACGAGAGAGAGCGTGGAATAACAATCGATACAGCATCTGTCTCTATGGTGCACACCGTTGATGGAAAAGAATTCCTGATCAACCTTTTGGACACTCCAGGACATGTCGACTTTGGTGGAGACGTGACAAGAGCCATGAGAGCATCAGATGGCGGAGTTGTTTTGTGCTGCGCTGTCGAAGGCATCATGCCGCAGACAGAGACAGTGTTGAGGCAGGCTCTGAAAGAAAGAGTAAGGCCCATCCTTTTCATCAACAAAGTAGATAGGCTCATGAAAGAGCTTCAGCTCACTCCGGAAGCCATGCAGGAAAGGTTCATGAAAGTTATAGCACACGTCAATAAGCTCATAATGGAAATAGCAGAAGAAGGATATGGGAAGAGATGGCAGGTCAATGTGCAGGACGGTTCTGTATGCTTCGGAAGCGCATTCCATAATTGGGCCATGTCCCTGGATTACATGAAGAAAAAGAACATAAGCTTCAAAGACATAATAGATGCCTATAACAATGACACCTGGAAAGAGCTAGGGAAAAAAGCGCCTCTCCACGAAGTCTTGCTGAATGCAGTCATAAAGCATCACCCAGACCCGGTCATGGCTCAGGGATACAGGATTCCTAAGATCTGGCACGGAGACCAGGAGACCCTTCTTGGAAAATCTTTGCTTTCATGTGACCCAACAGGTCCTTTGATGTTGGTCATAACCAAAGTTGTCATAGATCCTCAAGCAGGAGAGATCAGTGCAGGAAGGATGTTCTCCGGAACCCTAAAGAAAGGAGACACAGTCTACCTGAACAGGGCAAAACAAACATTGAGAGCACAGCAGATATATATCTACAACGGAGCCAAGAGAGAGATTGTCGATAATGTCCCCTGCGGAAACTTCATAGGTGTCGGCGGATTGAAGAACGCATATCCTGGAGAGACAGTCTCCATAGGAGAAGTCGAACCTTTCGAAAAGATAACCCATCTTTTCGAGCCGGTAATCACCAAGGCTATCGAGGCAAAGAATCCATCTGACCTTCCAAAACTTATCGATGTCCTTGTGCAGGTCTCTAAAGAAGATCCAAGCATAGTGATTGAAATCAACCAGGAGACAGGAGAGCACCTGATGAGCGGTATGGGAGAATTGCATCTTGAAGTTATAGAGAACCGAATCGTCAAGGAAAAAGGAGTTCAGATAACGACCAGTCCACCGATCGTCGTATACAGGGAAGCCATAACCAGGCCAAGCCCGGGTACTTCGGAAGGAAAATCTCCTAACAAGCACAACAAGTTCTATTTCAAGGTTGAGCCTGTGACAGATGAATTAGCCAAGGCTATCAAAGAAGGCAAGATCAATGAAGGAAGAATCAAGAAAAAAGACCAAGAGCTTTGGGCAGAACTTGAAGAAGCAGGCATGGACGGTAAAGTGGCCAGGAAAGTCAGAAACATCTACAAAGGTAACATACTTGTAGACGGCACAAGAGGTGTTGTCCATATCGGAGAGGTCCTAGAGATGATCCAGGACACGTTCGAAGCCGTAATGAAGGCAGGTCCTTTGGCAAGAGAACCTTGCATCAAAGTAAAGGTCATCATAGACGACATAAAGCTGCACGAAGATGCGATCCACAGAGGACCAGGACAGGTCTACCCGGCGGTCAGAGAAGGTATAAGATTGGCCATGGCCAATGCAGGACCATTATTGTTCGAGCCTTTGCAGACCCTTCGCTTTGAAGCACCATCAGACTACATGGGAGAGATCAGCAAGCTCATAGCAAACAAGCGCGGACAACTGCTTGACATGCAGCAGGAAGGCGTAACAGTGGTCGTGCTTGGAAAGATGCCAGTAGGAGAGATGTTTGGTATCAGCAGCGAATTGAGAAGCGCGACTGGCGGAAGAGGAAACTTCTCGCTTGTAGACCAGAGCTTCGAGAGATTGCCGAACGAGCTGCAGCAGAAGATAATCAAGCAGTTAAGAAGCAGGAAAGGCTTGAAGACAGAGGAGTAAAGACAAAACTCAACGCATTAAAATGCACAACTTTTGCTTCGAATGAAGGAAAACATTTAAAAAGGGGGATTTATTCCCCAGGAATAACAGATTTATACTCAAAACATTGAGTTAAAAGGAGGAAATAAGATGGCAAAGAAAAAACCACACATTAACCTCGTGTTCATCGGACACGTAGACCATGGTAAGTCAACAACAGTAGGTAGAATGATGTACGATTCAGGAAATCTCGACGAGCAAGCACTTAGAAAGTTAAAGGACAAAGCTAAAGAACTAGGAAAATCAGGATTTGAGTTCGCTTTTGTCATGGACAACTTGAAAGAAGAGAGAGAAAGAGGAGTCACCATTGACCTGGCTCATAAGAAGTTTGAGACAGACAAGTTCTATTTCACCATAATCGATGCTCCAGGCCACAAGGATTTCATCAAGAACATGATCACAGGAGCCAGCCAGGCTGACGCAGGAGTCATCTGTGTAGCAGCTAATGACGGTATCATGGCTCAGACCAAAGAGCACATCTTCTTGGCTAAGACCCTTGGAGTCAACCAGCTGATAGTGGCTATCAACAAGATGGACATGAAGAACTACGAAGAAGCAGTATTCAATAAGATAAGGGAAGACATGACCACTTTGTTAAAGAGTGTCGGTTATGATCCTGCAAAAATCCAGTTTGTGCCGGAAGCAGCTCTTATAGGAGAAAATCTTGTCAAGAAATCAGATAAGATGCCTTGGTACTCAGGACCAACCTTGCTAGAGGCTATCGATAACTTGACTGAGCCTGAGAAGCCAACAACCCTTCCATTGAGACTGCCTATCCAGGATGTCTATAACATCACCGGTATCGGCGTCGTCCCTGTAGGAAGAGTCGAGACAGGCGTCGTCAAGGTCGGAGATAAGATCATAGCTGTTCCTGGAAGAGAAGGAAAAGGCGTGCTAGGAGAGATGAAGAGCATAGAGATGCACCACGAGCAGATGCAGAGCGCAGAACCAGGCGACAACATCGGCTTCAACGTGCGTGGCTTCGGTAAGAAGGACATCGCAAGAGGCGACGTCATCGGACATGCAGACAATCCTCCGACTGTGGCTTCAGAATTCACAGCCCAGATTGTTGTTTTGAATCATCCAAGCGTCATCACAGCAGGATACACACCTGTCTTCCACATCCACACCGCACAAGTAGCTTGCCAGGTTATTGAGATAGTGAAGCAGATGAACCCTGCGACCGGTGAAGTTGTCAAGGAAAAGCCAGACTTCATCAAGAACGGAGACGCTGCGATACTTAAGATAAAACCAGTTCAACCTTTGGTTATTGAAAGGCAAAAGGACATACCTCAGATGTCAAGGTTTGCTGTCAGAGACTCTGGCGCGACCGTGGCTGCAGGCATGTGCATAGACTTAGTCAAGAAAGCCTAAGTCTTTGTTTTTCATTTGCCATGATGAACTGCAGTTTTATCATGTTGTAGGTAAAGACCATGCAGAAAGCAAGAATCAAACTAGCGAGTACAGACATCAACAAGATCAACCAGACTTGTGAGTATATCAAGAATATAGCAGAGAAGACTGGTGTTGTGCTTCGAGGTCCTATACCCTTACCTACAAAAAAGTTGAAGATAACCACGCGAAAGAGCCCTGACGGAGAGGGCAAGGCTTCTTGGGAACGCTATGAGATGAGAGTCCATAAGAGATTGATTGATCTAGGTATTGATGAGCGGGCTTTGAGGCTTGTCATGAGAGTTCCCATTCCAGAAGGGTTGAATATTGAGATCGAGATGCTCGACGTGTAAAGCGTTTATACTTCTAGTTCAAACCGAATGGCCAGAAAATCTCTTTGAAATCAATGATTTCCAAGAGATACAAAAAATCTATGATTTTTATGTATCTTTGATTTTCGCTGCCTGAGGGCTTGAACATTGAGATTGAGATGTTGGATTTTTGAGAATGTTTATATATAATTCTTGATTTCCTTCTTTTTGTGAATAGCAGCATTTCAGAATATACTCTTGAAAGGATTTCTCACACTTTGTTAGATAGGCCTAGTTCTTATCGTTTAAGTATTGGGGATTTAGGTGTTTTTTATATGCCCTTTTTAGATAAATGGGATATGCCTATTGATGGGAAATATGGGGGAGATTCTTTTCTATTCCGACAAATAGGGAGGGAAGAATATTTTTTCATGATAAAAAATGGAGTTTCTCATGGAGGAACCGGAAGAAATGCGATCCAAAGGGATGACGAAATACTGAGAAGTGTTATCAAAGATAATTCTTTGGAATTCCCAGCAAGCAATATGGATTTGTCCCTTATAGCCCACCTCTGGAATGAGGCAATAATAAAATTGGAGCCAGAAGTCTCACCTTTCCTTTTATCAAGCACCTTAATTATGGGAATTGTTAGTGATTCACATATCCAATATGTTAACTGTGGTGATAGTTCAATTGTCATTATTGATGAAACAGGCACTATAATAAATAAAGATGGAGTATTTAAAGGTCATGCTTTTGGTTTGGGGATGATTAGTTATCAAAGATTTCCTTATCCCCAGGATAATATCCCTGAACAAGGATATGACTTGCATCCCGGCAGTAGAGTTGTTTTTTTTACTGACGGACTGAATGAGGGTGTGATGAGGAAACCACCAGAGTTTGCTGCAGAGAAATCTGATTTTTTTGGTTTGGAGAGAGTTGTTAGGTTGCTTGCACAAACTAAAGGGTTATCACCAACAGATATAATATTAAAGATAAATAAGGAAGTAGCTACATTTTTAGAAGGAAAAGAAGGATTAGGCATATACGATGATTATACCTTATTGGCTTTACAAATATAGCAAAAAGTTTATATACTCCAAAAACATAGCTATATTAAGATGGGGATAGAAATTCCGATAGAGGAAGATGAAAGCAGATATGTATTACGATTAGATGGAAGTATAAAGGATACGACCCTAGCGGATGTCCGAACATACATAGTGGAGATGTTAGAACAATGTTCAGATAAGCCGTTTGTTGTTGATGTTTCTAGTTTGCCTCTTGGTTTTGGTAATAATGCTGAATATAGAGAACGTTTGATGATTGCTTTGCTTGCCTTGAATAGAGATCACAGCCTCTTGAGAATTGAGGGACATAGAGAAGTGCTTGATCATATAGTTAGTAGTTCTAGAGTTTGTCATGTTGCAGAAGATTCAGCAGGAGTCTATGTGGCTTATCAATAAACAACAACACTTATA
>JBDRIN010000077.1:0-3459 GCA_043815805.1 archaeon | reverse complement strand
TCATGACGCCGTTGACGTCTAAGATCCGAACCAAACCTTCACCGGCTAAGAACTTGATGTTTTGATATACTGTTGCTTTGCTGATATAGGGCAGCTTCTTTTTCACTGCCTTGAATATCTCGTCCACACCGGGATGAGATTTGTTATGCTTCAAAAAAGCCAGTATCTCCATCCTTTGATTTGTGTGTTTGAAAGCGTGCACCTTACAACCCCTAAACAATAATTAGTATTAGTTAATAATATGTATTATTTAAAGGTTTCGGTTTTTATAAGAGTTTCTGTGATTTTTCCGCTTCTTTCGGAAATATATATTGCAATCCCGCAAAGCTTTTATACTAGCACTCTCAGGATAAGAATATACTTAAATACGGGGTGGTAAAATGAAAAAAATTCTGTATATAGTGCCCGTGGTTCTGCTGGTAGTAGTATTTCTAGTCCTAGCAGCAAAACCATACTGCGGCGACGGAACATGCAAGGCTCCAGAGACCTACGAGACTTGCCCGGCAGACTGTACAGCAGCAGTATGCGGGGATGGAGTGAAAGCAGGAAGTGAAGACTGCGACGGCTTTGACTTTGGCGGAGAAACATGCCAAAGCATAGGTTGGGCTGGAGGAACATTAAACTGTAACACAGACTGTACATATGACACAGCAGAGTGCACAGGAAGCAGCTGCGTACCTGTACCAGGAAAATGCGTCTGTGATGGAACCTGCACTGACAAAGAGCAGAGATATGTCGATGGTGGAGGGATATGTGGAGATTGCGACGTACAACCTCCAGTCTGCGGAGACGACACAGCAGAAGCTCCAGAAGTGTGCGACGGTACAGACCTGTTAGGTGAGAATTGTATAACACAGGGCTATGATTACGGCAATTTAGCATGCCTGGGAGACTGCACAGCATTTGACTACACAGACTGCCACGACTACCTCTGCGGAAACGACGCTACAGAAGGCACAGAAGTCTGTGACGGAACAGATGTGAACGGTTTCACATGCCAATCATTCGGCTATGACTATGGAAACCTGGGATGCATCGGAGATTGCTCAGGATACGACTACAGCGATTGCCATTACGATGTAAGCAACGCAACCCTGGAAGTCCATTATATAGACGTGGGCCAGGGAGACGCAGAGTTCATAATAACCCCTGACGGATACACCATGCTTATAGACGCAGGTGAAGACAACAAAGGAGCAGGAGTTGTTTCATACATCCAGGGATTGGGCTACAACAAGATAGATTACATAATGGTGAGTCACTTGCACGCAGACCACTTAGGAGGCATGGACATTGTAGTGAACGCGTTGAACCCTGATGTGTGCTATGACCACGGCGGAACCTACACGACCGTGCAATACAATGAATACAATGCAGCATGCTCTGGCAAGAGGCAAGAGCTCAATATGGGCGATAACATGAGCCTGGGTCCGAGTGTATATACAAGGATTCTGCAGGCAGGCTACAGCAGCGACGAGAACACCAAGTCAGTGGTCATGGAATTGAGCTATAACAGCCTTGACCTGTTGTTTGGCGGGGACTGCTCAAGCTCCTGTGAAGCCACAATAAGTCCAGGTAATCTTGAAGTCTACAAGGTGCACCACCATGGAAGCGCGACCAGCTCTACACAGGCATTGTTGGATAACATACTGCCGGAAGTTTCCATAATAGAGGTCGGTCCGAACTCATATGGACACCCGACGCAAGCAGTTCTAGACCGGTTGGCAGGAATAGGAAGCGACATCTACAGGACAGACCTTGACGGCACAGTATTACTGACAAGCGACGGCAGCACGACTTACTACGTCGAAGGGAATGTGTATACGGCTTCCTAGGATTATTTTTTTCTTTTTTCTTTTGTTTTTTAGGAAACTTTAAAAACCTCCTATGTTTATTCTCGTCTATGACAAAGATAATAGACCCGTACGGCTCTGAACTGGTAAAGGACTATGCCAGGATCATAAAGGACTTCGGACTTGAAGAGTTCAAAGTAGCCAGTTTTCCAAAGCCCAACAGGCTGATGAGGCGGGGTGTTGTGTTTGCAGGCCGAGATTTAACAATTATCTCTAAGTGCATCAAGGATAAGAAGCCGTTCTATGTGCTTTCAGGCATCATGCCAACGAACGACAAGATACACCTCGGCAACAAGATGGTGGTCGAGAACATCGCTTATTTCCAGAAGCATGGAGCACAGGCATATATACTGGTTGCAGACCTTGAATCAGCCTGCGCAAGAGGCGTCTCTTTGGAAGAGGCGAAAAAGCGAGCTTTAAACTTCCATATTCCAGCTTATATCGCTCTTGGACTTGATCCTAAGAAGACAACCTTCTATTTCCAGTCAGAGAACAGAGATGTTGTGCACTTCGCCTATGAAGCTGCAAAGAAGATAACATTGAATGAGTTCAAAGCAATATATGGGGTGGCAGACCCTGGCAGGATAATGGCAGCAGTGACTCAGGTAGGAGATATCCTGTATCCTCAGTTCAAAGAACGGATGCCCGGGATAATACCCGTCGGAATCGACCAAGACCCGCATATAAGATTGACAAGAGACATAGTGTCTAGGATGAAAGAGAAGAAATTCTTTGCTCCAAGCTCTATCTATCACAAATACACGCCTTCACTGGACGGCAGCATAAAGATGTCCAAGAGCAAGCCGGAATCTTTGATAGAGCTGCCTGAAGACATCAAAGCGACCTGTAAAAAACTGAAAAGAGCGCTCACAGGCGGCAGAGACACCATAGAACAGCAGAAAAAACTAGGTGGAATCCCAGAGAAATGCATGATCTTCGAATTATACAAGCAGCATCTGATAGACGATGACAAAGAACTGCAGAAGATCTATGATGACTGCAAAAAAGGCAAATTGATGTGCGGTCCAGACAAGCAGCACGCCTGCGAACTCATGGAGAAATTCATGAAAGACTTCGAGAAGAAGCTTGCGAAAGCCAAGAAATTAGTTCCGAAGCTTAAGTTTGTCAAATTCAAATAGAAACATTTTTAAAAAACACTATATAATTATAAGTAAAGAGGTGAGTCAATGGGAAAACCCATCAAATATTATCCTTTGAGCAGCGGTTTTATGCTCGTAGCAATAATCGGCTTTATCGTCTCTATTGTATACTATGATTCTTTCGGCCACACATGGGGCTTCACATTGGCCTTGTTCTTCATCATCATGTTCATAGCGGGCATGATAACCATGACAAGGGCACCCATTGCAGATGAACATATGGATGCCTTGGCAGCCCACGAGTTGTCGAAGCAGATAAAGAAGAAAAAGAAGCAATAACTACTTCTGAATAGAAAAGTTTAAAATACTGCTTTTAATCCTAGATATCTATGGCGCGAGCTATGAAGACTCTAGAGGAGATAAAAGCAGAGCATCCGGAGATGGCTCATAAGCTTGATGAAGATTATACAATAGAGGCATCCTTTAAGATTGAGAGATTCTTCAGC
>JBDRIN010000076.1:0-42979 GCA_043815805.1 archaeon | reverse complement strand
CATCGGCCAGAATGTTTCAACACAAGACCAGATGGAATACTACATTTCAAAGAAGATACAGGAATGCGTCAACTTCTCAGTATTTGAAGAGCTAGGAACTAACATAGAAGTCCTGAACGAACCTCAAAGCACTGTTATCTTCGGAAGAGAAGGATTTAACGTGAACGTGAGCTACCCATTCCTGGTCAGCGTCCAGGGAGGACAACCAATAACTATCCGAAGAGATTTCCAGATAAGATCTCCTGTAAGGCTCAAGGAGATGTACATACTGGCCCAGACCATAATAAAGCGCGACGCCAAGAACATCTTCTACAACAAGACAGAAGAATTCTACTCCACACGTGCACAAGTATTCTCCTACCTGGAAAACATGACGTTCAGATTTGTCGAGAAGCCATGCTCCACGCTCTGCACCTTCGGCAAATACGATGATGTATTCCAGATAATAGACAACGAATCCCTAGTCAGGAACAAGCCATATGTCTATCAGTTCGCCATAAAGAACAGGAGGCCAGCGTTGGATTATATCCACGAAACCCGCTCAAGCTGGTTTGATATCATAGGAAGTGAAGGCGTTCCATTGATACTTGATCCTCGAGGTTATGATCCTGACGAAGACCGCATAATCTATTCTTACAAAGCATGGAGAGAAGACTATTGGGACCGTTTCAAACCTGATTGCTGCGACGCAGGACCGGGCACAGTCGATTGTTCCAACCTGACTGAGCTGTGGGATAACCGAGACATCTGCTTTGACAGGGAAGAAGACAACCCGAAGTCCTGGAGCACATCTGTAGAATTCCAAGATACTGAAAGAAGAGCAGGTTATATGCCAGAGTTCAATGATACAGGCATACACCACACCATAATATGGATTGAAGATGACTTCGGGCTTGAAGACTGGCAAAACATAACCATACTGATTTATGACCTGCCGCACGCCAACGCAACAGGCAAGAACAACTTCTCAGATATAGATAACAACAGATCTTCTATAGAAGATCCATATACTCTTGATTCCAGCGGTTCAACAGTCTACCTATCAAGGATGCTGCTCTACAACTGGACAGACCTATTGGATGGTTTCCACAACATAACCAGAAAAGAAAATTTGTATATGCCCTTCGAGGTGTATCCAGCAGCGACCATAGAAAGCAACCCAAACCAATTTTTCTTCAAGTTCACAGGGATGCATAACATCTCCTTGACAGCTGCCAGCGACCTGGAAACTATAACTTGGGGACCCCCAGATTATCTAATAGTGAACGTAACAGAATGCGTTCCCCATAGGAACTACAGCGCATCTTATCCTTACAATGACCCAAATATAAACCCTTACTTAGCAAATCACACATGCTGCAGAGAGGATTATACTTATTATGATATCGACAAAGCTTGTTTCACAGACCTGCTTTACGGGGGATACTTTGACTTTGACAGGTCAAACTTCATGAACACACCAATGCCCCCCAACTCTATCCCTTTGGATTATGAACCTGGGCTTGCACCAAATTATCCTTTCGACAACGACATCTACAAGAGCAATTACACAAGATATTGTTCTAACACAAGAGGAAATGTCTGCAGCGGAGCTGCAGAGGAAATACAAGCAGTCATAGAAGAATGTAATGATAAATTATCTGGTGAAGAAGAGAGATGCCAAGGGCCTCCACAAGAAGGGCCTTTCTTCGACCAAGTGCAATGTGTCAATTACACAACAGGCATGACATTCGAGCTGAACTACAGCCGGCCAGGGGCGATAGGCATATGCCAGCATGATCCAGAATGCTCAGATCTGAACGAATTCAAAGAACCTGCAAAATTCAAATGCCAGGGGTTATGCAATGACGGAACATGTTCGCAGCCAAAAATCGAAGGGTGCTATTGCACAGATGAATGCGGAGAGACAATATCAAATGAATGCGACACCCAACAAGCAGGCCAATGCGTAGGGACAACGGGTTTCTGCAATGATTTCTGCGACTTCGACGACCCAGACGAGAGTATAAGGGGATGCAACTGCACATACACACCTGGAAAAGAAGAATGCCAGGTCAACGAGAGATACTGCTGGGTGGAAAATGCTACTGGCCCCGGCTTCTGCTGCCAACCAGGAGATAATGGCTGCGACGGAGAAGTAGGATCTGCTATCGGGGCGTGCGTTAATGGATACTACTTAGATAACGAAGAGCAGATTGAGTTCATATGCACCTGCGAAGCAGGCGAAGGCGCATGGTTCGGCTTTAACCAATGCTGCGACGATGGCAACAGCAACGAGGACTACCAGGATCCAGGCGCAGGAAACTATTGCTGCTACAATGGAGATTTGATGGCAGAAGGAGATCACACACAATATTTGCTCTGTTATGGTGGTAGATTCTATGATTGTGGGGATATGATCAACAATGCCGGCACAGATATATATGTTGCCTTCAACGCTCCGCCAATAGGCGGCTTCACTTGTACATCGACTGGATGGCATCCCTAATCACTTCTTTCCTCGATAAAAAACAAAACATATTTAAATATGAAGTCTTAAAAATAGGTATATTAAGGAAAAAAGATGGTGGATGATGGTTAGAGGAAAACAAGCCTTGATTATACTGATTTCTATAGCTATACTGTTAGCTCTATCCGGTTCTGCACTTGCAGAGCTGGATGACGGATGCTGCTGCTTTGATGCAGCACTTGGAGGCGATTTCACAACACGCGCAGAATGTGTGGATGGAACATTCATAGGCTTTGCAGACCTTGACGAATGGGACGCTATCGTTAGAAATTATGGTGATGAATACACCTACTGCAACAATTATTTCTGTGCAGATACTCCTCCTACGCCAGTCTGCGGCAACGGAATCATAGAAGAGCCAGAGGAATGCGATGGTACCAACCTTGGAGGCGCCAGTTGTGGAGCGTTTCCAGAATTCACAGGTGGAACCATAGCCTGCGATGTAGACTGTCAATTAGACACCTCTGCTTGTGTTGATGCATGCACGACTGACTCACAGTGCGACGACGGAGATGATTGCACAATCGACAATTGCGAAGCCAACGGAGACTGCAGTAACATATTCGACTCTTCAATACCTGATTGCGAATGCGAGCCAGGACAATGCAACTTCACGACAGATTCCTGGTGCAACGCTGCAGGAAGATGGCTGGATTATAATCTTGGTAATTATCCACAAGCTTTGGAATACTGCCAAAAATGCGAAGGCGACCCTGATTGCTTACTCATAGACATATGCATACCGACAGATCCCTTATCGAATGGAATCTGCCCACCGCATTGCCCTGATGCAACGCCAGATCAAGAGGATATATTCGACCCTGACTGCTCCTGCTTGACTGCTGCAGAGAACACAGGGCCAAATGGAAACGAGTATCATTATGATGTCATGGGAGTCTGTCCAGACTGGTGTGTCCGGCAGAACGGAGCACCAAACGATGACCAGGACTGCGAACCAGAAGAGGTGGTAGAGACCAGCTGCGGCGATGGTGTGATAGATGAACCTTGGGAAGAATGCGAAAGTGATGATGACTGTACGAACGGGATGTGCATAGCTCCTGGCCAGAACGGGGCGTGCAATTGCTTCTTTTTTCCAGACACCTGCCAAGAATCAGGATTTTCAGAATGCTTCCCAGGAAATACTTGTGAGAACGGAGCAGACTGCACAGACGAATGCAAGTGCCCAGACACCTGCGATCCAGCATCAGTAGCTCTTGTCAATGTCACGCCGGTGGATGATATGAAAGCCTTTGACCTTGAATGGGTGTTGATTCCAGAAGTTGAATGCGATGAGGGTTACCGAGTCTACAGATGCGAAGATGACGGAGCAGCAGACTGCGACTCAACTGGCGGTGATTTTTCTTTTATCCAAGGAACAGAAGCTCTGGTCTACAGGGATGATAATCCTCTTTTGAAAACAAGCACAAGATACTGCTATTATGTTGTCGGAGAATTCCCAACAGGCGAGATGGAATCAAACATCGTGTGCCAGGATATGGGTGATGATGAATGCATAAATATGGAGTTCGAAGAAGTATGCATAAACAACTCAGGTTATGCCTGCAACGCCCTGAACCAGCTTGTCATGATAAAGCCTCCTGAATTCGGGGACGACAAAGACTGTAAGAATCATGATCCAAAAGAGATATGCCTAAGGAAATTCGACGGCTCAGGAGAGCCAATGCAAGAAGTGCAGTGCAATGTACAGGCACCATGCGATAAATGCAACGGAGTCTTTGCCATGTACGGCGCCATCTTAGGTAATGTCGTGTTAGAATATGCTGATGATCTGCATCTTTGCGAAACAGTCCCTACTTGTGTATATGATTACACCCAGACAACAGTCGACAAGTACCACAAATGCGAGAATATCACATCATGTTATGCTTATAATTCAAAAGGAGTCTGTGAAGAAGACCCCTGCAGCCTGAACAAAGACTGCGATTGGACCTACATCAACCAAGAGTTAGGCAAAGGAGTCTGCTATTCAGACAATCCAGAATATGAGGACTGCAGTGAATGCGAGTGGGAATGGTGCAGCGAAGAGATATGCCAATACTTTGGCAATTGTTATTTTGACGACGAGGGATATGATCCTAAAGGATGCATAGCACAGAGCCAGACTTTCTGTAAGCAGTTTGACACAGAAGAAGACTGCATAAACTATAATGGCTTAGGCCAGGACTTTGACGCAGATGTGGAATATGCTGCCGGAGGCATAAGGTCAGGTGGTTCACACGAGATTCAGAACGAAAGCTATTCCTTCTTTGGCTACACCAAGTGCAAATGGGATGAAGACAAGCCCATAGGCGACAAATGCTATAGGGATGCAGATGATAACTCACCAAATCTACTAGCAGACTTAAGAGACTGTGAGACTTACCCAGACGCAACGTGCGAGCTTGATTTTGAGAGCCCACAGACAGAAATAGTCAATCCGCCAGGAAAGACATTCAGCAAGTTTCCCGAGATAGAATACTCTGTCCTTGATGGTATCTACAATGTAAACTCTCTGGAGACATACTTCTGCTTCTCAGAAAGTACATGCTATCCTAACAGCACGTTAGCAAACAAGGCAACATATAGCAAGATACATCCAATGATAGATTCTGAGATGAACACGGTCAAGACTTACAGACTGTTCTATTATTCGCTTGACCCGGCAAGAAACCTAGAGCCCATAAAGGATTACACTTTCACAGTTGATGCAGAGCCATTTGTTGTCACAGTGCCTTACAACGTGTTCAACCAGATGGAGATAGACGGAACCCAGATATGGATCAGTGACCTGACCATCACTATAAGCGCAAGCAGAGAAGCTGTATGCTCTGCCAGCCTGTCTGAAGATAGCGGAGGAGCTGTCCAGGTCTGGAACGACATAGACAGACTAAGAGGAACAAGCTGGACAAGGACCTATGTCGCTTTAGAAGACGGTTATTACAACTACGCTGTATATTGCGAAGACATATACGGCAACATATTTGATGAAGTAATCCAGATACCAATCGCAGGAGACTTCCGCATAGACGATCCGCAGCCGACAGGCACAGTGGCCTGCGGCAACGTAGAGATAAGCATAGACACCTATGCAGATGCGACCTGCAGCTATGGAAACGGGGCTCCGACAACTCCTTTTACTGTGACCGGGGGCATGTCACATTCTTCAACATTATCGCTTATAGAATCAGAAGTCTGGGGATTCAACACAGCATGCACTTTTGCAGACAGCGGGGAATATGTGGAAGGCAACGAAGCAGACCAGATAAGGTTTGCAACGGACTGCACACCTCCTTATTCAGACTATTACGGATGGGACATGGGCGGAGAGTTCGAGTCTGGAGGAAGATACCGCTTTGCCAGAGTACGTTTTAATTGTACAGACTGGCCGCTCATAGATTATGGACGAGACTGGAGCTCAGGATGCCAGAAGCTCTATTTCAGCGTACAAGACAACTGCGAATCCCAGAACCTAGATACATTTGTTGAAGTGGAGAATCCACCGCTCCTGACAAGAGTCTTTGATGAATCCGGAGAATACAAAATCTGTTTCTTTTCTGAAGACGCTGTCGGAAACAGGGAAACAGTGCAGACAGTCACCTTGTCCATAGATGCTACGCCACCAAACATGACGCTTGATGTGACTCCGTTTGGAGGTGGGCCTTCAGTCACAGTGCTAGGTTTCGGAGTCTACTCGATAAGCATAGAGGCCACAGAACCCTCAACAGACCTTGATCTTCACTTTGTCAACAGGCAATATGATTTCAATGTCACACAAGAGAGTCCGACAAGCTGGACAGCCATACTCAAGATAGACCTGGAAAACTTTGGAGGAGAATATCTAGAGACCTCTTTAGAGGCAATAGGTTATGATGAAGCAGGAAACCAAGGCAGAGGAAGCATAGACATAATAATAGATACCGTGACTCCTCCAGAACCTGTCTTTGAGCCAGACTTCCTAGAGTATCCTGATTATGATTATCCACTTTTCCCAAATGATGAACAAGAAGTATTTTACACCAGCGACGGAAACCTCTTTGTATCGGGCCACACAAGCAACTCAAGAGAACTCATATGGTTCTATTATAACAACCTAATTGTGCACGAATACGACCAACTTGTGTTCAATGCAGAAATCGATCATGAAGCTCTCCAGACAGTCTATGAGACAGCGCTTGCTAATGCAACCCTGGTTAAATTGCCGACTATCGCTCTGCCTTCAAACTGGCCAGCTGGCTATTATGTGCATTTCGAAGGCAAAGAGAGGGAATCTTACGGCAACTACAAGAAATACTACAAGATCATGAATTCAGAGAGAGTCGGAGGCATACTTCATTTGACCATAAGCCCAGCACTTGAAGAAGAGATCCCTGTTGGCACGACAGCGAAGAGCTACAGGAAAGAAGTCCCTTATACATGGTTCGGCATGCTTCTTGACCTGCCAGAAGGCCTGACCAACATCTCGGCAGGCTACAGAAACTATATGCAATACCATGCTTACACTCCGACCTACAAGGTCTTCTATGATTCAGAAGCTCCCATAATAAGAAGTATGAACCCGATCGATGAGACAGTAACCACCTCTACTATCAACATAACCTTCACTATACTTGACGAAGGACTGGATGCAGAAAGAGTAGAAGTGGCTGTGGGAGATGAGAACGTGACTTACTCTCTCTTTGTCAATTACTCTGTCGAAGATACCTATCCCAAGAAGACCTACAGGTTCTTTGTCAACCCAAACCAGGACCTGGACAATGCGATCTATAACGTGACAGTCTTTGCAAGAGACTTTGCTGGCAACAACAAGTCAGCAGAGTGGCAGTTCGAAGTGAGAGAAGGTGCTTTGGAAAGTCCAGACTTCAGATGGAGGAACGGATTCATACAGCCCTCTCCAATGGGAGTCTACTACATAAACAGCTTAGATCCCGGATTCGCGCTGGTATATGCCATAAGCGAACTCGCATGGACCAACATAACCCTTCTTGACGAAAACAACACAATCAACTGCAACGACATAACCTTTGACCAGCTTGACCAGGAAATACAGGACGACTTGACAGAACCCTTCCAATCATCAGCGCTCAACTGCTCATTCACAGAGACACTAGAAGAAGAACCCTATAGGCTCAAGGCAGAAGCAGCAGGCCTCATAGACGAGCATGAGACTTTCCCAGGCTACAAAGTCTTCAACATAGAAATAGATACGCATGCGCCGCTCTTCACCCTAGACATGCCAGACAGGATAAGACCAGGAGTTGCCCTGCCGATAGACCTTACAGTCACCAATGAGAAAGAGATAGTAGTGGTGATGAACATTTCAGGAGATGAATTGACTATGGACACCACTGCCCAAGGCACAGAATTCACTTTCACGATACCAGAGACCTTTGATTGGGGGGTCCCTGCAGACCATGAGGAAGAGAAAGACATAACCATCAGGGTCAGTGATTATGCAGGCAACCATGAAGAAGAGCAATACAACATACTAGTGGATAACAGGCCACCATATTTCTCTATAACAGATATATATCCTCAATGCGTCGGAGAGAACCTAACTGGCCAATGCATAACCAACAAGCTGAATGTTAGATTTGTGGGAGAGTCAGAAGCAGATACAGAGATAATAATTGCTTATGTGAATAATATTAGGAAAGGAGAGATACTTGAATGTGGAGGTCCGACCGTAGAGGACTGCATAGGCGATGGCACCTTCAGCATGAACATAACCTTTGATGCACAGCCAGGCCAAGAAGTCTTCAGCAATGTCACACTGGTCGCCCAAGATTATGCAGGCAACGAGATAGGCGCCACCATCTCGATACTCCATGACTGGCTAGCCCCTGGCCAGCCGCACATCACAATCAGTTGATCCTAAAAAAGAGGTAATTTATGAAAAAATTAATGCTATTGTTCCTGCTACTTTTGATGATAGGCATGGTCTTAGCTAGCAGTACGACAACCAAATCAAGGCCAGTCATAACCTTCTCTTATGAAGAACAGGTCAGGATAGACACGGCTAATCTGACAGATGATTCAGATAATAACTATGCATTGATAATAACTCCTTCTTCTGGCATGAACAGGATATACACCTTCCAGCCTGAAGATCACCTGCACAACCAAGAGTATACCTTGGCTGTAAAAGCAGCTGATTTTGTCGGCAACAAAGTATTGACAATATACAATTTTATTGTCAACGCACCATACATGTGGATGATAGTCACAGAGCCACACATGGGAATATCTGTGTTTGAAGTATTCAACGCCACCATAGAGACAGAGAACGCTGCAGAGTGCTCTTACGGCTTCACAGAAGCAGGCCTGAAGCCATTGGAGTTCGATGAGACAGGAAGCTTCCAGCAAAAGCTTTACAATGTCAACAATGCCACAAGCCCGATACACCTCACAGCAGGGTCTGAAAGGAAGCTTTTTCTGGAATGCATTGATACTACTGGGAGAGTCCACCTTGGAAGCGTTGTATTGGGTTATGATCCAAGCGCGCCTTCAATAATTGTAGTTGCTGTGCCTAACCCAGTCATCGACATAGAAACTCATAACACAACCCTAAAGGTGGAGTCCAACGATAAGGTCGTCTGCACCTACAAAAACGAGGGTGTTATCAGAGATTTTCCCGGCAACAAGCCTAATAATGCATCCACCTATGACTACAAACATAAAGTTGTGCTTGATTATTTAGGCCTGATAGGAGAACCGCCAGAAAACGTAGTGTACGAAATAAGGTGCACTAACCTTGCAGGTCTGGAGCGCGGAAAGAATTATACTGTAAGAGTAGAGTTCACCGAGCAGATAGGCATAACAATGCGGAGCCCTGGCAGTTACACCAAAGCCAACCCAGTCATATTCCAGATTGAGACAAGTGTCAAGGCAACAGGAGGATGCCAGTTCACTAATGACAGCAACAGAGCAGTATGGTATGACTTTGAATCTTTCTCACCCAATCAAAGGATATTCAGCCAAGACATGGGCAACCTACCAGAGGAAGAATACAAATACTGGGTGAAATGCGTGTCTGCGTATGGACCGACAGAGAAACCATTCAAGTTCCAAGTGGACAGGACCAAGCCTGGCAAGCCAAGCATAGATACTGAAGACCCAAGCTGCTCTTTGTCAAGGCTCGTAGCTACATTTGATGCAGATGACAATGACGGAGGATCAGGAATTGGATTCTATAATTATACTGTCATGCAAGGCAGCGATAACGTTATTGGGTGGAGAACCACAACAAGCGGTGGGGCCACTGTCAACACAAATCTTGAAGAGAACGAGACATACTCTTGGAAAGTTTATGCAGTAGACAATGCAGGGAACAAAGGAGATGTAGAGACCAAGAACACAAGGGTGAGGAATCCAGACAACTTCGCCGGCTGCGACACAGAACCTCCGCTGCTAGAGCTCATACTGAGAACTACCAATGATTCTGTGCTTATCAACGTGACCTGCGCAGACGATAACAGCGGCTGCACAAACAGCTATAAGTATGATCTTGAAGAGTCATTTGATGACTGCGACCCGACCACGAGCAAGAATTACGGAACGACACTTGAGGTGACCCAGACAGCATATTTCTGCTATATCGGTTTTGATAATGCTGGCAACAACGCTTCAGGATTAAGGCATATAATCCTCGGCGGCTCATGCAACAACGGCATCGAGGACGGAAATGAGACAGATATCGATTGTGGAGGAGTATGCGAGGGATGTGGAGAGAACGAATATTGTGACTCCAACAGCGACTGCGAGAGCGGCGCATGCGTATCTGGAGAATGCACCACACCAGTCTCTCTATGCAGCAACGGTGTCAAAGATGGAGATGAGACAGATATTGATTGCGGCGGAAGCTGCACTGCCTGCGGCATAAATAAATCATGCGAGTACGACCCGGATTGCATAACAGGATACTGCCATAACGGAACAATATGCAAGGAAGCCACGTGCGACGATGGAGTCAAGAACGGCGGCGAAAGCGACATAGACTGTGGAGGACCATGTCCAGTGTGTCCCAATGGAAAAGGTTGCAAATATAACACTGACTGCTCAAGCGGTTTCTGTGACACAGACAAGATATGCAAGAACGCTACAGACCAACCACCGCCTCCAGGCGATGGTGAAGGGTTCAACCTGCCTTTCTGGCTGTTGATAATCGGCTTAATCTTATTCGGAGGAGGCCTCGGCTATATGATTTATTCAAGATACTTCAAAGAAGAAAGTTATACTCCCCAACAACGCCAACAAGGTATGGGACCAAGAACTCCTGGTGCAAGAATCCAAAGATACAGCAAACCACAGAACACAGTGGCGATGCCAAGAGCACTTTCACCACAAGAACAGAAAGAACATGCCGATAGGTTGAAGCTTGCAAGAGAAGTCGCAAGGGAGAGGGCTGCGAAGAAGAAACAGCGCAGGACTGAGCTTATGAAAGCCTTTGATTCTGGCGAGAAGAAAAATCAAAGTCAAACTCCAGCCACCAAACCGGCTCCAAAGGAAACCCCAACACAAGCCAAGAAGCAATTGTCAAAATCTGCAGGAAAGAAAACCGAAGAGAATGGAGGATATATCAACCTGGACGATTTGCATAAAGGGGCAACGAAGAAAAAAGAAAGGGACCTGAAGAAAGGAGATATGGAAGACGACGTTTTTCAGAGATTAAAAGCTATCAGCGGCAAGGATTCAGAAGGAAAGAAAAAATCTGTTTCATCCACAAAAAAGCAGCTCAAGGAACAGGGAGCTCCTGCTCAGAAAACGCCGAAAGCTACTGGTCTAAAAGCGCCGTCTAAGCCGACAGAACCATCCACTTCTACTAAAGGGTCTGCAACAAAACCCCTGGATATGCCTGACCAAGACATTTTCAAGAAACTAGCAGCAATGTCAGGAGAGTCACATGATAATGTCAAGAAAGCCGTCCAGAAAGACAAGATAAAGAAAGACGACATGATGAGCATCTTCGCCAATGTCACAGAGAAGAAACAGCTAGATATGGATGTCTTCAAGGCGATACTCTCAACCCTTGTGAACCAAGGCAAGATAGAGAAGAAAGAAGTCTCAGACATCTTGCTCGAGTTCTACGACAAGAAACTGTTGACTGAGAAAGAGCTCTATTCTACAATGAAAGAACTAAAACTGATTTAAATGCAAAATGAGATCCAAAAAAGGCCAGATGCAGCACGTGTTTATCTATATTCTAACCATTGTCATAGTTGGGCTCATCTTATTGATGGGCTACAGAATAATCGGAAACACCATCAAGCAAGGATGCGAGGTCGAACATATCCAGTTCACCTCAGACATCCTTAGCTTCGCAGACAAGCACGATACCTTTGGCTCTTACCACAAGGAATTGATTCCTGTACCCTGCGAGTTCGACCAGATATGCTTTGTAGACTCCCAATTCGTGAAAGACGGCAGAAATTCCACCTCAGGGAACATAATCATCGACGACAGCGTCACAGACAAGGTGTACAAGAACATATTCCTGGTCGGAAAGACAACCCTGCCTGTGGGGTATGTCGGCAAGATACAAGTGTCCACAGGATACATATGCGTAGACGCAACAGCTGACAAATTCAAAGTCGCTTTCAGAGGCACAGGAAAAGCAACCCAGATAGAGACCTATTAAGATGAAAGATGAAAAATGAAGCACAGCAAGAAAGGGATAATAGCAGCACAGTTCAACTGGATATTCATCTTGATAGTCGGCGTTGTTATAATCGCTTTTTTTTTAACTACATCAAGGCATCAAGAGCAGAACGCTGATGTGGAGCTGGCAGTCAGTTTTTTAAGACATCTCGATCCGATACTCTCTGCAAGCGAGAGAAGCCCGGGGACATTGCAGAAGATAAGCATGCCTGACATGAAGATGGGATTCACGTGCGAGGACACTTATTCCAAGCTGATAGTCGGAGACGGTTATGAGCAGGACCTCACCTATAGCATCATCTTTGCGACGAGTGTGATACGTCACAGGACATTATATACTTGGAGTCTTGACTGGAACACACCTTACAAAGTTGCACCTTTCCTTTACTTGACAACACCAGACACCAAGTTCTATTTTGTAAACGATACAGGTTCAAGAGCAGAGACCCTCTACAAGGGATTCCCCAAAAATGTCACAGTAGAGTTTGTGACTTCTGCAGTTCCAAGGACAGATTATGGAAGGCACGTCTTCATCTATTTCTCTGATGCGGATGTCCAAGGGATTGCTAATAGTCTGCCTGGAGACAATGTCTATGGGATAAAGATAACCCCTAATGATCCTCCAAACATATTAGGTAGCTATGGAAAAGTCACTTTTACCACAGGGCTGGGATTCGGCTCTCCAAGCGAATCACTCTATTTAGGCCTGCCTTTGCTCTACGGGGCGATATTTTCAGAGGATAGAGAGTTCTATGATTGCACCTTCAAGAAAGCCATGAAGCGGTTTGAGATAGCCAACAAGCTCAACAAAGATAGGATAAAAGAGATAGAAAGACGATTGCCTGCTTTGGATCCTTGCAAACCCCGGTATGCTTCTCCTTTGATATCCTTTGCTAACATAGCAGGGATTAATTTTGATGACCCTGGCATGGATGATTTGGCCAAGGTATATGACGGAGCACAGACCTTGCAGCGAGCCAACGAAGACCTTGTAAGAGGCCACAGATGCGCATTGATTTACTAAAATGAACAATAAAAAAGTGAAAAAGACAGGAAAGACAGGAAAGATTGGACAGAAAGCCCAGATCCAGATGGGAGAATCCATAGCAGTCATAGTGATCATAACCATAATGATATTCTTTGGCCTCACTTTCTATAGCCGCGTGAAGTATCTGGAGATAGAACAAGATACAGAGCAATTCAACCAATTCGACGCTGTCAAGCTGGCCAACGCAGTATCCAACATGCCAGAACTATTATGTTCCCAGCAGAAAGTCATTGACATAAACTGTGTGGACAAATACAAAATCATAGCTCTGCAGGACTCTGTGGGTGAAGGCGCCGGCAGCAAAGCATTCTTCTACTACAGGAGTCTGCTAGGAAACTCAAGAATAACAGTGGAACAGCTCTATCCAAAGAAGAGGAACTATACAGTATATGATAATAATTTCACAGCAGCCCAAGATACAAAAGCCATCTTGATACCAATCAATATATATGATGGCATAAACGACACCAAAGCGTTCGGAGTCTTGAGAGTGGAAGCATACAGCTAAGATGACAATGGCAAGAAGAGGAGACGGACAGATACTATGAGAAACATAAGAAGAAAAGGACAGATGGAAATGATGGGCCTTGCAGTCATAGTCGTCTTAGTTGCCATAATAATGCTCTTTTTCATAAGCTTCAAAGTGAATCAGGTCGGATCAGAGCCAGAGCCACAAAAAGAATACGCTGACACCCAGCTAGCGACCAATTACATACTGGCAGCTCTGAAGACAACCACAGAATGCAGAGGCCTGAATGTGCAGGAATTGCTGCAAGACTGTGCTTTGCGGGGAGAGGTGGATTGTACAGGTTGGTCTTCCTGCGACTTTGTATATGCCACATTAGATGATCTGACAGCGCAGAGCCTTGATTTTTGGGGTACCGAGTACATCTTCACTGTAAAACATGGCACGGTAGGATATAATAAGAGCACAGGCAATTGCGACAAGTTCACCCCTGCAGAAGCCACAGGTTTCCAGCCTATATCCCTGTATCCAGACAGCAGCACGCCCATAATCACGACGCTGAGGGTTTGCAGGCAATAAGTGTGAACAAAATCAAAACATTTGTTCACTTTGCTATGCTCCTCTGTTACTCACTTTGTTCGTTCCTTGACTTTGGTTTCTTCGAAACCAAAGGTTCTCAACGTTTTGCTTATTTTAAGCAAAACATTTATAAATCTAATTTCTCAGTTTTTAACCATGTCAGTCATAAGAGTGTTATTAGCCGTAGTTAGTGCTATTATTGTAATGGTCGTGATAATTGTTATTGCACGTTCATTGATGCCAGCAAGTTAAAATGAGAACAAAAAGAGGTATGGCCATAGAAACATTTGGAAGACTAGTCATATTCCTAATCATCGCCGTAGTCCTGCTGTCTATGTGGGTCTGGATACAGGCCATAATGAATTCTCCGACAGATACAGGCATAGAGAGGACAGTCTGCAGGCAATCTGTGCTGACACAAGCATCAACAAGAGGCACAGGCGGCAACTGGCTCCAGATGATCAACCGAAGGCAATCCTTATTTGATATTGATTGTGCACGTTATCTTATAGAATTCCAAGATGAACAAGTGTCTGTGCGGTTCGCTGATGAAGAACAGAAATATCCTATACTACATAATGGAGAAGTTGTCAAGGACTTTGACGCGCTGACAGAGAACATGGTCTATTATGTCATATCCAACGAGATAAGGCTATGCTGGTACCAATTCCACGAGGGAAAACTTGACATATTCAACAAAGCATTGTTTGACTGGATGGGCAATGAGAAAGTGTGTTTTGTCTGCGACGAGATAAGTTTTGACCACCAAAGCTTTGGTTTAGACACCAAGTACGAAGGGTTTTGGGAATATATACAGACGACCAAGAATCCAAAGATAGAGATGACACTCTATGATTACTTGACAGACGACGATCACATCTGTGCAAGCATATACCGCGGAGATCCCAACTGTTTTGAAGGATACGCAGAAGGAGGAAGAGGGCTGCAGCTCCACGGAGACGATGGGCAGATTTTTTTCATAGTCAGAGCCCCTGTAGAGCTCGACGTGAAATTCGAGACAGGAAAAAGATATGTGATTTTCTTGGCCAGGCAAGGCCTTGACGACCCAGAAGTGAGTACTATCTTCTCTTATGTCTTAGATGCAGACAAATTGCATGAGCAATGCGATCAATTCATAGCTTAAAATCATAACTTAAAACAATGGCTTAAAATGAGCAAGAAAACAAAAAAAGGACAGATGGATGAACTGGGAGCTATCGTGCTGGCAGCCGTTGTACTGGTCGTAATAGTCTTTGTCATAATAATGGTGAGAAATGCCCAGACCACTGAGATTGCAGACTTGAAATGCACAGAGAGCATACAATCACATATCAATACCATAAGGCTTTTCTTGCCTCCAGAGCCCATAGTGTGCCCGACTCAATACGTCGACATGAGCGGCAGCGACAAGATGAACATAAAAGCAAAGCTTGCCCAGGAACAAGTGCTTTGCTGGCACCAATGGGCAAAAGGCGAAGAGAATCTTTTCCCAGAAGACGAAGGCGTTTTCTGCCATGTCTGCTATGTGAACGAGTTCAAGGGGCGCAGTGCTAAGATAGATGATTATGTAGAATATCTAGAGACCCACAAGGTTTCTGATGTGGCCAAGAAGATATCTACCTATGAGCGCCAGGATCCTAAGATAATAGATTATCTCTCTCCTTACAGCACAGAGAGTTTCGAGAAAGTGGTCGGGGAGAAAGAAGGAGTGTTGGAAGACCTGAAAATCACCTCCATAGACACCTCAGAGGACCAGGCAGTCATCTTTTTTTATGTGAAAGGAGAGACTGCAATACATGACTTCGCAGAGAAACTGTTTGTCGGAAGCGCCATAGTGGCTGGTGGATGGACAGTCACTGCCTTGCTGACTTCTATGATGTCTTCATCTCCGGCTTTTGGTCCGGCAGGATTGATAGTTGCAGGAGTCTCTGCTGTCGGCTTGACTGTAGCCACGTTAATACTCCGCCAGGAAGGGCTGCAAGCCCGCCTGGCAGGCACGACAATACTTCCATGGACTGAAAATACCTTGGTGGAATTGAACTGTACATACATCCCTGTGAGCCAGGCAGAGGCAAACACTTAAATATATGCTCTTCCATGAGTTAATCAGGATAAAATGATACAATCCAAGAAAGGACAATTGAACATTTGGATGAAGCTGCTTATAGTTGTGATAATCGTTGCAATAATATTAGCAGCAACACCGCAGGTTGCCAAAGCATTCCACACCCTGTTCCCTGGTGGATAGAGAGGTTTTGATATGCAGACACTGACCCAGATAATAATCACAGTCATCCTCATATTTGTAATCTTAGTTGCCTTTGTAGAGCCCATAAGAGCAGGCCTTTTTAAAGATTTGCCAGGCCTTTTGGGATTAGAGGACAAAGAATGCAGCCAGGGAAGCTTCTATCTCTGCAGGAACAAGGACAAAGGAGAGGAGATAGGCAGGCTAAGCATATGCGAGATGAGAAATAAGGAGTACCCTATAGGTTTCTGCTTGACAATAAATAGCGACACAGATAAATGTGACTTAAGTTGTTTCAACGCAGAAGGGGAGGAGAGCTTGGAATCCCAGATGGCAGCGTGTGAGGAAATCCAAGACAGGCACTTTTTCAAATGGTGGTTTGAAGCGAAACATTGCTACGAGAAAGGATACTGCTTTGTGCACAAGGGACCAGGACCAGACGAATGCCTGCATTGCAAGTTCGAGGACAACACAGGAGGGGCACACTGCATAGACTTACAGGCTACCCAGCACCAAAAATTTGATGAGAATGAATACTTGATAACAAAGGCCCAGTGCGAAGTATGCAATGATGAGTTCAGGGAGATGGACAAACCGACATGCTATTTTGACAATGAAACAGGCGAATGCCTGGAAAATGATTAGATGATCTTTGAAGTTTCCAAAAACTTTATATACCCCTTATACCAGGATTAGTATATAAATAGTTGTATTGATAAATCATGAGGAACTGAGAAACAAAGTTTCTGGTTCCTCCGAGTATAACACGGAGGTGAAAAACAATGTTAAAAAGAGGTCAAGGCATAAGCGTAAACGTGATAATTATAGCTGCAATTGCTCTGCTAGTTCTTATCATTCTGGCAGTGCTGATATTGAGGTCAGGAGGCCAAGTCAGCGATGGGACTGGTTGTCGAGGCATAGGTGGAGACTGTAAATCAGAATGCTTGTCAGGCACAGAGATCAACAACATAGCCCAAGCAGGAGAAAGAGGAGGATGCCTCGCAGATCAGAAATGCTGCGTTAGATTGGGCACAGCCCCTACGGAGTGATCATGATAAACAAGAAAGGCGTTGAAATGGCCTTATCAACTGTAATCACAATAGTGATTCTGCTCTTGGTTGTGATTGTAGTTGTGATTATGATAGTCCGATCAACAAACCAGTATGGTGATGGAACCAAATGCATCTCTGAAGGAGGTTATTGTACAAACACAAACACACAATGTGAACCGGTAAATAATCCAGAAGCACAAACGTCCTGTCATCCGGAAAAATGCTGCAAGATAATCTCCCTGGGCACATAGATCATGATGAATAAGAGAGCAAATGAAGGCATCGGGCTGATCGCAGAATTGATTATGATTCTCTTAGTTATACTTGTTCTGGTAGGCCTTCTCATAGGGATGGGCATAGGACCTGTCAGGAAGACCAAGGACTGCGAGAAAGTGCACCATGGCAGATGTATCCCCCGAGATGAAGGATGCCATCCTTCTGAGGTCCAAGCTCCATGGGACTGCAACAATCCAGAGGAAGTGTGCTGCTTAGGCCGAGAGCCATATGAGGATGATTCTGAGGATGACGGCACTATCTCTCCAGGTGAACTTGAGATAAGCGAAGGCATAAATGTCTATCATGGAGAAGACACCCTTATCCCCATATCTGGCAGCACCCTCCAACTCAAAGCCATGAAAGATACGACATTAAAAGTCTTTGTAGAGGCTGAAGGAGATGATGTCGGCAAATGCACGATTTATATAATGGACGAGGACAAGAATTCTATAACAGATGCTGAAGGCAGAAGGATGCGCTTTGAAAATAAAGATTGCGCCAACCAAGTCTTTAAGTTCGACTTCAAGCCGCCATCCAGATACATAGGCAAGACCTTGGAGATGGATGTCATAGTGTTCTTAGCAGGACATGAAGGCAGCGAAGACCAAAACCATTGGTATGATTCTTCAAAGACTTATCTTGTGATCGTGCAGGATTCTTTCTTTGCTCCTATAGCTCTGGATGTGGCTGATTGTCAGTTAGGGAATGCTAATGAAGTAGAGACATTCCTCAACCTTAATAATAGAATAGTAGAGACGATCCCTGGGCCAAATGTCAATAAAGAGGCATATAATTGTTATTATACCACTATGGCTTCTAGCAAGTCTTGTAGTGACAAGGCGATGGGCCGCAATGATTTCTGCCAAGCACCCCTGAATAACGTGCCAGAACCCCCATTCACACTTTGTACAGGCATTTATTATAGGGATGATGCTGGCGAAGATAAATGTTTCTATCTTGAAGAAAAAGTAAAATTTATGCCTGCTCCGATGGTAGATGTTGTTTTTAGCAGCAGGGGAATATTTTACTTCTATTGCCAAGGCGATGAATGTTTAGGATACACATATGCGTATGGTTTTACAGAGCCTGGCGGGGATTGTTATCATTACACAGGATCCACTACTGAAGCAACACTCGGACCGGTGATAGTCCCTCTGGATAGTCAAGGCAAAAGATTGTGTGGGATGATACGTAGCCAAGGCACATCATTCCAAGTCTACAAAGATCCGCCAGCTTGATGATATTAATAATTCAAAATGATGAAATCTAAAAAAGGAAACGAGGGAGGAGCAGCTCTTCTAGGATTACTTGTTACGGTGATTGTTGTCTTGGTTGTTACTGGCATATTTTACCCAGACTTTTTCAAAGGAGGGCTTTTCCTTGATCGCGCCAAGAAATGTGGTGGCACAGACCTAACATATTGTACTTCTAATGAAGAATGCGACAAGTTCGGAGATGTACGCACACCAAGTCCTATGGACAAGGATTGTCCTCCTGGAAAAGAATATTGCTGCTATAACAGCAAGAGCACGGAGTCTTCCAAGACAGACATTGTCCGGTTCAGGCTCTACAAGGTCTACGACGATGGAGAGAAAGGTGTGGATATCAGCCATGGAAAGACTTTGAAAGTCGAAGAAGGCGTAGACTGTATCTTATACGCATGGATAGAAAATGCTGACGAATATTTAGAATGTCAGATTTCAGGCAGTTGGGGTGTGGCTGGCCCTGCAGACTGCACTGCAGACCCTCTAGAGCTGACAAGGCTAGGAACCCAGGTCACAAAGGGAGACTACGAGATATATCTCAAGGTCTTTGATACAGAAGGGAACGTTGCTAGGACTATAGAGGCCAAGATAGAGGTAACATAGGATGGTTTCTTTAAAGAGCAGGAAGGCTCAGGAGATGATGATTCCAAAGATAACCCTGGAGATCATCATAGCTGCCATTGCCATCATACTCTTGATAACAATAGGATGCAGGCTTTTTAGCGTCGACGATTCAGAAAAAGCAACATTGAAGAATTTTGAGATGCTCGGCTTGACCATAGATACATTATTAGATAATCCTGACAAACTGGCTTTCTCTGGCATAACCTATTACTTGCCTCCAGGATACACCCTTGTTGGTTTTGACAAGGAGTGGCCTACTGGACCAAGCATAGTCCATAGCAGAGTAGATAGTTCTGGATCTCTTTTCCCCCCATCCCAATGCATCCGGTCAGACGGAGATAAAGCATGCCTTTGCCTGTACGATGGCAATCTTGAAGAAGAAGGCAACGGAGCAGATGGAGATGCACACCTTGTGACCTGCAAAGTGTTTGAAAGAGACATAGTCTTTGTAGGAAGCTTCTACAAGACACCAGAAGGATGGTCTGAGTATGGCGGCAAGGAACGTCCGAACATAAAACAGGACAGGGTCTATGAAAATCTGGAGCTGCTTGAAGACAAAAAAGAGATGACCAAGACCAATTACGAATACCTGCAGCTTTACTCTCTGAAAGCCAACGTGCACATCGGAAGCTGGCTCCCAATCGGGGATATCTACATAGAGAAATACAACCGTTCCAATAAGATATATATTTATATGACAAGATACAATGATAAGTCAAGGCAGAGATATAAGTATTTTGAGTTCGGCTGTCCAGAGCTTTCTGAAGAAGAATGCAAAGAGAAGGATTATCTGAGCGATCTTGGAAGAGAATGCGACACTGCTAAAGATCATCTTCCCCCAGACTACAAAGCGCAAGAAGTCAAGAAAGTCATATGCACTGACGTCGACAGAGACACCAACTGCGAAGCTGTATGTGTCATAGAATGCGTAGAAGGCCCTATAGATTTCCCCTGCATGTGCGGAGACAAGCTTAAAGATTATGGCATCTGCATGGAAGGAATGCACTATACGCCGGACGTGGATTGCTGGCTCTTAGAGCTGAATGACGGCAGCTGCAAGGATTATTGCGACACGCTTCTAGTGAAATCTGACAATTCCCTTCCAACACTTGGAAGCACCTGCGAAGGCCAGGAAAAGAATATCTGCGGCATGAATCCCTGCGGGTTCGAAGGAGGATGTGAACTTATAGAGTTCCGAGATTATGACTACTGCAAAGCACCCGACGAGGATAGTTAATGGGAAAAGTTTTTAAATACTCTTTCTGTAAACATACTACATGAATAAAAAGGGGTTTGTACAAGATTTGTGGTTTGTCATAATGGAGGTGATCATTCTTGTTTTGATCATTGTCTCCTTGTTCTCCTATGTCAACCACATAGCAGACGGCACGCTCTATTGGAAAAACTATTATGCTAGGGATATCGCTCTTATAATGGACACTGTCCATGCGGCTCCTGGAGAAGTGAACTTCAATTATAATGTCCTAAACAGCGTGAAGCCATTGGAGATACATATTGAAGAGGACCGCGTCAAAGTCTATGAATACCGACCGGACCTATCCAAGGATAAGCTGACTCCTGCAGCCTTCTATTTTGCAGTGGACAGCAAGACCAAAGTAGAGAAATCAGAGTTCAACACAATAAGCTTTAACTTTATGAAGGCGAAAGTCTTCGATGACCAGCAATATAACGCCAGGATATGGATAGATGAGCAAAGCGGTCTTTTGCCATTAAATATACTTATGGTGTGCCCTACTTCTATAACTGGAGGTGTCTTGAAAGAGCAGAAGATATTCTTTAGGACAGAAGATCCTGCTCTGTCGCAGCTAGAGCAAGCCATAAAGCTAATCTTCAAGAACCAAGTATATGGAGCAGACGAAGTAGATGATTGGGAAGACAACATAGACAAGGTGAAGGAGCGCGACGCAGACCTTGTGGTTATCCTGGACTTCTCTTCCGACGAGAACGTCAACACGTACTTCTCAGCGCTAAACTTGAAATCACAGAAACTAGCATGCTTGTTTCTCTTAAATATTCTGGAACTTGACCATTTCAAAGATAAACAAGGATTTGGGAAAACAAGCTTGGAATTGGCGGACGAGGATCTCAAGAAACTCCTCTCCCAAAAGACCGCGGTTATCCTAGAGCTCGGACCAGAGGCAGGAGGACTTCCGATGAATGAGGTTGCCCTCGCCATTTTTGAGGGCATAAAGGTGTACTATGGCTAGACTCAACAAAAAAGCATTTTCAGCAAAGTATATGCTGCTTTGGATAATGAGGTTTATAATCCTTGCCATAGTCGTATTTGTCATAATAATGCTCTTCCGGATGCTGATAGTCAATGATATGAGAGTCTTAGAACTGAAAAGAGAGGTCCTATATTCACGCATAATCTATTCCCCCAACGCATTGACTTATGTGGATAGGGAAACAGGAAGAGCATATCCAGGCATAATAGACCTTGATAAGTTCACGACAACCAATATGCACAGCTCCATGGATTATTCTTATGATCAATATATCAGCGCCAAGATATCCCTGTTAGATACAAACGGCGATGCGGTGAAATCCCCGATATATTTCAACAAAGTCTGGTACGACCGCTGGCTGCCCCTATCCAACTGGAGATTCCTGGGCCTTGGCAGCACAGACCGTATGGACTACAAGCTTCCTGTGACTTACGAAGACAAAGGAGAATTCAAGCAGGCGGTTCTTCACATAGATATAATACAACCAGAGAGCGGATGAAGATGGAAAAGATGAACACAACAAAAGACAAGTCTTTTGAGCATTCAGTTTCTTTGAAACTGAACAAGAAAGGGCAAAGGGCGATGGTCATAGGCATAGCCATCTTGGTCTTAGTCCTGGTCTTCATAGTCTTCGCAGTCATATTCAGCTTTTACGGCAAGGCCCTGAAAGCCATCATTGAAGGGGAATTTGACGACACAAGGAATGACATGATGTTCCTGAACTATCTGCGCTCTCCTGTAGAGCTCGGTGGGAAGGAACTTATAGTGGCAGATATAATTGCGCTTTATGAATCAGGCCAGGGCACCTATAACCGGCAAGACCTGAAAGATGCTGCCTGGGCAGAGGCAGAAGTTGTCTTGCGAACAAGGGTCTGCGATGAGTGCTACAAAGTCTATGTGAAAGGTGGAGACTTTCAGATAGGTAAGAAATGGGATCCACTATTGGATGAGACACAGGAAAAATGTGTCATAATCCCGGGGATAGAGAGAGACAAAGCCATAGAAGTATGCATGGTGACAGAGGTCATCACCTTTGGCACAGCAGTCAAGTGGAGCCTGCAGATAGCAGCAGTCGCATTTTGGTCAACGAGATGATGAGAAAAACAATGAATCGGAAAGGGCAAGTGTTCATAGTAGGTCTGGTCATAATCGTAATAATCGTCTTGATATATGGTTATATCCAGATGAATTATAATTATAGGATCAAATCAGAGCTGCTCCATGAACCCCTGGGTGAAAAACAGTCAGCTCTCATAAGGACATATCAACGGGCAGAAAACTCTCTTTTTTATATTGACCAGGCAGGTGAGTACAGCTATTATACTTCACTGCTGGACATGGCCAGTTCAGGAGGAATATATGCCAAGCAGGATGTAAACACCCCTGCGGTTCCGAAATGCGGAGAACATGTCTATTATTTGTGGAACAACGACACAGAAGAATGCTATCCCGACTTCAAAAGCAACATAACCGGCTACCTCGATGATGAGATGAACTCAAGGCTTGACCAGCACATCCTGGATATCGGGTGGAACAATTATGACTACACTTTCAAACAGCAGAACGCAAGTCTGAAGTTGATCGCCAAGGCAAAGCAGAAAGTGAACTTTGAGATAATGCACCAGAGCGTGATGAAGGGCTTTACAGATGTGGAAGGGACATTTGTATTTCCCATAGCTCTTCAGAGCGACAGAATCAATACTGAATCATGCTTTGGCTACAGAGACCTGGACGGAAAGTCAGAGAACGGAAAAGAGAACTTCCACGACGGCATCGACTTGGCAGTGGCCAAAGGCAGCGAGGTCTATGCAGTCACAGGAGGAAGTGTCTTCAAGATCTGCGAGGAATGGACAGGCACATGCCAGTGTTCTCTCTCAGATCCAAGAGATCCCTGTTCTGATCCTACGGCATGCAGGGGAAAATGCGGGAATTACGGGAATTATATAATATTGAAACACGGAGAGAATCTTTATACACGATACAGCCACTTGGACAGTGTAGCTCGCCTGAGCGAAGGAGATGTTGTCAACAAAGGAGATGTCATAGCAAGATCCGGCAACACAGGAAAATCTGGAGGTCCTCACCTTGATTTTAAGGTCTATGCTTCAGATAATCTTGGAGGAGACAAAGCAAACAGTCCATTCTGCTTCTATTCAGAAGAACAGCTCTCGAAGTTCATCTTCACAGACACTGCTTTCAGCTGCAAAGACAAATACAACTATGCGATGATCCCTTCAAGGCACGATCCAGACCTGGCAGAGGAATGTACGCACGTGGACACTTCTCTTATGCTTTCTTTGGGTGCAGATACTGGAGGTTCTGGCTCTTGCCAGATGTCTGTGCTGCTGAATGGTGATGAGCCTTCCCTCTCGGAAGATGAGGTCAACAGGGTACTTGGAGATGCCAACTCTCCTGCAACGAATTTTGGGCATATTTTCTATGGGTATAGTGCCAGTATGGGAATAGACAATGCCTTTGCGCTTGCATTTTTCAGGAAAGAATCAGGGTATGGGACTGCCGGTGTGGCCACAAGGACACACAGCATAGGGAATATGATGATTCCGAGCAATTGCCAGTTCGACAAGCCAGGATTTGATGATTTTGCATCGGGAGAGCACTCCAAGAAACTGAACACACAATGCACTGATAGCACTTATGAATGTGATTTTGTCGACTGTAATCCCTATACCTTTCCTGGGAAAGTTACTTGTTTCTGCGGCTTCAATGACTGGGACAAGGGTATAATGGCTTGGTTTGATATGATTGCTGGCCCTTACTATGTTGGGGCGGGTCTTGACACTGTGGAGAAGATTTTGCCGAAGTATGATCCTCCTGGAGCAGAAGGGTATATCACTTTTGTCAGGAAAGAAGTGTCGCAGTATGATAAATACAAGAACACACCTCCTTGTGCACAAGTCCAGAGCGTCTGGGGCGGCTACACAGTGGAGCCGCATTTCAGCGCAGTAGCAGAGCATGATTTAGGAGTATACAGGAAGCTCGTCGAATTTGCCAAAGAGACTGCTGAGGAATGCGCTGGAGATGGTGTTGTCGGTTGCGTAGAGGACAAGATGAAAGAGTTCAATGATACGCAGGAAAACAAGGATGCTGGATTTGTCATCTCTAGAGCTTGCGAGGATAATTATTTGTATTATGATTTTGTCGAGGAGTATTATGATTGCCTGATGAACAACCAGAGCGCATGTTATTGCAAGATGAATTTTACAGGTGACACAGGAGAGACCTTCAAGATAAAGTTCATAGAAGACAAGTTCTTCCTGGAAGTTCCTGATGATAATGAGCTCGCTTATTATCTTCCTTTCAAGACAACCTTTTATGCCAACAATCCAAGCGTTGATGCAGAGGAGTACAATGACTTGTTCTACGAGGTAGAATTCGACGAGGATGGAAAATTCATCAAAGCCCAGATACTAAGGCCGCTTATTCTGCCGCCGGATGTTCCTGCTGATATATTATATCTTTACAAACCAGAAAAAAAGAGCTTGTTCATGATAGGGGCTCCTGATGGAACTCCAGAATGTGCGCCGAATAAGTATAGATATAGATTTTGTCTAGAGACCCCAAGTTCTGTGCCTAATCCAGAGAAAGGCTTTAAGCCAGAACAAATCAAGATACGGTTCGCCCTTGAGATGAAGGATATAACTGAGCCGCCGGTGATAAAAGACCTAGAAGGCACATTAATAGATCCTCCGGGCAACCTGATTGCTGTGAAATGGGAGCCTTCACCTGCAATAGACCTGTTTGCTTACAGGGTCTATGATGGTACTAATATGTTCCCTATTGGGGATACCTATAACGAGCTCATCGCAGGTGATTGTGATACAAGCATCCTCCGCATAAACTTAAGAGGGGTGGTGGCTTGCTCAGGCAGTACATGCACCTTCACTACACTAGGAATTTCAACCAGCGCTGAAATCAAGAAATGCTATCATCTTGAAGACGAAGACATGATGTTCTATATAATGCAGATGCCTCCGAAATCGACTAGCGAGTCTTATTATGTTGGGGTAACGGCCATTGATGGGAACAACAACGAGATAGAAGTGCCTGGAGGGTTTTCTTATGGTTCTAATTATATTTCTCTCCCTGAAGTCGAGTATCCATTCTTACCATAACCAGCTTCTAGAGAAGAAAAACTTTATAAATTCCCCCTGAGTCTTATTTCTTAAGGGGTTGGAAACATGATAAATATGCCTTTACCGCAGATAAAAGAGAAAATCATCAAAAATGGTTCTTTGAGCGCTGCAGAGTTAGACTCTAAGATCAAGCAGAAGATGGACAAGCTCGCAGGGTTGATTTCTGAAGAGGGAGCAGCCCATATCCTAGCCAATGAGCTTGGAATCAAGCTTTTCGAGGTCTCTGGCAAGCTTCAGGTCCAGAACATCTTGGCTGGCATGCATAATGTTGAAGTTTGCGGCAAGGTTGTCAGGAAATATGAGCTTCGGGAGTTCTCAACAGAGAAGCGTTCGGGGAAGGTAGCCAGTTTTCTTATCGCAGACGAGACAGGCCTTATCAGGGTCGTGTTGTGGAACGACCAGACAGACCTTTTCAACGAGTTCAATGAAGGGGATACTATCCGGATAAAAGGAGCATATGTCCGCGAGAATAATGACCGGAAGGAGCTTCATCTGCGCGAAGAGAGCAAGCTAGAGGTCAATCCTAAAGGAGTAAAGATAAAGGCAGGCCCTTCAGCATCTGATGTGGTGGAGGCGGTAAGGAAACAGATAAAAGACCTGGCTGCAGAAGACCAGAACGTAGAGGTTTTGGCCACTGTTGTGCAGATTTTTGACCCAAACTTCTTTGAATTGTGCCCTGAATGCAATAAACGGGTGAGATTAAGAGAGAACGCTTTTGAATGCGAGAAACACGGCAAAGTAGAGCCCAAGTTCAGCTATGTGATGAATACTTTCTTAGACGATGGCACAGACAATGTGCGAGCAGTGTTCTGGAGAGACCAAGTGCAAAAGTTATTGGGGAAGACCCATGAGGAGCTCTTGGAGATGAAGGACAAGCCATCTGAGCTAGAGCCTGCCAAGACAGACCTTCTGGGAAACATAATCAAGGTTACGGGCAGGATGAAGAAGAACGAGACCTTTGACAGGCTGGAACTTGTCAGCACAGATGTGTTCCGGGACATAAACCCTGACGAAGAGATAGCCAAGCTGAAGGCAGAAAGCGAGAAAGCAATAGAAGACCAGCCGGAAGTTCCTAAAGTAGTAAAAGAAGAGATTAAAGAGACCTTGAAGCCTGTGAAAGGCAGGACAGAAGCAAAGGCCGAGCAGACAGATATCTACGAAGGCACTGATAAAGAGGTCAAAGAAGTGAAGAAAAAGATGGCAGAAGACGCCGTGGATTTGACTCCTAAAGAAGAGACCCTTTCTATAGACGATCTTGAAGACTTGGATGAAGAAGGAGAAGACTGAGGGATATACTTAATCTGAAGATGTTCTCACTGAGCTAAGGTTCATAACACAAGATTTATATATACAAACTCTTTATATCAACTCTTAAGTAAATTCAAGAATACACTCATTTAGAGTGATTACCGGGTGGGGGCAAATTGGGTGAAAAATTAACTTTAAGTATACTTATACCTGCGTATAATGAGGAGAAGACCATAAAGAAGACAGTAGATTCCTGTCTAAACCAATCAGAAAAAGCAGACCAGATCATAGTGGTCAATGACGGCTCCAAAGACAAGACCCTTAAAATTCTCGAAACATATGGTAACAAGATAAAGATAATTGACCTAAGCAAAAACACAGGCAACAAGTCCAAGGCGCAGGAGCAAGGCCTAAAAACAGTAAAGACAGATCTCTTTGTCACAGCAGACGCAGACACAAAGCTTCACGTTGATTTTGTAAAACAGATAAAAAAGACGTTCAGAGAACAGCCAGAATACTCTGCTATCTGCGGGTTTGTAGAATCCGAAAGGGTCAACTGGATAACTTCTGTAAGGGAGATCAATTACTTGACAGGCCAAACCATCTACAAACAGGCGCAGGCGCATATCAACGCAGTATTCGTGTTGGCTGGCTGCGCATCTGCATTCAGGACAAAAGATTTTAGAGAGACAGTCACGTTTGACCATGACAATATCACAGAAGACCTGGATTTCACCTATAAATTAAAGATAGCTGGCAAAAAAATATTCTTCAATAACCGTGCAATCGTGTATACCCAAGACCCCAACACACTGAACTCTTATTACAGGCAGCTCTACAGGTGGTATTCCGGCAGCTGGACATGCCTCAAGAAGAATTTTGCCATCATGGCGCAGCCAAACAACGCCTTGATATTATCCCTGCTCTATCTGGAAGGATTGATCATGGGCATGTTTTTCCTGCTGTCGCCGCTATTCATACTATACAGTCTGAACTTTTTCCTAGGGCTGATCTTACTGCACATAGTTGTTGTTGCAGCATCATCAGCTTATGGCATAATCAAGTTCAAAAGGCCGGAACTATTCCTTTACCTGCCCCACCAATATATACTTGGCGTAGGCGAGCAGATAGTATTCATCTATACTTTTTTCAAAGAATTCGTCTTCAACAATAAGAACATGGTCTGGTATAAGCCAGAGAGGTATTAAAGAGGTATCCAAGAATGTTACACCCGACAGGAGGATTGAATCTGCTAGTCAACCTAGGCATACTGTTCCATTTTAACCTATTGAAATGGGGTAAGATGAAGCCGCTCTTGATACCTATACTTATTGTGATAATCATATTAGGCCTGATCATTTTTACCATAAACGCGATGGCACATAATCTGATCTCTGACCGAATAATACCAAATAATTGCAAAGTAGAATATCATGAGACAAGCCAAAGAAACATCGTTCTTAGAATAGATGACATACAGGCACATGTCTGGTCAGATATACAGATGAGGATGATCCAGGATGCCCTGACTAGAGACAAGACAGTTTCATTGTCAGTGATACCCATCGGGCTTCACAAGGACAAAGAGATAGTCAAGTTCTTGAGAGAGCACAGATGTGAATTAGAGATAGGCCTGCATGGATATGATAATTCATTCGAAGAATTCGTGGATTTGTCTTATGAAGACGCTGATAAGAAAATAAAGAAAGGACTGGGCGAGCTGCATAAGATAGAGAAAGAAGTTATAACTTTTATCCCTCCAAACAATTTCCTCAGTGATGGAACAAGAGAAGCTCTTGAGGCAAACGGCTTCAAGGCGATATCTGCCGGTCATGGCGAGTCAGAGTTTGATTTCACCCAATCTACATTCGACTGGACCACCAGGGAGTTCGTTGACCATAAAAAAGTATTATCAGACTGCAAAGAAACCCTTGACAAAGGAGAGACCTGCATCATCATGATCCATCCCCAGGACTATGTGACTGAAGGAGGATTGGATATATACAAATACAGTAATTATCTCGCCCTCTTGAATAGCTTAGACAAGTTGGATGCAACTGTAGTAACCTTCAGGGACTTGGTAAAGGCAGGGGAAGCACAAGAGCTGCATGGGAAACTGTTGAAGGATAAATTCAGTTTCTATACCATTTTATCTGGGTAAAAAAGGTGATTATCTTAGCAAAACATTTAAATATGAACTTTCTTATCTTGTTTATCATGCCTAAGAAATATGTTCCGGATCCTTTAAGGCCGCCTAGGGCGCCTAATTTTGAAAAGAAGCAAAAGGCAAAAAGGAAGACCCCTTTCTTTCCCAAGAGCAAGTATCAGCCTTTGCCAGGACCAGCTGATAAGATGCATTCTCATATTGCTGCTTATGCTTTCATAGGCATCTTACTATGCGTTTTTCTGATTGGGGTGACCTTGAATCCTGATAGTCTCCTTTCCAGAGGAGCAGCATTCTCAGGAGACCCTGATCTTGATGAGGACCATTGCATCTTTGTCATGGAAAACCAAGGATTATGTAAATATAGATGTTATAATCTTATTTATCCACAAGAACTGTTGAAGGAGTATGATCCCAAGTGCTGCGGCGACGACTCCATGGAGTTTGTGACCTATTTCAAGGCCTATAGCCACGGTGACGACAAGATGAATGAGTTCTCTATAGGCAGAGAAGATGATACGTCAGACATTGCCTGCTGCCAGAAGACCTCTGACTGTGTCTATGAATCTGTATGTTATGCAGAAGGAGAGCTTCTTGACCTTGACGGCGATGGGGTTGCAGGAGAGATATGCAAGCAAGGCAAATGGGCTGATTTAGATGGCTTTGAAGGAGACTGCATAGAACAGCAGGGCATGTACTGGGCAGAGAGCGCTGAAAGACAGGCTTTTGGAGAATACGATGAAGCAGCCCCTTCTAATTTCGAATGCTGCGGTGACGACGCAGGAGAGTTCAGGAAAGGCGGCACTTTCTGCTGTGACAAGCACTCTGACTACTTTGATGGCAGATGGTGCATCTGATTCTAGAAAATGAGAGGCCACACACACTTAGCAGCTGGCTTGTTGATAGCATTGTTGTTTGCAAAGGTTTTTTCTGACCTTAATATAATTATCATCATAATCCTTGGCCTGCTTGGGGCTGCACTTCCTGATGTTGATCATGGCCGTTCTTTGCTCGGCAGACATGTGAAGATCGGCGGCAAGCTCTTCAGGCATCGCGGAATAATACATTCCTTGCTTGTCTTAGTCATATTTTCTGCTGTGGTTTTTCTGATATTCCAGAATGCTATCTACATGGTTGTGTTTGCCATCGCTTATTTCTCGCATTTAGTGCTAGATATGCTAGATGGCAGGATAGCCTTGTTCTTGCCGGCTGAGATAAAGTATGGCAAAAGGCATAAGTTCTCAGGAATAATTGACTTTTCTCTGTTTGTTGTCTTTATTTTGTTGGATTCGTGGTTGATTCTGTAAGATTTCCGCCAAAACAGCACTGGACATGTGCGCGTAAGGTATATAAATAAAACCACCTTCTTACTTATTGCAGCCATCAGAAAAAGGTGGCTGTACTCCCGACCCTGGCGCCCTTGCAGCGCATAATCAAGGGGTTGTTGAAACAAGATGCGATAAGCAAGGAGGAAAGTAAAATGAGTGAAAACCAACCTGAAAAAAAGTTTAGGGCAGGCGCTATTTCTGCCACAGTCTGGAAAAATCAGGGCCAGACACAAGACAAAGAAAAAATAACATACCGAACTGTTTCTTTCGAGAGGAACTACAAAGATAAGAGCGGCATTTGGCAAACCACGACTTCTCTAAGAGTGAACGATTTGCCCAAAGCAATGCTCGTCCTAGGAAAAGCCTATGAATTTGTGGCTTTGAACAACGATAGAATAGATGAAGAGGTAGTTGCTTGCTAAATTTCCGGTACTAACGTACCGGTTTCGAGTTTCTAGTAGCAAGCTTTATTAAATCAAGGAGGTTACCAAAAATGCAAAAGGTGATATTAATGACAAAAGCAAAATCAGAAATGAGTATACAAGATCTTCCAGGAGTAGGAGCTGCGACAGCAGAAAAAATGATTGCCGCAGGGTTCGATACTTTGATGGCTCTGGCAGTAGCCACGCCAGGAGAACTAATAGACGCAGCAGGGTTTAGTCAGGCAGTGGCAAAGAAAGTGATACACCACGCAAGGCAGAATCTTGACATGGGCTTCCAGTCCGGCTCAGACCTCTTGAAGAAGAGAGAGACCATACTGAAGCTAACCACAGGCAGCAGCAATTTCGATACTCTGCTCGGTGGAGGCATGGAGACCAGCGCCATAACAGAATGCTTCGGAGCATATGGAAGCAGCAAGACCCAGATAGCCCATGCTTTGGCTGTGAACTGCCAGATTGGAGATCCTACTGCCGTGGCAGTATATATAGATACTGAGAACACGTTCAGGCCAGAAAGGATAATCCAGTTTGCCAAAGGAGCAAAACTTGACCCTGAAAAAGTCTTGAAAAACATTAAGGTTGCAAGAGCTTTCAACTCAGACCACCAGATGTTATTGGCTGAGAAAGTTGAGGATCTTATCAAGCAAGGCTTGAAGGTCAGAGTCGTGATTGTGGATTCTCTCACAGCACACTTCAGGGCAGAGTTCATTGGCCGTGGAACATTGGCTGAGAGGCAGCAGAAGCTTAATAAGCACATGCATGTCTTGGCAAAAGTTGCAGACGTGAACAACCTGTGTGTCTATGTGACCAATCAGGTCATGTCAAAACCAGATCAGTTCTTCGGGGACCCCACAGAAGCTATCGGAGGCCATGTTGTAGCACATAACAGCACCTTTAGGATTTATCTGCGAAGAGGCAAGAAAGGCACAAGAGTCGCTAAATTGGTCGACAGCCCGAACTTGCCTGATGGTGAAGCGGTCTTCATGGTTACCGAAGAGAAGCTTATAGATGCTTAGATATTTCTTTGTTTTTTCTTTTATTTTTTTCTACAATCAAAACCGAAAACATTATAAGTAAGTATATCTTACTGTAAGAAAGTAAGATTGAAGGTGAAAAATGGTTGTAGAAACAGTAAAAATGTCAACAAAAGGACAGATTGTGATTCCGCGATGCATAAGAGAAGAGCTTCATTTAGGTGAAGGCTCGATATTCGCAGTAGCTAGCAGCGAAGATAGCATTGTGTTGAAGAAGATAAAGAAGCCATCTAAAGAACAAATCCTTCAGAACTTACAAAGGATTGCAGAAGAAGGCACAAAAAACGCTGAACGACTAGGAATCAAGGAAAAAGACGTCCCCGACATGATACATAGGTTAAGAGGCGTAAAACCATAAAATGAGAGTTACCTTGGACACCAATTTCTTAGTTTCAGCTACGCAATGGAAACACAGCGAATGCTACAAGTTATTGCGCAAATTGATAACAGAAAATGTGAAGGTTTACACATCAAAAGAAATTCTTGAAGAATTAATTAAAGTCTTAGAAAGGGATTTCAACAGGAGCAAAAAAGAAATAATCGACATTCTGAATGGACTTAGTGAGTTCATTAGGTTAGTCGAACCAAAAAAGAAAATAAACATCGTAAAAGACGATTCTGCAGATAATAAAATAATTGAATGTGCAGTTGAAAGCAATTCAGAGTATATTGTCACTTATGATAAGCATTTGTTGAAACTAAAAGAATATAAAAAAATAAAAATAATAAAGCCAGACGAACTAGATCTCAGTTGCGTCTAATTCTCCACTAACTGTCTTGCTGTCATACGTTGGGATCTCTACAGCTGAGATCAATTTGATCTTCCTTGGCTTTGCCTTGCATTCGCCGTCTAAGCAGCCGTAAGTGCAGTATACACTGTCGTCTTCTCTCCAGGAGCAGTCTTCTTCTTGATAAATCCTGGTGGAGTCAACGCAGTTCCATGCTGCTGTGCAGGTCAGTGTTGTCTCGTTTGTTGTGTTTGTTGGGGTCGGATCGTCTATGCAAGCTCCGTCTTCGCACATATAATCACACATAGTTGTGTTGATTATGGTGCAGTTGTCTGTTTCATATGCGGCAGTCATGTCATCAATGCAGAACCAACCGGCAGTGCATTCTGGCTCTTCAGTTTCGTTGTCATCATCAACGTCTTCGACTTCTTCATCACCTATTTCGATTTCTGCACCCTTATAGACAGTCATCTTTATGGTTGGCTTTAATCTGTAGATTCCATTGCCCGTCTTATGCAATGATTTGCCAGGTATGAAGTCTATGCTTACGACAGTTGTCTCATCTCCGATGACATCAAAGGCTCTTACAATCTTCAAAGCATTGCTAGGCACAATCACACTGACAGTCTCTCCGTCCACAATTGCTGTGGCAGCTGTGACATAAAGCCTAATTTGGGTGTAATGGCCGGCTTCGAGGGTTGCTTCTCCTAATAGCGCTTCTACATCTACCAGTTCAAGGAGTTCATATGTTTTCTCTTCTTCGAATATGGTTATCCATTCTCCTTCATTCTCTTCGCTTTCGTTGGTGCCATTTCTGGCAGAAACAGATTTATGAACTTCCAGCTTTTCTATAGTTATTTCTAAAGAAGTCACATCCAACTCGTCTTGTGCATCAGTTATGGTAAATACGACGTTGCCAGTGCCTTGCATCTGTCCTTCTCCAGATCCTTGTCCAGAATCTCCAGTACCAGCATCTTCTGGTATGCCTTTCTTCACGACCTTTCCGTTCTCTCCAACTTCAAGCTCTTCGGCCAGACCTATCTTTTTGCCTTTTTCCATAGTTCCTTCTAGGTTCATGCCGAATTGCTCGGTCTGTTTTCTCGCTTGGGTTGTGACTCTGATGCGGTTCTGCTCGCCCATCTCGACTTCTGCGTTCTCGTAGCGGTGCATGTTCATCACAGGTGTCATGATCATCTTGCCTTCTCCCGTCTCATGCAAGGATTCTCCTCCCAGGAATTGGAACTCAAGCAGTGTTGGCTCTCCAGCCTTGACTGTGAACTGAGATTTGATCATCAATCTGTTGCTTGGAAGAACTGCATCTTGTTCCTCGTTATTCTTCATGACTTTGACCTGGCCAATCTCTAATCTTATCTCGGTGTAGGTTCCTTCTATGATCTCAGTCTCTTCTATGAGTTCGATAGCTTGTGCAACATCTAGCTCTACGAGATCATAAGTGCTTGGCTCTGTTGTTATGGTAGTCCATTCACCATCAGAATCCTTGACAGAGATACCGGTCACGGTTATTTCGACGCTGGTGATGCCTTCCATGAAGCCAGGATCTGAAATGGCAAAATAGACCGTTCCTGTCTCTCCACTCGTAGCGGGGTCATCTGTCGTTGTCTTACAGCCAGCAATTACTAGCACAGCTGCCAAAATCAATAGAATAAACAATATTTTCTTCATGTATAACACCTCAAGAATTGATATAACAGAGGAGTCTTTTAAATTTTTCGCTTAATAGCTAAAAACATGATGAAACAGCTGCTTCATCACCTTTTCCTTGGTGTCAAGGCACTTTATAGAATTAGCCAGTCTTTTCTCGTCGAAGACGTCTCGGATCCAGTTATGGAAGTCATTCCTTTGCTCGTTGCAGTGATGATAGAACACAGCAGGTTCCATGGCGCTGAGATGCTCTAATAAATCGTTTATGTCTTTGATTACAGTTCCGTCGCAAACATAGAAGAATTTCGCTGGAGGAATAGATTTTTTCTTGATTCTGCATCACCTGTTTCTGTATTACACGTCAGGATGAAGGTTGTTTATAAACTTTTTGTTTTGATTATTATTCGCGATTATAGCCGCATTGAACCCTTAACTCTTCAAAGACTTGGTTGTCGATAGAAACATTGTCGCTATGCCATCTGCCAAGCTGTTGTGTGCCTTTAGGAATGCCCTCCTGTCCAGGCATAAGCCCAGTTGAAGCAAAAACCGCATATTGGCCGTGTTTGTAGTAGAAATCTATGCAATCGATGCCTGTTCCAGTCCACTCTTCTTTAGTAAGGCAGAATCTGCACATACCAACCCCCCCAGATAAAGACATTGTTCCCACAAGATTATATACTTTGTCTCCTAGCCTAGCCACCAATTCTCCTTCTTGCTCTAAAATCAACAGATCTTCTGTTATTCTCGGTCTGGCTTTGACTGGCATGCTTTTGGGAATCTAACTAATTATTTAAGCATTCCGCCAAATAAACAAACTTTGTTCACTGGCGTTCTCACAGTTTCCCTCTTTGAGGAAAACCTTTATAAAGGACCAATTCATTCCGACGACTATTGCGCCTTCGGGCGTAAAAAATTAATAAGGTGAAATAAGAAATGTTTGGAAGAGGAAATAGACAACATGTCCCAGTAGAAGTGGGGGACGAATTAGACGTAAAGATAGAGGCTGTCGGCGAGAAAGGCGATGGTATTGCAAAGAAGGACGGATTTGTTCTCTTTGTCCCTGGAGTAAAAGAAGGGGATGAAGTGAAGATAAAAGTCTCCCGTGTTCTTAGGAATGTGGGTTTTGCAGACGTTGTCGGCAAGGCTACAGGCCCAGTGAAAGTATCAGCTCCTCCTGAAAAGAAATCTAAAAAGGATGCTGATGAGGATTCTGAAGATGAGCCTGAGGAAGATATAGATACAAGTGAAGACACAGAAGACTTCGGCGACGATTCTGATGATGATTCTGATGATGATTCTGACGATGACAAAGAGGATAAGAAAGAAGACGCAGAAGAAGACAGTGAGGACGAGCCTGAGGAAGACTCTAAAGACAAGGATTCTGACAAAGACAGTGATGAGTCAGAAGACGAGCCTGAGGAAGACACCAAAAAAGCCGAAGATGACGACGATTCTGATGATTCTGACGACGATGACTCTGATGATGATTCGGATGATAAAGAAGACGACGAAGACAAAGAGTAAATCTTTCACAAACTTTATATATTCTTTTTCTTTTTCTTTTTTTAATGAGACTGTTCATAGCAGCAGATGTGTCTTCTGAGATTAAAGAGTATATTATGACTTTGCAGGCAGGGATAGACAAGAAACTAGGCAAGTTTACGCTTGTGCGGCCAGAGAGCATGCATCTGACCTTGAAATTCTTAGGCGAAGTGCCTGAGAGCAAGATAGAGGGATTCCAGAAGCTGCTTTCAGAGATAGAGTTCCCTGAGTTTACTCTGACGACTTCAAAGATACGGTTCTTCCCGAACGAGAATTACATAAGGGTCGTTGTCGTGGAGTTTGAAGACTGCGAAGCGATCAAGGAGCTCTGGAGGAATATAAATAATAAATTGCATCCTCACTTCAAGCGGGATAAAGACTTTATTGCTCATCTGACGCTTGCTCGGGTGAAGTTCATCTCTCCTGAGAACAAAGAGAAATTCTTAGCGTGCATAAACAACCTTGAGACCAAGAAGTTGAGCTTCAAGGTTGACAGGTTTAAGCTGTATCAGAGCACACTCTTGCCCACAGGGCCGATATATAATGTGTTAGATGGGTTTAGGGCGAAAAAAGAATAATATTTATAAAGAGGTGGTCGTTCTTCTCCTCTATTACCAAGGCTTTCATAACTTATTTGAAAGCAGTGCTCTCTGAGGTTAAAAAGACGAGAGACGCTTCTTAGCGTGTAATGATTCAAGATAAAGTTAGAAAATAAACAAAGGCACTGAAAAATCCGAGATTTTTGGTGCCTCCTCAAGTATCTCGGAGGTGAAACGAAAATGACTGAAGAATCCGCATTGATAGTACCTAACGAAGAATACCTGAAGGCAGGAATACACATAGGAACTAAGTTCAGGACAAAGTACATGGACAATTTCATATACAAGACAAGAAGTGATGGATTGTCTGTGTTGAACATACAGACCATAGATGAGCGGCTGAGATTGGCTGCCAAGATGTTGGCAACTTATGCTCCTGAAGATATCATGGTGTCTTGTAGGCGTGAGACAGGACACAAGCCTGTCAGCATGTTTGGCAAGATCACAGGAGCAACTGTTTTTGCAGGAAGATATCCGCCAGGAACCATGACCAACCCTAATCTGAAAGGTTATGCAGAAGCAAAGGTAATGGTTGTCTGCGATGCATGGCCAGACAAGAACGCTGTTGATGATGCTCTGCAGATGGGAGTTCCAGTAATAGCGCTGTGCGACACCAACAACCAGTCCAATAACATAGACTTGGTCATACCCTGCAACAACAAGGGAAAGAAATCATTGGCTTTGGTGTTCTGGGTGCTTTCAAAGCTATACATGGAATACCGAGGATTGGCCAATAAAGGACAAGCGTTTGGTTATACCATAGAAGACTTTATGGAAGAGTAAATCCCATATATTTATATAACATTTTTCTTATTTTTTATCAAAAAGAGGTGGATTCATGCTTTGGTTAGAGATAATTTTCTTGATAATCTTCATAGCCCTATCTGCGTTCTTCTCTGGTTCTGAAACAGCCCTTGTCTCTGTGGATTGGATCAAAGTAAAGGCGTTGCTGAAGAACGTTGTTATCGAGGTAGACCAGACAGAAGATAAAAAGTGTTAAGATCTATAAGGTCTAAAGATATTTCTTTATCCAGTCTAGTGTCAGAGAGATGATTTCAGGTCTTTTCTTGGTCAGGCCATGATCTACATCTTCTAGGATCATCAATTCGTGTTCAGTGGGAATGAGTTTGAAGTATTTCTTTATCCTCTTCTGGATGGTTTTGTTGTCTTCGCTTCCCATAATGCCTAGTGTAGGTACTTTCATCTCTTTCAAAGTTTCAAGTTCATCCGTCCTTATGAAACTTTCCCACATAGGCTTGCCGATTTTTACAGGAGTTCCATCGAGATGTCTTGGCCTTATGATATAACCTTGCTTGAGGACAGTGTCTTTGTATCTCTTGTAGATATGGTCATGCTTCAGCACAGGGCTCCAGAGGACAAGGCATTTTATCTGGCCATCGTTCACCTGGACAGCATTGCTCACGCTGTGGCTGAAACCTATGAGGCAGAGGTCTTGGTAGCCTTGTTCTCTTATGTATTTCAGGATGTCTTGTAAGTCTTCTGTCTGGGTCTCTGTGGTGGCTTCTACAAACTCTCCGTCACTCTCTCCAGAGCCAAAGAAGTCAGGCCTGAGGACTTCGAAATTATGTTTTATTGCTTCTTCTGCAAATTCGTTGAATATTGGATAGTAATCCTTATATCCTTTGAAGCCATGGCAGAGGATGATGAGCTTTTTTGTAGTTTTTTCTGGCTTATCAAGCAGTGCAGAAAGCTTTTTTCCATGCCTATTGGTTATGAAGAGTTTTTCTTGCATAGTATCTGGATTTTTTTATTATTAATAAAGCTATTGCAATAATAACTTAATATTCGTCACCACCTTGTAAATAAACCACTAAAAAATAGTAAACTCATAGTAAACTTTATATTAAAGTGGCTTCTACGAGTATAAATCAACATATATTTTTAGATTTGAAAGGGTTGGGGTGTAAATGAGTGCAAGTTCAATAATACAACCAGGAGGACTACATTTTTTTCTACCAGAGGAGGTGATAGATAAAGAGCTCTCTGTAATCGAGGTTGGTCCGACATTAGATCCTGGCTTAGCCATGACTTTTAGCAATTTCTATGGTCTCTCAATAGATGAGGTCTGGCAGATCTGGGCTTATCTGTTGCTTCACAGGCCAGAATTAGAAGGTCTTGAAAGGCTTATGATGGAAAAACCCTTCTTAGATCCCATAATCCATCAGACAACCCTGAATGAGTCTTTAGCTCTTAAGCTAGGTCTGCCTTTTGATTGGGTCATCAACAGCACTTATCTTCCAGGAACAAGCGATCGAGACGGAAAAAATACTCTTGAACAGACCATTCGTGCTTTGGGTGGAGAAGTGCAGCCAGGAGAAGTGGGTTTTGTTGCGCGACAATATTATTTGACAGGTGATCTAACAAGAGAACAAGTAGAGCAAATAGCGACTTATGCAAAGATTGGCAATCCAGAACTCTACCTTACAAATGTCTTTTCAAGAGAAGAATATACGCGGGGTCAGAACCTTCCTGCACCAATTCTTGTATTACCTCCAGAAGTCAAAGTTGAGAGATTTGATGTAGCAAACATGACTTTGGATGAGCTTTTGGAACTCAATAAAGAAAGAAGCCTTGCAGCTTCGGCAGAAGAGCTTCTTCAGTTTCAGACAATGTATAGGGATGAAGAGTTCTTGGCAAAAAGAAGAGAAGTCGGCCTTGACCATAGAGCAACAGATGTTGAAATCGAGACTTGGTTTAGTTTAAGGTCAGAACATTGTTTCCATAAGGAATTCAATGCAAAGATAACTTTAGAAGACAAAGTCAATGATCCTGTTTTCCAGAAAGCTTTTGAGAAAGGTTGGCTTTCTAAGGACCCTGTCGGCAACTATTACCTGAAAAAAGGGATTTTCGAGACATTTGTCGAAGAACCTGCAAGAATCATCTATAACAAACTAGAGAAAAGAGGCAAGAACTGGATTGTGAGCATGTTCGAAGACAATTCTTCGATAGTTCTCTATGATGAAGATTATATGTTCTGCATAAAGTTCGAGACCCATAATTCTCCGTCTAACAAAGAACCTGTCCAAGGAGCAAAGACAGGCATTGATGGTGTCAATAGAGATACATTTGGAACAGGAAGAGGGACATTTGATGCCATAGCCAATTTCTTCTATTATTGCACCGGCAATCCGCATTACAAAGGATGGTTGCCTCCGGGAGTTATCCATCCTGATCCTTTGCTGAACGGAGTCACCCAAGGAGTAAGAGAAGGCGGAAACGAGATGCAGATAGCCACCCTTGGTGGGGGAATGACTGATGATCCAAGATACATGGCAAAAGCATTAGTTTTTGCAGGGACCATAGGTTGGTCTCCTGTAAGGTCACCAGATGGGAAGATAGATTATCGCATAAAAGAAGCACATATTGGTGATAGGGTCATAATCGCCGGACAGCCAGTAGGCATAGATGGGATACACGGTGCTACACAAAGCTCTTTGCATATGGGAAGAGACATAACCTTAGGTCATGTGCAAGCGGATGATTCTTTCTGCCAGACCAAGTTGAGGCCTGCACACCTCTATAATGCTCGTGCAGGATTATTTGAATATGTTACTGATTTTGGGGCTGTTGGCTTTGCCTCTGCAGCAATCGAGACTGCCAGGCAGACAGGGGGACTCAAGGCAGATCTCCAAAAACGCCCAGCAAGGTTCCCAGGAATACAACCCTGGCAGATCACCATCTCTGAAACACAAGATAACATGTTGTGGGTTGCAAAAGAAGAGAATGAAGATGCTGTTTTTGCAACTGCAAGATTACACGATGTCCCTGCGACAGATGTTGGTGAGCTGACAGATTCTGGCTATGCACACTTGACTTATGGTGACGAGACTGTTGCATTGATCGACATGGAGAAGCTCTTCAACAAAGAGCCAAGAAAAGAGATGACGGCTGTCTGGAGAGGAGGGCCTGAACAAGAAAGAGTCCGTCCCAAAGGTGAATATACTCTTGAAGAAAGCTTATGTATGGTCATGTCACAGCCAGATGTGGCTTCAAAGGAATGGTTCTTCAGACAAAAGGATTCTTCTGTCAAAGGAGGAACTATCCAAGGCCCATTGCTTGGCTTAAAACAAGAGGTGGAAGCTGATGCTTCAATACAGAAACCTCTAGACACAGAAGGAAAAGATTTTGGGGCTATCGCTTATGCTTTGGGTATGGCTCCTAAGGTCTCGGACATAGATCCATATCATGCAGCACAGAAATCTCTTATTGACATGATGGGAAAGATCATAGCTATAGGTGGTGCTTTGCCAGATATGGATGAAGCAAAATGGGATGCCTGGGCAGTGTGCGGCAATTATTGCCAGCCGAACTCCGATAGAAAAACAACTTTGATACCTGAAAGCGGAGAGCATAATCTGGCTTCTCTGTTAAGGGAAGGCATCGGGGTTAGAGAAGTTGAAGAGATGACAAATGTTCCTGTGACCTCTGGAAAAGACAGCATGAAATGTTCTGGAGTCTTTGACGTTGACTTTGTCTCTATACTTTCTAACCATAAAAGTGAATTTGGACATAGGTACAAGGCATTGCCGATGCATATCAAAGAAGATCTTAACAAGGTCAAACATGAGATGGGAATATATTATAGTGCTGATGTTGTAGAATCAGTAATCTTGAGTATCATGCCTCCTGATGTGAAAAGGCATGTTTCTGTTGCTGAGAGGAAGAGAAAGCTTGGCGTAGGAACTAAACAGGAGAGAGAAGTCATGGGCCTTGCCATAGAGATCCATGATCCTGACACTTATCTTGCTTCTGCAGCTGTCAAGATACAGGATTACAGAAAATGTGTCGATCCTGCTCTAAAGAATGTCGGTGACGAGATCTATGTTGTTGGAACCACCAAAGCGCAGCTAGGAGCTTCGCAATACTTGAATGCTGCAGGTTATAAAGAACAGGGTATGTCTATAGAAGGAGGAATCGCTCCTCAAACCAATCTTGAAGAGTTTGTGCAGGTCTCTAGAGCCTTGAATAAGGCTATGGATGAGAACCTTGTCGCCTCATCTAAATACATACACAACGGCGGTCTGTTGACCGCATTAGCTAAGTCTGCTATGGCAGGAGAGAAAGGCGCACAGATAGATGTAAGCAAGATATATACGGATGAGACCGATGCAAGGGATGATGAGTTATTGTATTCTGAGACCCCCGGAAGGTTTGTTGTCAGTGTAGCTCCAAAAGACAGGGCGAGGTTTGAAGAGATAATGGCCGAAACTCCATATTCAAAAATAGGTAAGGTCACTAAAGCAGACTTGGAAGTGAAGACCTTAGAAGGTGTGGAACAGAAGCTTGACCAAGATACTGTGAAGGAAGCTTTCCAAAAACCTCTAAGGTTTGACTTGTGTGATACATACGGGAGGTCAATCCATTAAGATGGTAACAGCATATGTTATAGAAGGACTGGGAATTGGCTGTCAAGATGAAGTAGCTCATGCTTTTGAAAGAGCAGGGGCCAAAGCCTTGAAAGTCCATTATCGGCAGTTGTTGTCAGGAGATGTGTCTCTATCTGATTCACAGATAATTAATCTTTCCGGCGGATTCTTGCATGGAGACATGATGGGTGCTGCTATGTGTGCGGCTAATGAGTTGGAACGGGCTGCTGGATTTGAAGAAGATGACACGAAACGATTCAAAGATATGCTCTGGGAATGTGCTGAGAGAGGGAATGTAATCTATGGCCAATGCAATGGCTTCCAAGTCTTGGTGAAGACCGGCTTGCTGCCCGCCATTGATGATGATTATTCGAAACAGACAGTTACGTTGACAAGAAATACTTGCGGTAATTATCGTGTTGACAATGTTCTCCATAAAGCGACTCCTCATTTTGCTTTTAAAGGAGTCAGTGAAGATGATCTTAGGTTATGGTGCCGACATGCAGAAGGAAGACTGTTGTTCCACTCAAAGTATGGTTCTGTGTCTGAAGAAGAAGGAGAAAGGAACAGGGAACAGGTCAATAAATGGCATGTTTTGCTGAGATATGTGCATCCAGAGACTGGAGAGCCAACAGAAGAATTCCCTTGGAATCCTAATGGTTCTGTGGATGGAATCGCAGGGTTGGTCAATTCTAATGGAAATATATTCGGCCACATGGCACATCC
>JBDRIN010000075.1:0-19288 GCA_043815805.1 archaeon | reverse complement strand
AGGAAGTTCAAGCATTGCGGAGAGCCGTGCCCTGCTGTGTGCAAGAAGATGCACGGAGAATTCAAGAAAGACTACGAGCCTTACGAAGCTCTAGGTCCTCAATGCGGAATCTTCGACCAGAGAGCTGCAGAGAAAACGAATAAGTTCTGCGACACCATGGGCTTCGACGCAATACAGATAGGCAACATGGTCTCCTGGATTATGGAATGCATTGTCAAGAACAAGTTCCCGAAAGAAGAGTTCGGCCTGAAGCTTATCCCCAACTTTGATCTGAAGAACTTTGATGTTGTCTTGGACTCTGACCATAACGCAGACTGTGTTATAGCAATAATGGAGATGGTCCTCTCTGATAAAGGTATGATCTTCCAGAAAGGAATAAGGCACGCTGCTAAGACAATAGATAAGAATTATGGAAGAGATGCTCTCAACCTTGCTGTCTATACTGCTTTCAAAGGCGAAGGATGCATGGCTCCTAATCAATACTGGGTTCCTGGAATGTTCAGTCCGATGCCTATAATGGGAAAATACTTCGAGTATTATGGAGAAGACTTTATGGGACCGAGAGAGCTCGGAAAGAAGAACGCTGAGCGCATGATAAAAGAGTTCTACAATGATAATTCTGGCTGCTGCCGCTTCCACAGGAAATGGGCAGAGACCATAATAGGAGAGATCATCTGCAAGCATTACGGCGTAGACATAGATTATTATGAGCATCACCTGGCATTATGCAAAAAGATCTACAAGACCAACCAGCCAGTATTCTGGGAGTCTGAAAGGGTCGTGGACATAATTTTCAATTATTTGCTGAAGAAACAGCTGGAGAACTCAGACAACGACGAGATCCACAGCTGGGTCGGTAAGTTCAAAGAAGACAAGTGGAAAGCAGCTCGTGAATACTGGGAAGAGATCAAGAAGGGAGTTGAGAGTGTTTTGGGGTAAACAAGACAGACACTTTAAGTTTCAATATATTTCTTTTTGATATACTTGACAAAAGGTTTTTCTTTGTGTTCTACTTGATATTTATCTAATACATCATAGTAACTCTCCAAGTCCTCTATTTTTATGTCTATCAAAGGGTATTTTCGTTTCCATAATACCCAGTTCATCAGTAATCTTGATAATCTGCTGTTTCCGTCTGTAAAAGGCTGTATTGATATGAGCTTAAGATGGATAAGGGCTGCTAATTCTAGGACGTGTAGTTTTCTGTTTTCAGCATGATACCATTTGAAGAAATTATTCATTGCTTGGTTGACCACATTCCATTTTGGAGGGATATATGTTGTTCCTACTATTTCTACATTTCTTTTAAGCTCGCTTCTTAGCTTTCCTGCAATTTCATTGTCTACTCCTAAAAATAGGACTTTGTGAAGTTTTTTTATGAATTTTAGATCAAGTTTTCCTTTATATTCTGTTATCGCCACGACCCCTTTTTCATGGTTTTCCAGCTCTCTGATGGTTTTGAGGTTTTTGAAATTTTTTGGGACTACTCCATCTTTTAAGATAAGATATGTCTGTCTTAGAGTGACATCCACCCCAGATAATTTACTGCTGTCATACGTGTACCTAATCATGAAATTCTTGAATTTTTTCTTTTTCTCCAGTGTGCTTAATCTTTTGATTTCTTTATCATATTTTTCTCTTTTTTTCTCGATGTCTTCTGTGTCTTTTGCAGAAAGATATTTGTATCTTTTTCCTTCTATTTCTTTCAGAAACTCTTCTTTTAGCTGTTCCAGCCTTTCTTTTGGCGGCAGGGCCTTGCCTAAGTACTTTGTCTTCTGGATTATTCTAGTTCCTTTTCTTATCGAATGGCCTAAGACATAATAGCCGTTTATTTTTCTTACGAACACCATAAAGAGCAGTATACACTACACTTATTTAAATCTTTCGTTTATACACTACATTTTGGGTGGGAAACAGAAACATTTTTATATCTCTGTCCTCAAGAATAGATAAAATGAAGATAAAACTACTTATTCTTATACTTCTTTTAGCCATTTTGATTGTCATGGCCGGCTGTGCAACGCAAGATTTAGCTGGAGAGGCTAGTAAAGCGGTTCAAAAAGACCAGGGTCTGCATCTTAAAAGGCCAGCAGCTGGTATGAGCCGTCTTGATATATACGGTAAAAATGCCTTCGACGAGCAGGGTAGAGCTCTTTATGAAGGCTTGACCTATGCTCCGAGCGACGTCGCTTCTGGGCCTGGAGAGCAACATAAGTCTTTCGCTCTTTCAACCCAAGTTGAGGATTATCCTAACGCTGGTGGTGTCATCATAGAGTTCAAGGAACCTCCTATTTTGGAGAAAAAACTTAAATTGGAAAAACAAGGAAGGCCCGACTCTGAGATAAAAGCAACTCTTGATGATTACAGAGATCAAATCAAAGAAACCCATTCTAAATTCAAAAGTGATGCTTCCGCTATATTAAATACAGATATTGATAAAAGTCTAAGACTTGAATTTGATAGCTTATTCAATGGAATATCTCTGGATATTTCTCTTGAAGATGCAAAAAAATTGGAAAACCTCCCTAATGTGAAGAGAATAGTGAAAAACGGGAGAGTTGAGGCTCTATTAAACGAATCTGTCCCTTTCATCAATGCGGACGATGTCTGGGACCTTGGTTATACTGGAAAAAATGTCACGATCGCAATCATAGACACAGGTATAGATTACACTCACCCAGACTTGGGAAATTGCTCTCCAGTCACAAACACCATTCCTGTAGGAGAAGTGCACAATTTCACTTTGGAATCTCCACATCCGTATGGAAACAACGAATATTATATGTGGGCAGTCACCATGCCTGGATTCGATAATATTGCTGTGCATTTCTCTAACATCTCTTTGCATAGCGGCGGTTGTAGTGGAGGTGTGTGTCTTCCGGGGGATTATATCTATATTTTTGATGGGGATGGATATTTTATACAGGAAATTACAGGTGACCACCAAGATATATGGAGTGAAAGCATCGTCGGAGATACGATTCTAGTGGAGCTGGACACAGATTCTTTAGAGACAGACTGGGGTTTTGCCATAGATGCCGTATTGAATGGCACTATAGAGTATGTTGGAGGAATACTTGATTGTGACAAAGTTATTGGAGGATTTGACTTCGTGAACAACGACAATGATCCTATGGACGACCATGGGCACGGAACACACTGTGCAGGTATTGCAGCTTCGGAAGACGGAAATGGGGTTGGCTTGAGAGGTGTTGCTCCAGATGCTAAGCTTTACGCGTATAAAGTCCTTAGTGAGTCAGGTTCTGGTTATTGGGACTGGGTCGTCGCAGGAATAGAGGCATCAATGGACCCAAATCAAGATGGGGATTACTCAGATCATGTAGATGTCATAAGTATGAGCTTGGGAGGCGACGGAAATCCTGATGATCCTGTTTCTCAGGCAGTAGATACTGCTGTAGAGAATGGCATAGTGGCTGCAATTGCTGCGGGGAATAATGGTGAATACAGGTCTATAGGTTCCCCTGGAACATCAAGGAAGGCAATTACGGTTGGGGCTTCATACCCAGATTGGGACATTATAGCTTCTTTCAGCTCGAAAGGACCCGTGGTCTGGCAAGATGAAGAAAACGTGAAGCATTACATGCTAAAACCAGATGTTGTTGCTCCGGGAGTGTGGATCTGCTCTTCTCAATGGGATGGCGCTTGGAGCAGCAGTGAATGCCATGATGATGAACACACATCCATATCTGGAACTTCAATGGCGACTCCACACATCGCGGGCGTAGCTGCTTTGTTGAAGGAAGCTCATCCAGATTGGACTCCTGAGCAAATCAAGCAGGCCATTAGGAGTTCTGCAGTTCATATAGACTATTATGATATGCTGAAGCAGGGTTATGGACGGGTTGATGCATTGGCGGCGGTAGAGCTGATGGACTCCTGCATCGCTAAGATTTTAAATGATGGATTGGTGAAAGGTGTGTTTGATATTAAGGGTTCTGCGGTTTGTCAGGGCCAAAGTTATTTCACACTCTCTTATGGGTATGTAGATGCCTATCAGGTCGGAGATAATATGGTCTTTTCAGAAGACCCAGAGGAATGGATAGAGTTCTACAACTCATCAAGTCTTATTATTGAAAACGGGACCCTATATCATTCTTTTGACACAACAAATCTGGACGATGGCATATATTATTTCAAGGTTGAAGCATTCAATCAGTATGGAGAGGTCTATGAAGATATCTCAATATTTGAGGTTGATAATTTCCGCATAGATGCTGTTGGTGAGAATCTTGATTATCTTAGCGGAGTGGAGAAAATCTATGGACAGATTGATCTCACCGAACATGACATGTTTAAGATAGATTACTTGCCTGAAGGAGGGACTTCTTGGACGCAAGCATGTAACGGCACTTTGCCGAATGGAAGTGTCCTTTGCTCGGTGGATACAACTGGTTGGCCTAATGATGTCTATTATTTCAGATTGTCAGTCTATGAAGATGGCGAATGGAAGAAAGATGTGCGACGTAAGACCGTCATAGTGAATGAGATGATGGAAAACTGGCCTAATGAAAGACTTGGCTGGCCAGAGTCTAATATGTTAGTTGAGGATATAAATGATGATGGCACTAAAGAGATGTTCTTAGAAATATATCATTTTTTTAACTGTGTTGGAACAGATTGTGGCGCAAAGGAAATTTTAGATATCTACCGCAGTGATGGGCCTTTGGGCACTATAGAAGAATTGGTTGATGGTTCTTCTTACGAAGATCTTGATTGGGCCAGATTCTCAATTTATCCGGATAAAGCTTCTGGATTGGATCATATCGCGTATCATCCCTATTCAATTTACAGAAACTCAGGTATATTGGACAGTCAAGGAAACTATATGCATAGATGGTATGATCCACTTTATAACTATCTTCAGTTTGGGGGTTATTTCGTAGTATCTGATCAAGGGCTCGATGAGCAGGAAAACTATCTTTTCAATACTGTTTTTAATCCGGATAAAAATATGACAACGAATATCTACGGTTGGACAAAAGAGGGGCAACCAATAGATAATTTTCCTATAGAGATTGAAAAAGAAGGCCTCTTGTACAATGGTTATGTATTTGGTCTTCCTATATTTGAATACGAAGGAGATAAGAGAATTGCTATAGTTGCTTTTGATTCAGAATGGGCGCCGTCTTATGGAGATTACACGATTTGGTATCTGGATGTATATTCTACAGAGACAGGAGAAAGGATACAGAGGAGCTATATGTTCAATGACTTGTCAAAACCGATTCAGTATTATACGACAGTTCCTGTGTTGGCGGATGTTAATGGTGATGGAAATCTTGAGATAATAGCCACTTTCGGTTTGATGGATATGGATTGTTATTTTGAAGACAGGTATCAACCGGAGTGTTATAAGTCCACAGTCTTTGTTTATGACGGCAACGGCCAGATCATATCTACGCCTTTCTACATAGAAGGCTATATAATAGATGAATTGGCTGTCGGAAGATTTGGTGAGGATGTTGGTATTGTCGCTTCTTTTGAAACAACTTGGGCCACCCAGTACGAAACAGGGCATAAGCTTGTTGCTTTCGATTACAGGGGAAACCAGATTTTCCACACAAACCTAACTGATGAAGATGATCTTGTGCAGGGGTTGGTTATTGGAGATGTGGACGGTGATAATGAACAGGAAGTTATAATAAATCATAGGCCCAGATGGTATGATGGGTCGCCTTCAGGAATACAGATATTTAATTCTGAGGGCATCCTTGAAAACCAAATAGATATCCCAACCATGGGTGAAGTTGATGATTATTGGGGCTATGCTTCCGTCATAACAGACTTCAATCAAGACGGCAGAGTTGATATTGTACTGGAATCTCTCTTCTTGTCGGTTTATAGGTCTAGTGATGTTTGGAGGACAAGATTATATGCTCTGGAACTTGGTGAGCAAGCTGCAGAACATGATTGGCCAATGTTCATGCATGATGCCCAGCGTACAAGCAAGTTTTTCATGCATTGTTTCCTAAATTACCTCCAAGACTACGCGGGAGATCCTTGCGACAACATGGCGAATCCTAACTGCGTAGGCGGCGATGACTCAGCAGACACTAGCTGCTGCCTTGACGCAAGTGATTGCGTCTATGATGGCACATGCTATCCTGCTTGCGGAAATGGAGAGGAATGTCGGGCAAATCTTCAGAGGCCTCATTATTCAATGGCTTTTTGCAGCGAGGACGGCTCTGGAACTTGGAGAGACTGCGATGCTGCACCACAATACTGCAACAGCCCAGACTACTGCGACTTAGATTATGATTTCGGAGATGTCTTTGTAGAAAGCGGCGAGAACGAGACGCACGGCGAATACGACAACTTATCCCTTAAAGAGTGCTGCGGTGACGACTCTGACGAGTACTACAGGCCTCACGAAGTCTTCCAGGTCAACACTGGCGACGAATCTGCAGCTTGCTGTGACAACGCATATAATTGCATGTATGATAATGTTTGTTATGGCCAATGGGATCTTTTAGTAGGTAAGAGCAGCGATAACAACGACAAGGTCATGATCTGCGATGCTACTGGTGGTTGGTATGACTGCGACGCAGGATGGCATTGCGGCAGATGTGATGATCCTGACGGCATGGACAATTTCCCTAACTGCGATGGCCAGGAATGTTATATGGAAAGCGGAGAGACTGGTGCTTTAGGAGATTATCATCCTGGAGATGCTCAGTTCTGTTGTGGCGATGATCTGGAAGAGTTCCCAAAGAGGAATGGCAACATGACTCGATGCTGTAATGCAGCGACTGACACATTGAACGCTGACGGTGTTTGTGTTCCGGGCATTACCAAGCCGAAGAAGGTCTCAGCCATAGCCCAACCCTAATAAACCTCAAACTTTATAAACTACTTTTTATTCTTTTTTTCTGTAAAAGAGGTGCTTAGATGATTATAGACGAGTTTATCAACAAAGCCAAGAAGCTGAAGAAGAAGATAGTCTTTCCTGAAGCTACTGACACCAGGATTCTCGAGGCTGCTCTTCGCCTTGACAAAGAGGGCATTGTCCATCCTATTCTCATCGGCGATCGCGTAGAGATAGACAAGATTGCTGCGAAGGTCGGCTTGAACGTCTATCATATCCAGGTCTTAGACCCAAAGCATGATGTTCACACTGAAAAATTCGCAAAGAAGTTCTACACCATAAGAAAAAAGAAAGGCATGACGCTTGTAGATGCTAAAAAACATATGTTAGAACCCATATATTTTGGAACAATGTTGGTGAATGAAGGCCTTGCAGACGGCTTGGTCTCAGGAGCTACACATCCGACGACACACACGCTCATACCAGCGCTTCAGATAATCAAGACAAGGCCAGATCTCAAGATAGCATCCAGCTTCTTCTTCATGGTGCATCCTCATAGAACACTCATGTTCGCAGACTGCGGCTTTGTAGTCAATCCAAGCGCAGAAGAATTGGCAGAGATAGCCATAGAGACAGCAGAATCAGCCAAGTTCTTTGGCATGACACCCAAAGTTGCGATGTTATCCTTCTCAACAAAAGGCAGTGCAAAGCATCCAGATGTGGACAAAGTGGTGAAAGCCACAAAAATCGCAAAAAAGAAGCGCCCAGACCTCATCATAGACGGAGAGATGCAGGCAGATGCAGCATTGGTCCCGGATGTCTGCAAGAAGAAATGTCCTGACTGCGGCCTGAAAGGAGACGCCAACATACTGATTTTTCCAGACCTGGACGCAGGTAACATAGCCTACAAGCTTGTGCAAAGATTAGCAGGCGACGAAGCCATAGGACCCATAGTACAAGGTTTGAACAAGCCAGTCAACGATCTGAGCAGGGGCTGCACAGTAGAAGACATAATAGGTGTGGCTGCCATAACAGCTATTCAGGCGAAATAAAAAAAAGAGGTGTAAATTGAAGATACTTGTCCTTAATTCAGGCAGCAGTTCTTTGAAGTTCAAGTTGTACGAGATGGAAAATAAGAAGCTTCTTGCTCTTGGTCATATCGAGGGCATAGGTAGGGAACACTGCTATGTTACCCTAAACGACAAGAAAGAAGAGCGCAAGGTGCATACTTATGAAGAAGCGATTGCCATGGCTCTCGATGAAATATCTAATGTCTGCCCTAAAGAAGAGATAACTGCTATCGGCCATAGGGTCGTGCATGGCGGAGAATTCTATAAAGAAGCGACTTTGATAACAGACGAAGTCATAAAGGTGATAGAAGACTTGTCAGAGCTTGCTCCATTGCATAATCCGCCCAACCTTAAGGGAATATATGCATGCAAGAAAGAGCTTCCTAACATTCCTCAAGTCGCTGTCTTCGACACAGCGTTCCACCAGACCATACCCAAGAAAGCTTATCTCTACGCGATCCCTATGAAGTTCTATGATAAATACAAGATAAGAAAGTATGGCTTCCACGGGACTTCTCATAAATACCTTGCGAACAAGGCAAATGAGATCTTAGGAAAAAGCTTGAAGTCTATAACCTGCCATCTTGGAAACGGCGCTTCCATCGCAGCCATAAAAGACATGAAGAGCATGGATACAAGCATGGGTTTTACGCCTTTGCAAGGCCTGATCATGGGAACAAGATCCGGAGACATCGACCCTGAAGTCGTAGAGTTCCTGATGAAAAAGGAAGATATAACCATCCATAGAGTTCTAAGGATACTTAACAAGCAGTCAGGACTTCTTGGCCTTGAAGGCACACCTGACATGAGAGAGATCCATGAGAGAGCCATACATGGTGATGAACAAGCAAAGCTTGCCATAGATGTCTTCGCTTATCACGTCATAGAATACCTCGGCTCTTATGATGTAGTCCTTGAGGGTGCAGAGGCCATCATATTTAGCGGCGGCATAGGAGAGAACGCCTGGTTTGTCAGAGAGCAGATATGCAAGAATCTTGAATGCCTGGGCGTGAAGATAGACCTCGAGAAGAACAAGGAGAATGAAACAATAATTTCTACTCCTGATTCTAAGATAGCAGTATTAGTAATACCGACAAATGAAGAAGAACAGATAGCGACAGAGACTGAGATGTTGCTTGAGAGGTTATAAGAAGAAACTTTATATATGAAATCGCAATTGTAGTTTAATAATGGTATTGCGGAAATTAACAAAGGAGCAAGCGAAGCAAGAGATAAAAGGGCTTGTTGAGAAATACGATAAAATAGTTGTTTCTGGCAGATTAAGGTCTTATAATGAGGAGATGACTAAAAAGGACTTTATTTTGCCTTTGTTTAGGGCTTTGGGTTGGGATGTGGAGAATAGTGAAGAGGTTTCTGCTGAAGAAAAAGTATCTAAAGGCAGGGTGGATTATGCTTTCAGGATTGAAGGCATTCCTAAGCTGTTTCTAGAGGCAAAAGCTTTGAAAATTGACTTAGATAAGGTTGAGTTTGCTGAGCAAGCGATAAATTATGCTTGGCATAAAGGCTCAACATGGGCTATTCTGACAGATTTTGAGGGAGTGAAGGTTTTTAATGCTGAATGGAAGACTCCAAATCCTTTGCAAAATATGTTCTTTTCTCTTAGCTGTAATCAATTTTTAGATAGGTTCGAGCAATTATGGTTGTTATCAAGGGAAAGCTTGGAGCAGGGATTAATTGATAAAGAAGCTGAGAAATGGGGCAAAAAAGCAAAGAAAGTTCCTGTTGATAAACAATTGCTTTCTGACATGACCCAATTTAGGGAATTATTGACAAAAGATATACTGAAGAGTAATGCTTCTAAAAATTTGTCTGGAGATGATCTTGACGAGACAGTTCAGAGGATTTTGGACAGGTTAATCTTTATCAGAACCTTGGAAGACAAACAGCTCGAAGCGCCAGTATTGCAGGCGTTGATAAGAGAGGATAAGCATAAGAGAGTTTACAAAAAGCTCAACGATTTGTTTAGAGAAATCGATGAAGTCTATAATAGTAAACTATTTGGGAAACATTTATGCGAGGAACTATTCATTTCTGACGATATCCTTGAAAAAGTCATCAGAGGCTTATTTAAAACTTCAGACAATGCAGTACATTATGACTTTTCCGCCATAGACGCTGATGTTCTCGGAAACATCTACGAGCAATATTTGGGCCATATTTTGAAGAAAACAGCCAAAAGAGCCAAACTAGCAGATGGAAAAGCCCACAGAAAAGAACAAGGAATCTATTATACACCGACTTATGTCGTAGATTACATCGTCAAGAATACAGTCGGCGAGCTGGCCAAAAATAAAAAGTTTGACCTGAAGAAAATCAAGGTTCTTGATCCTGCATGCGGCTCTGGAAGCTTCTTAATGAAAGCCTTCGATTATCTGGTAACATTAGACAAGCAAAAAAACGGCGATATTGACCAGACAAAGCTTGATCTGACAGGCGAATCGGTTACTTACGGAAGGAAAGTCGAAATCTTGAAAAACAACATCTTCGGCGTAGACCTAGACCCAAAAGCAGTCGAGATAGCACAACTCAATCTCTTGTTGAAAGCAGCAGAGAAAAAACACAGACTTCCGACACTACAAGAGAACATAAAAGTTGGGAATAGCTTAATTGATGACAAAGAAGTATCAGACAGAGCCTTCAAATGGGAAGAAGAATTTAAAGACATAATAAACGAAGGCGGGTTTGATGTTGTTATTGGAAATCCACCGTACGTTTTTACTAGGGATGTAGAATTTCAAGATGCATTTAAAGACTACGTGCGCAAGAATTACTTTGAAGGGATGGAAACAACGTCTAAGAGTCATGCAAGACAGGCAGGAAAAGTAAATCTTTATGCTCTTTTTTTAATTAAAAGTATTAAACTTCTAAAAGAAAATGGGCTTTTTGCATTTATTATTCCAAATAATATTTTAAGGACTACAACCTATGATACAATTAGAAAATTCATTCTTGATAATTGTAAGATTGTTCAAATAGTAGATCTAGGTGCTGGCGTTTTTGAAGGAGTGACAGCATCTACAATAGTATTGATTTTACAAAAAGAAGGTGATTCTAAAGAGAGAGATAAAAATAAAGTAAAAATTCTTATAAACCAAAATCAGTTAGCTAAACTTAGCAAACCAATGGAAATTCAACAAAAATTATTTTTAGAAAATACGAGTTATACATTTAATATTACATTAACTGGTTCTGAAAGAGAGATTTTTGAGAAAATTGAACGAGATTCTGTTGCTTTGGGAGAAATAACCATTATTCACGCTGGCGGAATAGCCACGGGTCCAAATAAAAACGAGATGATTGAGAATTATAAAAAAACTGAAAAATATAAACCTCTTTTAGAGGGAAAAGATATTACGCCCTTTGTTCCAATTTTTTCTGATAGATATATCTTATATGATAGAAAACTTCTGTACAGGGCAAGAGAGGAAAGTATTTTTTTGAGTCCTGAAAAAATAGTTACTCAAAGAATCGGTGGTGGAAATAGGGTTTTGGTCGTGTCATATGATAATAAACAATATTATACGTTTAATTCAACTAACACAATTTTGTTAAAATTTTCAGAATATAAACTTAAATATATTTTAGCTGTTCTTAATTCAAAATTGATTAATTGGTATTATGTGAACAAATTCACAAATAAATCCACGCTTACAGTAAATATATCTAAAACATTTTTGGAGAGCATACCTATAAAAAAAGCCAGAAAAGAAACTAAAGAAGAGCTGATTAAATTAGTGAATAAAGAAATAGAATTAAGAAGCAGGTTGATAGAACTAAAAGATAAATCTACCGACGAGAAAGCTCGCTTAGAGAAAGAAATCCAGAAACTTGATGATGAAATAGATCAAGAGGTTTACAAGCTTTATGGTTTGACCAAGGACGAGATTAAGATTGTTGAGGAGAGTATACAATGAAAGGGCGAATTAAATTTACACCCCCAAGTTATATCGGGATGAATATAGACTGGAATGAATTAGTAACCAAGCCGTTTCAAGAAGGAAGAATTATTGAAGCTTTTGCAAGTGCTGATGCGTTAATTGATGAAGAGATAGAATCTTGTCTAAGACAAATATATTACGATTTTAAATGCCAAGATTTAATAAATGAAATGCACATATTACGAGGAAAGGTGAATTTTGATGGGCTTATTCTTTTAGAAATCTTGAAATCTAAAACAATAGTGGATGAACCATTTGTTCAAAGAGTAAGGCAATTCAAATTAGCCAGAAATTTGGTTCTTCACAACCAAGAGGGAGAATACGCCCTTATAGTTGGTAATCTTGATATTGCATATAATTCTCAAGAAGAATTAGATAATACGATGCTTAAAGAAGCAAAAAAATGGATTGGGGAAGGATTTGAGATATTTAATGATTTAATTGAGAACAGCAGAGAATTGGATAAAAATAAAGAGTATTATTTCTCACATGAATTTTATAAAAAAAATCCTAGAGGAAAACAAGTAAAAAGAAAATTCCCAAAAGGTAATAAGTGAAAAATATGACATCTATAAAAATAAAATCGGGCCTTAATGAGTTTAAAGAGTTTCTAAAGGAGAAAAACATAAACTTTCAAATAAGGATTCAAGAAGCTTTTGATGTAGGTATCATTATTGAACTGATTGGCATTTCTGTAGGGATAATCAATATATTGTTAGAATTAAAAAAATGGCTTTCAAAAAACAAAAAAGAAAAGCAAGTAATTCTTATTATTAATAACACGCAAATAAACTTAAATCTCGATTCTGAAGAAGAAATAAAAGGAAAGTTAAAATGAACAATAATTTACAAAAAATTCAAGAAATACTTATCGAAAGAGGAAACGAACTTCTAAATCAACCTAAATTAGAGCTTGTAAGGTTTACTGATAGTATAGAGTCAGATAAGCTTCTTAATGATTTCGATAAGTTTCCGCATGCCTTCATCTTGGCTTGTGTTATGGATAGGCAGATAAAGGCGGAAAGAGCTTGGCTCATACCTTTTCTTGTTTATGAAGAATTGGGCAGTTTTGATTTTAAGGATTTGTTAAACCTTAAGAAAGAAGAACTAATTGATATTTTTAAAAGAAAGAGCTTGCATAGATTTAATGAAATAATGGCTAAAAACTTCTATGAAGCTCTTCAGTTAATTCATAATAAATATAATGACAATACATCTAATATCTGGAAAGATAAACCAAAGAGTGCTACAGTAGTCAGAAGATTCCTTGAATTTAAAGGTGTTGGTATAAAGATCGCCACTATGGCAACTAATATTTTATCGCGAGATTTTAAAATTCCTCTGAAAGATAGGATTTGTATAGATATTTCTCCTGATGTTCAAGTAAGAAGAGTGTTTTGGCGAATAGGATTTATGGACAAAACTTCAAGTAATGATGAATTAATCTATTGTGCAAGAGAATTAAATCCTGAATATCCTGGAATTTTTGATTTATCTGCGTGGGAAATTGGTAGAACTTGGTGTAGACCAAAAAATCCGAAATGTGGCGAGTGTTACTTAAACAAGTATTGTCAAAAAAATATAGATTAAAATGGCTCAAATAACTAAATCATTGTTTATGTCTGGACAGCAATGTCCTCGACTTCTTTGGTATTCTTACAGAAAAGAACTTCCAGAAATCACTTTATTTGATAAGCATAAATTTGCTCAGGGAAGGGAGTTTGAGGTTTATGTAAAAAAGCTTTTTCCTGAAGGTGTTGATTTAAAGGATTTAAGTAATGAAGAAAACATTAAAGAGACTAAAAAACTAATTGAACAGAAAAAGACTATCTTTGAGGCAGGAATCATTTATAAAGACCTCTTTTTGAAAGCAGATATTCTTGAGCCTGTAAATGATGGCTGGTGTCTTTATGAGATCAAGGCTTCAACACAAGTTAAACCAGAGCACATTCCTGATTTGGCTTTCCAGAAATATGTTTGTGAAAAAGCAGGATTAAACATAAAGAAATGTTTTGTTATCTTCCTGAATAAAGAATATGTAAAGAAGGGGGATATAAACTCTAAAGAATTAGTGTCGAAGGATGATGTGACTGAAAAAGTCGATTCGACAACAAATATTGACAAAGACACAGCTTTATATCTGAAAGTAATCAAAGAAACCAATCCGCCAAATATTTCCATATCAAAGAACTGTAACAAGCCTCATGAATGCCCTTTAAAAGAAGAATGCTGGAAAACCCTCCCAGAGCACAATGTGTTGCAATTGACTAACTGGAGAGTATATTGGAAGCTTTTTGAGGAAGGCATTTTAAACATTAAGGACATTCCAAAAGGTGTTAATCTAAAAGATAAAGACCTAGCCATAAAGGAAGCTGTTGACAATAATAAAATATTTGTTTCCAAAGAGAAAATACGGGCTTTTCTAAAGTCTTTGAATTATCCTTTGTATCATCTTGATTTTGAAACATTTGATACTGCTGTTCCGATGTTTGACAAGTCAAGCCCTTACCAAAAAATGCCTTTTCAGTTTTCATCGCACATCCAGGCAAAAGATAGCAAAATAAAGCATTTTGAATTCCTTGCAGAAGGCGAAAACGACCCAAGACCTACTTTATTAAAAGCCTTGAAAAGCCAAATCGGAAAAAATGGAGATGTAATCGTTTTCAATAAATCTTTTGAAATCAATGTCTTGAAGAAACTGGCAGAAAACTTTCCAGAACATAAACCCTGGCTCGACAATGTTTTAGGCAGAATTGTTGATCTTGCCTTTCCCTTCCAAAATTTTTATTATTATGATCCAAAACAAAATGGAAAATATTCTATTAAAAAAGTTCTTCCATCAATCACCGGAAAAGGATATTCCGAATTAGAGATAAATAACGGCGGAGATGCAAGCATGCAATTCTTTTACAGCCATATTAAGCATGAATTAGACGATATAGATGGAATTAGAGAAAACCTGCTAAAATACTGCTGCCTAGACACCGAGGGAATGGTTTGGATTGTTGAAGAGCTAAAGAAACTGACAAAATAACCTTCTAAACGTATTTTTCAAACTTTTTGCCTGTATAGAGTATTTTGACATAAAAATGGTTTTTGGATTCTGCTAATTCTTCTTTCCTTCTTTCTTCATCACTGAAATCCAAGTTTGCCTTTAGTAATTTTGAGGTGTTTGGCATTAGCTGAAAAGGCAGCTCTAAACCTATCCTTTTTTTCTTAATAATTCCACCCCCATCTATTGTTGGAACAGATTCCGAACCTCCTTCAAATATTGTTGGTCCTGGCATAAAATGTGTCTTTTTGGTATAAAACTCGATTGTCTTGATTGTGGTGGGCTCTTTACCGATATTGCTTAAATAAAAGTTGAATTTGCAGATAGACCCAGAACAACTCGCAGAGTGCTTTTCTACAGTAATGTGCGGTTTATTCTTAAAAAAATTGTAAATAGAGAAAAATAAGGCAATAACTGCAACGATAGGAACAGCGATTTGTGTAAGTATGTCTGTAAATTGCATACTAAGAGAAATACGAATTTACTTTAAAATCTTTCTAATATACTTTACCTCCGAGAGAGTCAAAAACCATAAACTTTATAAACGTTTGAATTCTCCAAACATTTGTTTGAAAAATGAAAACACTCTTTAAGCCAACAGTCTACAAGATCCTGAAACTGTTCTATGATAACCAGAACACTCCAACGCACCTAAGGCTCATAGCAAGAAAAACAAGTATGAACGAAAGTAGCGTCTCAAGACAATTAAATCTTCTCGAAAAAAATAAAATCTTAAAGTCAATCAAAGAAGCTAACCTGAAAAAGTTTTACATCAACTACAAGCAAATCCCAATCATCTTCCCCCTCTTCGACCAGGAAAAACTCGACTCTCTCCCCTTATTAAGGCAAGACGCAATAAAAGAATACATAAAAGCATTAAAACACAAACCAATATTACTCATAGTTTTTGGTTCGACAGCAAAAAACAATTTCACAGAAGAATCTGACATAGACATATTGGAAGTATCAAATGCAAAAGAAGACGAAAAAGCAAAAAAACATGTAAGCGCAATAACTGCGCAAAACCTGCAAATCTTTCGGATAAATGAGACTCGATTTTATAAAGAACTTAAGACTAAAGAAGAAAACCTGATACAAATAGCGTTAAAGACAGGATTCCCTGCTTTCAACAAGGAATATTTTTACCAATTGATATACAATGAACGAGCGAGACTTGAACAAACTATTACTGGACAACGAATTTCTTAACAGAAAGATTAAGAACTACATAGATAAAAAACTTCTCACAAAACAAGAACCTCATAAAATAGAATCTGGCGAGCATGCAGTAAAAGCAGACCACAACCTAAACTTCGCAAAAAACAATATCAACACTTACTCTGACTGGGCCATTGTAGGTTGCTATTATGCATTATACCACATCGCTTTAGCCCTAATCCTAAAAAAAGGCTTCTCATCAAAAAACCACGACGCAACTTTATGCGTTTTGATAAAATATTATTACAAGAAACATCTGACAGAGGAAGACATAATGCTCCTGAATGAGATATACTTGGACAACCAAGACATATTGTTTTATGTCCAAGCAAAGCAGGAAAGAGAAAAAGCAGCGTATTCATCAAAGATATTCCTCGACGAGAAAAAGACCAAAGAGCTGCATCTCAAGACAGTCCTTTTCGTCAGCAAATGCAAGAAGATACTGGAGGATTCATAAAACAAACCGTTTAAACGCCGCATCTCTTCTTCAGCTTCTCCCATTCAGAATCAACGTGTGCCTGCATCTTCTCAAGAATATGTTTGTTCTCAGGCTTGAACAGATGCCGGAACCTTCTCTGGGGTTTCAGCCAGTCTGTTAGCGGCACTTTCCTGTCTTTTGGATCATAATTCAGCTTCCAGACATCTCTCTCGACTTCATACAACGGCCAGAAGCATGTATCCACAGCCAACTTGGCCATCTCTACGGTTTTGCTGGCAGGATAGCCCCATCCAGGCACGCAAGGAGAAATGACATTAATGAATGTCGGTCCGTCAATCTCCAGAGCTTTGGTGGCTTTTCTTGTCAGATCAAACCAGTTATGAGGTGAAGCCTGTGCAGCATAAGGAATATGATGTCCGGCAACAACTGCAGTCAGGTCTTTCTTGAACTGCTCCTTGCCCTGCTTTACTTTTCCAGCCTGGGCAGTCTTGGTATTCGCGCCCATAGGGGTTGAACCTGATCGTTGAACTCCGGTATTCATATACGCTTCGTTATCATAGCACACATAGAGTATATTATGTCCTCTCTCTAAGGTTCCAGATAAACTTTGAAGTCCAATATCATAAGTCCCTCCATCTCCGCCGAAAGCTATGAACTTGATGTCTTTCTTGATCTTGCCTTTTTTCTTCAAGGCGTTATAAGCTGTCTCAACCCCGCTCAAAGTGGCGGCTGCATTCTCAAAAGCATTATGTATCCAAGGGACTTTCCAAGAACTGTAAGGATAGATAGTGGTGCTTACTTCTAAGCATCCTGTTGCCATAGAAAGGACCACAGGACTCTTTGTGGAGAACAATACCTGTCGTGTTATTATGGGCGCTGCGCATCCAGGGCACAATCTATGTCCTGACTCCAGCCTTTCCTTCTGCTTGCTTAGTTCTTTAAGGTTCATCTTACGCCCAAATACCTCACCCGTTCTCCTATTTCGCCGGTTTTGACCTTTTCCAGTTCAGCATAGACCTGTTTTACCAGGTCGACTGTCAATTCTCTGCCTCCAAGGCCGTAGATATAATTGATTATGTTCGGTCTGTAATCACGCACTTCGTGAAAGCTTGACCTTACCTCATTGAAGACAGGCCCTCCGAAGCCGCCAAAGCTTGCGCTTCTGTCCAAGACAGCCACTGCTTTCACATTTCTCAGCAATTCGACTATCTTGTCATGCATGAATGGCCTGAAGACTCGCACTTTCAAGACTCCAACTCTTTTTCCTTCAGCCCTTAATTGATTTACTACGTGCTTGGCTGTCCCTGCGCTGCTGTTCAGGACAACAATGGCCATATCTGCATCATCCAGCATGTAGCCTTCAAAAAAATCATATTTTGTGCCTGTCAACTTTGTGAATTCTTCAAAGACTTTCGGGATGACCTTCTTTGCATTGTCCATTGCATCCAACTGCTGCCTTTTATGCTCAAAATAATAATCAAAGAAATCCAAAGGTCCGGAAGTCACAGGATTATCTACATCCAGTAAAGGATGATGGCCGCCTGTGAATGGTCCGATAAACTTCTGCACTGTTTTCTTGTCTAAGATATCGACCCTTTCCACAGCGTGGCTTGTTATGAAGCCGTCCTGGCACACCATTGCCGGAAGCAATATATTCTTGTTCTCAGCTACCTTCATAGCCATTATGGTGTTGTCATAAGCTTCCTGTGCATTCTCTGAATAGAACTGTATCCAGCTGGAATCCCTGCAGGCCATGCTGTCTGAATGGTCACAGTGGATGTTGATTGGGCCTGATAATGCTCTGTTCACAACGTTCATCACGATTGGCAATCTATTTGATGCTGCGATGTAGACGATCTCAAACATCAAAGCAAGACCGTTTGCTGCCGTTGCAGTCATGGTCCTGGCTCCTGCTGCACTTGATCCTACGCATGCGCTCATGGCGCTGTGCTCGGATTCGACGAGTATCATCTCTGAATCTACGTCTCCGTCTGCGATGAACTTAGCATAAGTGTCCATTATCAAAGTCTGAGGAGTTATAGGATAAGCTGCCACAACATCTGGATTGATCTGCTTCATAGCCTCTGCTGAGGCTTCTGCGCCGCTCAATGCTACAGCTTTCCGTTTCATTCTTTCTTCTCCTTGACCATCTTAATGCACTTGACAGGACAGACCTCTGCGCATATGCCGCAGCCTTTGCATTTGTCCATGTCAAAGCCTGTGAGTTTGCCTGCTTTGACTTTTATGCATCCTTCTGGACAGAATATCCAGCAGATGAGGCAGTCTGTACATATTTTCTTGTCTCTGACTGGAAAAAAGTTCCTCCAGTCTCCTGTATTGTAATATCTTGAGTTGCCAGCGTCTTCTATGATGCCACCTATTGGGATCTCTTTCCAACCTTTCAGTTTCTTGTAAGGGTCTTTCAAAGGGGTCTTTTTGACTTTGGTCATCCTTCAACCTCTTTGTAAGCTCTTTCGATGGCATTAAGATTCTTATTGACTATGTCTAATCCTACTTTTGCAAGGAATTCTTCCTTGAACTTCTCTTTCAAGACAGGAAGATCCACTATCTTTGTGATTCTTGTGACAGCTCCCAGCATGGCTGCGTTAGGGATTGGTTTTCCTATTTCGTCAATGGCTATCTGGGTCGCGTCCACTGTGAATATGTGACCTTTGAAGTCTATGATCTTCTTGATGTCTTTGGCTTTGCTGCTTGTGTTGACCA
>JBDRIN010000074.1:0-5153 GCA_043815805.1 archaeon | reverse complement strand
GCTGAGATAGGTGAAGCGTTCATCAGCATCAAGCTGTTCAAGCCTCTCCTTGAACATGCCGAATATCTCTTGGAGCTCTTCCTCATCTATCTTGGCCATTATCTCCTCTCTCTTAAGGCCAAGGATTAATGCCAGCTCGTCAATGACCAGAAAATGCAACGGTGATTCCTGTTCTCCAAAGTTGAAATAAGTATGTTTTAGCTTGCTTAATTTTCTCAGAGAATTCAACACCCAGGTGTATCTTTCTTCGACAAAGCTCTTGATGAGCGCTGCAAGCTGTGGCTTGCTCTTTTCAAAAGTAGCGTCGTTTATTGCAGAGACGAATCTCTTGGCTGTTTCTGGGGCTATCTCCATGAATAATTTCCTCTTGTCCATGTCCCATAAGTATTCGTCATGCTTGTATTTGCAGCCGTATCCTGGAGCGCTTTCAGTGACTCCTAGCATGTTGCCGTTCACTAGAATCTTATCTGCCTTGCACTTTTTTATGAAATCCTCTTTTTTCAAGAAATCATAGACTTCCTGGAAGCGCTTGTTGCTATGGAAGTTCGATAATACCAATAGTCTCATTCTATGTCCTCGATGTTTATGATAGGTTTACTTATGTATTCTGCGTCATCAAAGCTTATCCTTGGACATGCTGTGTTGATGAAGCACTCGATGAACGGAAAGTTTTCAAGCTGTGTGAAGCTTATGGTGTCTGTCAATAGGAAATAGAACTCTTTGCTTTTATATTTTTGCTTTAATTTGAGGGCTTGATTCATCTTGTTCTGGCCTGGTTTTATGCTTATTAGCACCCCTATATTCTTAGACGACAGAAACTTGAGTTTTGCTCCTTTGAGCCTTTTCTTCATGCCTTCGACTTCTTTGGCTTCCAACTCAAAATGATTCTTGGATAAGGGGTTGTATACAAAGACAGGCCGCTTGTTCTTCAACATCAATGTCTTTGGGTGGAAGAGTCCGTCTCCCACATATAAGAAAGCGTCGAATTTCTGCTTGAATTCCTCGATGTTGCATCCTAATACTTGGCCTTTATACTTGCACTTGGCAAGTTGCTTCAGGAGAACTTTCTTTCCTGCTTTCTCTAGCTGCGCTTTGACAGCAGAAAGAGAATCCAGGTATTGCGTAGTCGTGAAGAGCATTATGCTCTCTGGAAGCTTATCTAGCAATGCCTTTGGCAACTTCACTTTTACCTTAGAACGTGCCTCTAAAAAGACTGTTTCCATAGTCTAAAGAAAGACTAATGGTTTATAAATATGATGATTAAAGAACATGACTGACATGATCCTGCTTCGCAATCCTGACAATACTATCGACGTAGCTTTCTAGTTTGGACTCATGGCTTACGATGATGGTCTGTTTTATATGCAGCTGTTCAAGGACATCCCTTAGCTTGTCCAACTGTTCGCTTGAGAAGCCGTCTGTTGGCTCATCTAGAATTATGAGATCATTTGTCTTGATGGTGCTGATAAAGTCATTGATGACTTTATTCAATGCTAACCTGTATGCAAGAGCCAGACTCGTCTTTTCTCCGCCAGATAAGTTCTCGATATAGGTGTCATAGCCATTCTGCTCTATGATCGGCGTGAAATCCTCGTCTAAGCGGACATTAAGGGTTCCTTCTTCCATCAAGATGTTGAACCATTCTACGAAATAAGCAGAGAACTCCTGATGAATCTTCAAAAGGACCTGTTTCTCAATCACTCCAACAACATTCATGAAGTATTTGCTCAGCCAATTCAATAATTCACTCAGGAAAGCTAATTTTTTCTTGTCTTCCTCTTTTTTCTTGATCTCGCCCTCCAATTCAGCGTTTTGCTTCTCAAGACCTTCTTTCCTTGTCTTTTGAGAAGCCAGATTAACGCTTATATTCTTGTATTCTTCATTTATCTTCTCGTATTCTTCTTTCTCTTTGCCATACTTCGCTTCTGCTTCTTTATGCTTTTCCAATTCTGTAGCGATCTCTTTTAGTTTTTTGTCCAGTTCAAGCGTTTCATCTGCAAAATCCTGCTTCTTTTTCTCCAAAGCAACAAGTTCCGCTTCTTTCTCCTTGAGATTTTGGAACTTGACTCTGGTCGCTCCCAGCTCTTTGTCTTGTTCTCTGAGTTTTTCTAGCTCAAGCTCAAGTTCTCTCTTTCTCTTCTCATGGACTTCTTTGATCTTTCCTATCTTTGCAAGGTTCCTGTTTGTCTTCTCCAGTTTCTCTTGCTCTCTCTCAACTATTTTCTTTTTGTGGTCTACAGGAACATCCTGCTTGCAGGTTGGACACTCATCCAATTCGCTGATGTTTTTGATTATTTTTTCAGAGTTCTGTTTGATATGCTTGTTCTCTGCTTCTTTTTCCTGGACTTTGTCCAGCTCATCTTCTACCTTTTCTAAGTCTTGCTTTAGCTTCTTGATCTTTTCTTCGAAGTCTTTGACTTCTTTCACACCTTCAAGCTCTTTTTTCAAGCTAGAGATGTCTTTTTTCAGTTCTTCTGCTTCTTCTTTGTTCTCTTTGTCTTGTTTTTCTAGATTTTCTTTTTTGTTCTCAGCCAGAGCAATCTCTTTCTTCAATTCCATAAGTTTCTTGACCTGTGCTTCAGCTTCTTTCAGCTCTTTCTTTTTGTCGTCTAAACTTTGCTTCACTTTCGCTTCTTCAACAGAGATTTTCTTGATTTCTTTATCTATATTCTTCATCTCTTCTTTTTTTGTTTTCAATGATTCTTTTTTATCTTCAAGATCAGAGATTTTGCCTTCAAGATTGGCTTTTCTCAGCTTTAATTCTCTCATATAGCCTAAAGTGTTGTCTTTTATCCTTTTGTAACGGTCAATGTTGAAGATTTTCCTTAAAGTATCAAGTCTTTCGTCTTTGCTCTCGTAAAGAATATGTTTCATCTCTTCCTGCGGCGTATAGACGGTATATCTGAAGATTAAAGATTTTGATTTGGTGATGAGTTCTTCCGGATAGCCTATAAGTTCCAGCATTTTGGCTTTCAGTTCGTTTGCAGTGCCTTCTGTTTTGACACCATTTATCATGATGTACCCTACGCTTTGCTGGACGCTGCTGCTTCCTCTCTTCAAGGCTCTCATGATCTCGACTTTTTTGTCTTTCAACTCAAAGTTCAACTTGACATATCCTTCCTTCTTGCCATGTCTTAACAAACCAGTGCCAGAGACTGTGCCTTTCACGATGCCGAAGATAGCGAACTCTATAGCTAGAAGTACTGTTGTCTTTCCACACCCAATGTCCCCGCTCAGCAAGACGCTGCCCTCTGGAAAAACGACCTTCTCATCAAGATAAGACCTGATGTTTTTCAGCTCCAAAGAACGGATAATCATGTCGAGGAGAAAGCCACAGGGTTTTATATACTTTGTTGTTAGAAACCTTTATAAACATCTTATCGCCCCTATAGACCACAGCCCCGTGGTGTAGTGGTCAATCATCTGGGATTTTGGGTCCTAGGACCTCGGTTCGAATCCGGGCGGGGCTATTATAGTTTTGATGACATCAAAGGACTCTTCAAACACAAGTCCTGATTCTTGGCCAGCTTGGCCGCTTTCTCTGTTAGAATAGCAGTAACTTCAAAAATCGAAACATTTATATATGAATCATAACATTCATTACAGCATAACGCTGTAATTGGTGATGTTATGAAAGGACTCTCAAAAAAAGAAATGGAACTCGTATCGTATCTTGAGTTTGAAAAGAAATATTTTTTTACTCGAAATGATGTCAAACAATTCTTCTCATCATATAACCAAATGAGGCACACAGTCCATAAGCTAATAAAAAAAGAACGAATAATCCGTCTGAATAGGAACAAATATTACCTTGTGCCTATCAAGGCAAAAACAGGAAAATGGTACGAAAATTCATTCATCCTTGTCGATGAAGTTATGGATGGAAAAGATTATTTCATAGGCGGCTGGTCGGCAGCGCATTATTGGGGCTTGACAGAACAGATCCCTCTAAAAATTGAAGTCTACTCTGATAAACGTCAAGGCCTTAAAAAATATCTTACTACTACAATAATATTCAGAAGAACGTCAGAGAAACGGCTTAAAAAAGTGATCACCAGAACGAACAAGGGGCATGCTTTTAAAATATTAAGTAAGAAGGAGACTGAAAAATGGATGGAATCAAGGAACTAGTGCCAAATTATTTCGGCCTTTTGGTGGTAGAAAAAGGATTTGAAGAGCAGCTATTGGTCAAAGACTATTATCTTACTATAATCTTATATTTAATAAAAGATATTCCTGGCTTATTCTTCAAAGGTGGCACCGCCCTCCAAAAGACACTCTTAAACTATGCAAGAATCAGCGAAGACATAGATTTTACATTAGACAGGCCTATAAAGGAAATCAGAAAAGAGATTGAAAAAACAATAAATGATTCCCAAATTTTCGGAAAAATAACTCCGGACAAAGATGTAGATGGTTTTTTAAGACTGGTTGTGCCTTACCAAACAAAATTTGGCAAAGGAAGCATATTTATAGACCTGAACGAAAGAGCAAAACTCTTGACAAAGCCGGAGAAACACAAGATGAAGAGTTTCTATCCTAACATTCCTGAATTCGGCTTCCCCACATTATCTTTGCGAGAAATGGTGGCTGAGAAAGTCGCTGCTTCGATAGGCAGGAACAAACCCAGAGACCACTACGACATCTACAGGCTGATAAAAGCCAAAATCCCAATCGACATGAAACTCGTCGAGAAGAAATGCAAGCAATCAAACCACGAGTTCAGCATCATCAAGATGTTCAACAATGCCAAGAAGCTCAAGAACAGATGGGACCAAGACATGATACCCCTCTTAGCAGAAGAAGTCACCTTCCAAGAAGTCATAACGACAATGGCCAAATATTTCAAACTCAAAGCAGAGAAAGAGCTGGTGAAGGAGAAATAGAAACTGGTCTCAGCATTTTTCGAGTCCTTCCAGATCATCAGGATGGGTCACGTCCAGGCGGGGCTATTTTATTCTCTTTAGACATTCGAGAATCCAATAATCTAAATATTGCTGTTGCCCATTTGAGCAACATGGAAACATTTATAAATCTAAATGTTAATTTTGGCATCATGCCTGATGAAAAGCTTGCCAGAGCAATAAGGTCCCGGATCAGAAGGGATATCTTACATATACTCTGCCAGAAAGAGAAAGTATCTGTTCATGAAA
>JBDRIN010000073.1:0-17268 GCA_043815805.1 archaeon | reverse complement strand
CAGCTTTCTCAGGAAGCTTGTGGGAGTTATCCTTGCCAGCTCCGTCAATATCCCATTATAATAAATTTTGAAGACGCTCCGTACCCTCCACCAATCGTCGCCAGCGTTCATTCGTTTTCCATTGTAATGCATCTTGAAATAAGTCTGGTTTGGGTCTTTGGCAAATGCTTTGTACCTCCTCTTGAAGTCCTTGTAATATTCGGCATGTTTTCCATTGCTTGGTCCGAAATACTTGTCAATCTCCTCTTCTGAGAACTTATGGATTGATTTTGCAGGGCTGCCTCCCCAAAGCTCGCCTTCAGGCATCTCTTTGTCCAGCTCTGAAAGAAAATTCAGGATACTGTTCTTGCTGACAACTGCTCCTGGGAGAAGAATGCTCCTTCCACTTGCCAATGCTCTTGGCTTTACGATGACTTTTCCAAGAGTCAATCTTTTATTTTCAATCTTGTGCGTGCGTACTATCTTACTGCCGACAATACATCCCATACCTATTTGGATGAGTTCTGGAAAATACGGGTCGAATTCCATGTCATGAGGCAGGCAGGCATCACGGCCAACATTCATACCTGTAGTCTTCAACAGCCAGTTCTTGAAATGGCTCGGAGTAATTTTTCTTTGGATCTTGAATATGAATTTGTTGTAAGCGATTCTGAACGAATTTCTCTTAAAGTCATCCTTACTCTTCAAGGTTATGGATAGTTTTAGCTTATCTGAATCCTTCAACTTGTTTACCGCTTCTTCAACATATCTTTTCATATTTTCACCTAATCTTTTATTAGCTTCACAATGCTATGGTCTGCGTCAACCTCCACTTTATCTCCGTCTTTCAGGACTTTTGTGGCGATTCTAGTGCCTATGATGCAAGGAATCTTTAATTCTCTGCTAATTATGGCTGCGTGGCAAGTTATGCCACCCTCATCTGTCACTATGGCTACTGCTTTCTCCATGATTGGGACAAAGTCTGGCGTTGTCATGGTAGTGACCAAAATATCTCCTGTGTTTATTTTGCCGAAATCAGCCTTGTTCATGATGATCTTTACGATGCCTACGACTTTTCCTGGCGACGCTGTCTGGCCTTTTATGATCTTGCCTTCAGATATCTCTTCTTTTTCTTTATAATCTTTGACATCTTCACCTATATAGACTTCTATTTTCTTGTCGACCATTACCAATGCATAGTTTTTCTTTCTCGCCTCGATCGCTTGCTTGTTGATATTTTTTGTCTTGAAGAATTCCAAAACTTCTTCTGGAAGCAAATAAGTGAAATCATCATATGTTATTTGCATTCTCTTTGCGATTTCATCAAGCAGATTCTTAACTAGATATTCTGATTTGAATAATGCATCAAGTCTGTGTATCCTCAGGAATGTGTATTCTTTGGCAGCCTTGACAATATTAAGGTCTTTGCCAGAGAGTCCGAGCTCTTTGATTATGTTGTCAGATTTTCCTTTGGCTTTGTTCTCTTCGTCAAGCAGAGAATCAAGCTCTTTTTTGATGTCTTTCTTTTTTAGCTCTTCAACTCTCTGCAACAATTCTTGTTTTGTCCAGAAGTTTCCTTTGAAAAAATGATCGCCGAGCCACGCCCATTTCCTGAGATGCTCATCAAGCTTGTCTTCAGTTTTGTTAAGGAGAATCTTCAATAGTTCTATCTTCTCCTCCTTTACAGAACTTCTTTTTTCAGGTGTTATCAAGTCCAATCTTTGATTGCCGTATTTTTCAAGCTTCAGAGAAAGGTATTTATCGATTGCAATAGGAAGATGAAGGTAAGCCATGAGTTTGTATAGTGTGTTAAGATATTCTTTAAAGAGTTTTTTCAATTCTTCATCTCTGAGTTTTTTGACATCTTTCTTATTTATCATCACCCATACTTGGAAGAATATTTCAATATCTTTATAGCATCTCTCTGCAGTATTCATCAGGAAATCTGGGTCATGTTCTATTTTTTCCTTCACTCTTTCAAAGAGTTCATTGTATCTTTCAGAGACATAATTCTTCGCATTCACGACTTTGAAGTCTTTGATGGTGTAATCTATGCCTAAATCAAGATACTTCTTTGCAGAACTCTGCATCTTCATGACGTCCATGAAGATTGCGTTCTCTCTTGTCAAAAGTTTTTTCCATTTCATCTTAGCTTTTCTTTATTTTTGTAATAAAAAAACCTTCAGTCTTGGTTTTGTGTGGCCAGAAGCGCCTACACTTTTTTATTTCCGGGTTTAACTTTTCTCCAAAAACATCAACAAGACCTTCATCTCCAAGTTCGAGTCCTGTTTCTTCAAGGCTTAAGTTGTCAAAATTATTCAGAAGCCAGTTAATATTCATCTCATTCTCTTCAGGTTCAAGACTGCATGTGGAATAGACCAGAACTCCACCTTTCTTCAAGACTTTAACTGCTGCTTTTAACAGTTCTCTTTGTACTTTGGAGTTTTGCTTTATGCCTGCAAGGTCTCGTTTGTCAAAGAAATCTTTATCTATGGCAAAGTTACCTGAACAAGGCGCATCTAATAATATTTTATTAAATTCTAAATTAAAATCAGTTACAAAGCGCGCGTCTTTTTTGTAAATAACACAATTAGTTATGCCGCAGCGCTCCAAATTATTTCTGAGTGAATCCAATCTTTGCAAATTATCATCCAAAGCAATAATGTTTCCTTTGTTTTCCATATATTGCGCTATTTGCGTTGTTTTACTGCCTGGCGAAGCAGCCATATCTAAAACCAAATCGCCAGGTTGAGGCTGCAAGACCTGAACTGGAAGCTGAGAAGCAACCTCTTGCAAATAATAATAACCAAATAAATATTCTGGAGTTGCACCTAAAGAGAACTCTGCACTAAAATAATAGCCAAAATCAAGGAATGGAATCTTGTCAAGATTTATATTTAGCTTCTTCAACCTCGCAACCATGACGTTTTCATCAGTCTTCAAAGTATTTATTCTAAGAGACTTCTTCATCTCAAACTCTTCCGGATTGAACTCCTCTCCAAGTTCTTTGTAACGCTCTAAAAACTGGTTCATGATGATTAAGATAAAATAGAGTTATATAAAATTAGTGGTTTTAAAAGGAAAAAAGATTGAATCAGACCAGCCACTCCAAAACACAAAAAGACTTAAATATTATGACGTATTCCTGAAGTCGTGACGCTTACACATGAACCTGTGCGGGATGAGGACATCAACTATGTATTTAGTGCAGTGGGTGAATGCATACCTGAAAAAGTAGTCCCTAACTCATATTTCTTAAAGCATAAGTTCTATTTAAGGAATGGAAAACCAGATGCTAAACCTATAGAAAGGATCTTAGATAAGTTCGAAGAAAGGACAGGCATCACATCGCGGCGTTACGCCCGGGATGACCAAGTAGCTTCAGATCTTGGAGCAGAAGCTTTAGATACTGCCTGCAAATCTTCAGGCATCGAACTTGAATCGATCGATGTGGTCATAGGCGCAACAGACTATTTCGACATAAAATATGGGGAATCCTTTATTGATACTGTTCCTGGCACGGCCAGAAAAGTGCTGAGCAAACTAGGATATGATCATAGCAAAGGAAAAATCCATGCTTTGGATATGGTCGGGGGCTGTCCTGGCTGGCTTGAGTCGGTGATGTCAGGAGGCAGACGCTTGAGGCTTGATAAAAACGTAAACAGAGTCGCTGTTGTGGCGATGGAAACTCTGTCTCGAATTTCAGATCCACATGACAAAGATTCATTGATATATTCTGACGGTGCTGGCGCTGTGATCATCGACGCTGTCCGAGGAACAGAAAGAGAAGGGATAATCGCTTATGACAGCGAAACCATCACTCACTTTGAAGCAAGTAGAAGAAGCGTATTCCGCGATATAACCGACACAGCTGAGTTCCTTACGATGGGCCCATCAAATAATCCCGAGTATATACATAAACATAGGAAGTTCTTAAAGATGTTCGGACCAAATGTTGCAGAGCTTGCGGAAGAACACGTTCCAGAAATCCTGGCAGCTGTATTAGAAGAAGCCGGGTGGACGCCAAAAGAAATAGCCCTGTTTTTGCTGCATCAAGCAAATAGAGACCTTGATCATAGAATGGCCTGCAGAGCAGGTGTCCTGGAGGAAGATTTGGGAATACGGGTTCCTATCACAATTAATTATCTTGGGAATCCTTCTGTCGCTACAATCCCGACATTGATAGCCACAATCGCAAAAAAAGAACTTACAAGTGATTGCGGCTGCACCTATTCATTCAAACCAAGGGATAAATTGGCGATAGCATCTGTCGGAGCCAGCATGATTGTCGATGCAATGACCTATCAGGTTCCTGCACAAGGATTGCCGTATAGATATTAGATTTCTAAATTTACGAATCCTTCTCTGAACCAAAAATTTATAAAACATCTCTAATTCTTCACAAAAGGTGATACTCATGACTAAAATAGGAATCATAGGCGGAACTGGCTTTGAAGCCAGCATGTTTGAAGATGCAGAAGAGAAAGAAGTTAAAACTCCTTACGGAGAACCTTCTGGAAAATTCATAACAGGAAAATACAAGGGCGTTGATGTTGTCTTCTTGCCAAGGCATGGAGAAAAACACACGATTAATCCTACGCAGGTCAACAACAGAGCCAACATTTACGCAATGAAAGAATTGGGCGTAACTCATATTCTTGCACCAACAGCCTGTGGTTCCCTAAGAGAAGAAATGGCTCCGAACAATTTTGTTCTACCAGACCAATTCATAGACAGAACTACAAAAAGAGAACAAACTTTCTATGACAAAGGAGTCGTTGCACACATTTCTATGGCAGATCCTTTCTGCGAAAAGCTAAGAAAACTATTAGGAAAAACAGCCGATGAACTCAAGATTAAGAATCACAAAAAAGGATGTCTTCTATCTATAGAAGGCCCTAGGTTCTCTTCAAGAGCAGAAAGTCATATATTTCGAAGCTGGGGCTGCGACGTCCTCAACATGAGCACTGTCCCTGAAGCAACATTAGCAAGGGAAAAAGGCATCTGTTATCAACCTATAGCTATGGTTGTTGATTATGATTGCTGGAGAAAAGAAGAAAAACCAGTCACACAAGATGAAGTAAATGCCACTGCCAAAGCTAATGTCGAGAACGTCAAAAACATTGTCCTTGCAGTGATACCAAAGATAAAGGACTGGGAATGCAGTTGCAAGACAGCGATTGATGTTGCAATAATAAAATGAAGTTAGGCTTCAAAGAAACAAGTAAAGGACTGATTGTCAAATATAAAACAAAGAGCTTCAAGCTTGAATATCCTGAGAACCTCTGGCAACAATTCCCCGTGGGGACAAAGCACGCTCTGTTTGATAACCTGGCTTATCTTTTAACAATAAACACGCCATTAGTCGCAAAGAAAAATTCTGTTGAATACAACACTGACCTGCCTTATTTCAAGAGTTTCTTTGACAAGATGGTGTTGTATTCTATTCCAGAAGCTGTAGAAGATTACAAGCAGACAAGCCTTGAAGTCATGCGGCAATTTATGAACACAAAAAGAATCTTCAAAAGCACTGACGTGAAAGTGCCGAAGTATAATTCCAAGCTTGGAGAAAGAGCCATCACCGCAATGGGCTTTGGCAAAGACAGCCTGTTGAGCTTTGGAGTTGCAAGAGAGCTTGGATTAAACCCTATTCCTGTTTATATCAACGATACTGTTTCGCCAAGCGAAAACAAGATCAAGCTAAGTTTCTTTAAGAAAATATCAAAAGAGTTTGGGGTAAAACCCTTAGTGGTCATTAACGAAATCGAAAAACTAAACGATTTCGAATATTGGGATCAAGACGAGACTTATCTCGGCTATACACACATGATGACTAGCTTCATGATGGTAAGCATACCCTTGATACACAAGTTCAATGCAAAATATGTTGTTGTCGGCAACCAGCAGGATTACAACTTTAGATTCACAAACAAGGACGGTTTCATCACTGGTCCAAGCTTTGACCAAACTCCTGAATGGATGAAGCAGGAAAACATAATATTGAAGAGCTTCATGGGTGCACAAGCAGGACTCATTAGCCTGATAGAACCCTTAACTAACATCGCAGAGACAAAGATTTTGTTTTCAAGATATCCTGAACTTGCAAAATACCAAATGACCTGCGCCGGATTAGACGCTTCTGAAGAGCCCAGATGGTGCTGTAAATGCACACAATGCGCGTCTAGCGCTTTGTACATGCAGGCCTTAGGCATTGATTTGAAAAAAGTAGAGCTGAAGAGCAAGTTCATGGGGAAAAAAGATACAAAATTCTTCTCATTATTCGGTGGCAAAGAAGCAGATGCAGATTGCAAACCACCAGAAGCAAGAGACCAACAGCTCTTAGCGTTTTACATGGCTTACAAAAAAGGAGTCAAGGGCCATCTTATTGATTTGTTCAAGAAAAAATACTTGAAAAAAGCAAAATCAAGATATAGAGAGCTTCATAAAAAGTTTTTTAAAGTTTATCCAAGTACAACAATGCCAAAGCACATAAAGAAAAAAGTTGAATCAATCTATAAACAAGAATTGGAAAAATGGTGAAAAAATGGACTTAAAAAAACACATAAGAGCAATTCCTGACTGGCCAAAAAAAGGAATTATATTCAGAGATATAACAACATTGATACAGAACCCAGAAGCACTGCATCATTCTATAGATGTCTTCAAGAAAAGGTATCTTGACAAAGACATAAACAAGGTTGTTGGCATCGAAGCCCGCGGCTTTATCTTTGGAGCCTTGATTGCCTACGAATTAAAGCTTCCATTCGTAATTGTGAGAAAGCCAAACAAACTTCCGCCGCCTGTAGATAAGATGGAGTATGAGCTGGAATACGGCAAAGACGCAATCGAGATCTCAAAAGGCTCTATTGAAAAAGGAGACAAAGTTCTGATAGTGGATGATCTGGTAGCAACAGGCGGAACCCTAAAAGCAACTATTGACTTAGTTGAAAAACACGGCGGAGAAGTGCATGAACTGGCCTGCGTCATTGATTTGCCAGAAGTCAGGGTGAAAGACAAACTTAAAGATTACCCAATCTTCAAACTGGTTGATTTTGAAGGGGGTTAAGGTTTTTTCTCTTTCAGTCGAGTATTTTCGAAATATTTATATATAATATCTCCTTTCTACACTTAAAAGTAACCATCATATAGTGGTTACTAATTGCTTAGAAAACAAAGTTTAAATATTAAAAGAACTTAAGAAGAACTCAACCATCAAAAAATATCACAAACATCCTACTTACACCAACCACAAATCCCTTACCGCAACCGCGCAATTCCCAGACGACTCGTCTGCGAATTCACAGATTCTGCAACCCAGAATCTTAGCGCATCTTGGATTATCCGAAAAGGAAACCGAGAACAATGCAAGTAAGGGTAACCCGAACCGTTATGACAGTGCAACAGCGCAAGACGCTAGCTGTGTAAACCCGGGTACAGGCTTGGAATATGCCGAATTGGGCCTAGACAAGGCGTTTGGGCTTTGACAGCCAAACTTCTCGATAGATGTTGTAGTGTCATGATCACGAATTCTGGAGCTGCAGCCTCGGAAACCCCCAGATTCCAGCGGGAAAACCCTTAAGACTGAAGGAGCACTGCGATGAGAAAGTATCTGGCAGTAGGGGTGCTGGTGGCAGTTGTGGTTGTACTGAGTGGGTGTGGCGCTACAGGAATAAGGGGAACGCCGGTTGACATCACTGGCGATGGCAATCCGGATGCGAATATCAGGGCAGAGGGGGTGTGTGAGCGCAATGTTCAGAGATACGACCTGGTCAGGAAAGATGGACGAACCAGGAAAGGACTCGTATTCCTGAACGATGCCATAGACGCGGGCAACGAGATTGTTGTTGCCTACTGGAAGTTCGATGAGTCCAGTCCTCCTGTAAAGATTGACAGAACGACTCAACTCGAGCTCACCTTCGAGGACGGAACTTCTGTCAAGAGCATGCTAGGAGAAGCGTTTGTCTCGCACGACACCAGACTAACTGTTGTAGAGGTTGCGAGGGACGGCAACGGATTTCTTCTCGGGCCGGACAGTCCTTTTGGGACGAACCCGAATGGGGAAATCCCCACGTTCTTTGTCTTCGACGGACGGTTCAACATCTTGGAGCAGTACGAAGACATGGCACCGTTCGTAAGAGGCGAACCCGTCAGAACCGAAGTCCGACAAGGTGGTGATCCCTTGACAGCAGCCAAGTAATAAGACCGGTTGCGGGAGTCGGGTGAAAGGAGGTTATCCGGGCGGTCCCGACAAGCAGTACAGAAGGTTGCGAGGTGAGTGCAAGTGAGTGTTCCTGAACACGGAGGTGGAGAACCATGTGTCATCTTAAGCTCGCAGTACTGGCAGCGCTGGCCATAGTGTTCGTCGCGAGTGTCGCTGTGGCGGCCGTGAGTCCCCGACAGACGGTCGAGGACATGATGCAGACCGAGATCGCGAACGTCGTCGAGAACACGCAGACCTTCAAGGACGTGGAGCCGGAGAACGACGAGGATCCGCCGCCCGAGTCAGAGCTGATGGGCATGCTCGAGTGGTGGGCTCTGGATGACATGCAGGAGGCCGGATGTCACTGGTACCAGAAGGTCCTCGCGGGCATCAAGAGAGCAACACACGTGCTGGGTCGGCCGCTCGTGCAGTAGAGCCGTAGCTGTGGCTAACCACCGAACATCGTGGTCGGTTGCCAGAACAATGGGGGCAGGTCTGCAGACATCCCTTTTGGGAATGATCTGCCCCCGTTGACCCGAAATGTTAGAAGATTTCTTTTTTTTTATTTAGTATTTATTTTCCATATAGAAGATAATTTCTTTTTTATCGATTTATTTTCTATATAGACAATAAATGCGCATTTAACAGAAGATTTCCGAAATGTTTATATAACACAAAGCCATTCCTTTTCTTATAAATAACCATTAGTTAGTAACTACCGGATGACTAGATTTGTTGGGGAAATTTAAAGCAAACACAAGTGATGCCAATAAAAGAGTTGGGGGAGATTTGGCGTTATGAGAAGAGCTGAAATAATAGCAACCGCAAGTATTTGTTCTTTAGTTATCTTTATCTCTGCAGAACAAGCTTTGGCTCCGCCAGGTGCCATGTCTATATATGGTAGAGTCCTGCCAGTAGAAGTTGTTGTAGGAGACACACTCGGAATCTATCACGGTCCTCAATGCCTCGCCACAACAATCATAATAAACCAACCAGAGTATGATCCAAGAACATTTACAGAAACAGTTACAGGAGCAAGCAATGGTGACACCTTAACCTTCAAAATGGAAAGCGGAGAACTCGTAGGAGAACCGCTTCAAAACGAAAACGGGGATGTAATCTATGAAGGTGGCGCTAATATCGAAACCACACTTAGCAGATCATCCACGAGCGTGCCAGAATTTGAAACAGAACCAACAACTTGGGGAGGAATAAAAGTAAAATACTTAGACAGAGAAGAATGAAAAAAACACTAACAACAATAATCCTTGTAATGATCTTTGTAGTTATCAGTGGAATAGTCATCTCTGCAGAACAGTTTAGGATAAACACAAAACCAATCACAGAAGCAAAAGAAGATGTTCTTTACACTTATGACGTTGATGTTTATATACCTGGAAACAATATAGACGGAGACATACTAATCGTGCCTAAAGCAGGCTTGGACTTGCCTGAATTAAACATCACAGACAACGAAACAATAAACATAACGATTAACCAAACAAACGAGACAGAAATAGAAACAAACACAACAATCAACATAACAGAGAACGTCACAATAAACATAACTGAGTATCCAGAACACGAACCAATCCCTAATAATTACAAAATTAAATTTGGACTGCTTGAATCACCAAAAAAGATGCGCATAAATCCAAAGACGGGAGTTATAAAATGGACTCCAGAAAATGAAGACGCCTTACCAGGACAGAACAATCACAAAGTCATTGTAGAAGCACAGGACACAGAAGGACGAAGCGACACACAAACCTTTACCATAACAGTTGAAAACATAAACGATGCACCGAAAATAAAAGACTTTCCAGAAATAATATTCTCAAAAGAAATTCCGCTGATAATAAACCTTAACAAATACGTCGAAGACATCGACGATCCTGTGGAAGAATTGAACTGGGAAATAATAGGAAACGAAAAAATCCTTATAAACATCGACGAAAACAATATCGCAACATTTTCAACAGACACATATTGGTACGGAAAAGAATTGCTAATAATAAACGTCTTTGATTCGGAACTTGAAGACGAGAAAAAGAAAGAGATGATTGTTGAAAAGACGCTTCCACAGGCACCGCTCGGAGAAGGCATGCCTATCAGCGAAGAATCAGAAAGCATAAGCATCCCTCAAACCCTACCCCGGCTCGGAGGCATCGTCACACAAGATATAAATTTAGTGAGCGGATGGAACCTTTTCTCGCTCGCTGTCGTTCCAGAAGACCAAAGCGTAGAATCAATACTGACACCAATAAATGACAGATACATATCTGTGAAAGCATTGGTATATACGCCGAACGGAACAGAATGGAAATATTATGTTCCAGAATGGCCTGCAGAAGACAACACACTCACATATCTTGACGAAACAATGGGAATATATATAGAGATATATCCCTCTCTACCAGCCCCATCAATAATCCTACCAGTCGAAGGACAAGAAGTCGAATCAACAACCATTGAACTTGATAAAGGATGGAACCTTATAGGATTCCCAAGCATGACAAACCAAGACGTTGTATTTGCACTTGAAAATCTTGAACCGCACATGATATCAATATGGGAATACGAGCCAAGAATAGACCCAGAATGGTTCCATTACAATCCTTCGGTACCGCCATTCGTGAACACATTGGAAGAGCTTCACAGCGGATACGCATACTGGATACACTCAAACGTGAGAATGCGCATACATTTTGAAGACGGAAGTTACAATATAGAAGAAGTCGACAGCACACAAAAGCCAGGAGAATATGTTTACATAAGCGTCGGTTCTGACAGGCTCATAAAGATAGATAAAGAAACAGATGAAGAATCATATTATCATTATGACCGGCTCGGCAACACAAGAATAGTCACAAACGAAGCAGGAGAAACAACCTGGAAAGAAGACTATTATCCCTTCGGAAGCCAATTGGACAGCGAAGGCGACGACAACAGCTTCGGATTCGGAGCAAAAGAATATGATTATGACACAAAACTATCTGATTTCGTGGCAAGAAGCTATTCATCAGAATTAGGCAGGTTCATACAAGTTGATCCGCTCTTTAAACCTGAAAAGAGTGCTTATGCTTTCGGAAATAATAATCCTCTTAGATTTGGCGACCCGACAGGAATGAGTGAAGAAGAATATAGGAATCCTGATCTTGATTTGCGAGATCATAGCAGCTTAAAGGACTTCTCTGGAGGTTTAACCCCACCTGCAGAGGGAGTAGTTCCTAATCCCTTTGGAGGACAAGGAGAAGAAGTCATTGTGTATCTTCCCGGTTTTAACACACCGGGATGGAGCGAGATTGTTGAACACACAATTGATGACATTCATAAAGAAACAGGGGTTGAGTATAGAAATATTCATGATTTTTACTATTTTGACGGCAGCGGTCTAAAAGTTTTGGGGGTTTCCTTGAAAGATTTATATAAGATGTGGGGTTTGATGGTAACAGATAAATCTGTTGTTCCCCAAGCGTATATTGATCAGGGATTGCCTTTGGCAATGTCAAAAGCCACAACAGTCCTTACGCACAGTGGAGGAACAACTGCAGGCAGTAAGTTCGCTCCTCCTGGTGCAGAAGTGAGAACAATGAATGGTGCTCCAACATTTAACCAAGAAAATGGAGATTCAGTAGTTCAAATAACAAAATCAGTTATAAGCAGCGGGGATGGTGTTGGAGGATTAATAAGCCCATTTTTTGATGAAGATTGCTATGTTCCAATAGGAAAATCAGAAGTTGAAGGAAGCCACGGAACTCGTTCAGAATATACTGCTGCTGCATTTAATGATGATTATGAACATTCTACAACACTAGAAGGAAGATTTGGACTTGCTTCAATAAAAGATGACCCATACACGCCTGAAAACGAAGCATTAAATGGTGTACGTATAGGGTATTTCATAAGAGGAGTGAACTTTCCAGGATAAAAAAACAAGGAGAATATTGGAGGATAATAAAAATGAAAGGAAAAAGTGTGTTGTTGCTGGCAGCATTGATTGCTGCAACCGGAACCGCAGGAACAGGCTGCGCAGGTATGGCGCAAGCCAACAACACAGAGCCAGTATCACTAGAACAAAGAGTTGCAGATGATGTACAAATAAGAAAAGCCCTTGAATTCATAGATATCAGAGATTATGGTGATGCAAGAAAAGCTCTATTAGACATTGCTGAAACAGAAGACAATACAGGAGATGCATATGTAGCAAACATCATATTAGGTTATATTGCTTCCAGAGTTGGAGATATCTCTGGCAGGGATGAAGCCTTTACAAAAGCTACTGATATATATGTAAATGTTAATGCTCCATTCTATTTTGAGTTAGGAGATGATCTTGAAAGAGAAATAGCAGAGTCGCTTGAAACTTATGGCGGAAACTTGCCAAGAGGAACTGTGAAAAGGTCTGATGTTGCAGAGCAAGTCTGGGTTTGGCATACTCGTGCAGGAAATAGACAATGGATAGAAGAAAAACGTGTTGAAGCAGAAATAAACATAGGATATCCTGGTATAGAAATAGCCCAGGCTATGAGAGTGCATTATCTTGCTGGCGAGACTGAGAAAGCAGAAAACCTCGCTGAAGAAGCAAGAAGAATGCTACAAAAACAAATAGATGCTGGCGTGGATATGGGTCTTGCTGAATTCTGGATGTCACAAACATATAACCCTGAATTCATCGGACAAGGAGCTCCTTTTGCAGATCCTAAACTCGCAGAAGATTGGTTTAGACTGGCAAGAGGGGATGGTTATCGTGAATAAAAAAACAATATTTTCAGGAATGTTGATATTAATTTTATTATTTATTCCCTTATTTGTCCTCGGAGATGCTGGCGGAGGCCCATTATCAGCGCCTGATGCGCCGGCTGCTTCTAACCTGCCTGAATACAAAGGTGGCGATACCAACCTGTACACAGGCGATTTTTCACAGAGTCTTGCTTTGATGGTTATTCCTGGAAGAGGCGGTCTTGATTATCCGTTATCCTTAAGTTATAGTGCAGGAATAACTTTAGAACAAGAAAGCAGTTGGGTTGGTCTTGGCTGGGGCCTGTCACCAGATCACATCACACAATCAGTGATATCTTATGCTTTTGGTGAACCTGATATCTTTCAGGATCCTCCCGAATACAACTATAACCTGTACGCAGCATTCGGAAATGAACTTGGTAAGATAAAAGGCGATGAAGATGCCGCATATATGGAAAGAGACGGCGTTGGAATAGACGTAACCCTTGAATTAGAAAGCACAGAACCCGTTCAGGAAATCGTGACTAGGGACGGCACAAGATACCTATTCGAAGAATACGAAACCATAGATGGTTCACACAGCGCATACTGGTATTGTGACCCGGACGGTACAAACTGCGAATTGAAAGGCCCTTACTCGATAGCAGGGGAATATTTAGATTCAAAAACAAAATATGTCATAACAAAGATACTTAGTCCTGATTATTATGATGAAAACGGAAATGGAGACGTTGATGACGAGGACTTTGGAAGCTGGATAAAGTTTGAATACGCAACAGAGACATACAGCTACGAGATACCTGCGCATATGTACAACTCTGACTGCGGAATATATGCACACCCAGACCCCCCATACAACGAGTTTTATGCGTGCCTGAGCGGACCAGATACAGAACCGCAACAATTCACATTCGACCACATAAGAGCAGATGGAAAATATGTCTATTCTCACAGATGGATAGATTCGTACAACAAGAAATACCTGAAATCAATAGAAACACCAAGCTATAAAGCTGTTTTTAGCATGAGTGAACGGGCAGCTTCAGACTTTCTGGACAAGAACGGCAAGCGCCATAAAAGATTAAACTCCATAAAACTCTATGACAAAGAAGACCTTGAACAAGAGCCGCAGGGAAGCAGCCTTTTGTTAGAAGACATATCTGGCGTTGTAGAAACTTATAGTGGGGGAAGTGCGGTAAGTTTTGACTTGGTGTTAAGAGGATATGATGAATTCCTATATGGTGTTCTTTCCGGCTATCAGCAAACCAAGCCTGTTTGGATGGATAGATTTGTAAGTGATGAACCTAAAAAACTAAAACTTCACTTTGATGCCCATCAGCAAGGCGAAAACATATATCTTAACGAAGGAACAATAACTATAACCTATACTGATGATTATCCAAACAATTATCGGGACTTGACAATTCATCTTCCTGAAGTCAACGGAGAAAAAGGAGATGAGTTCTATCTGTATGTCGGCCAGGATGGCGCCACCTACTGGAATTCTGCCATGACAGAATATGCTGCAGGCCCCGACAGCGCAACGCCCCTACAGGAAATAAGATTCGTGTATGATTACAGCCTAATGAGCAATACTGATTCAGGAAAACTGACTTTGAAAGAAGTCATAACAAAAGGAAGCGAAGGCGGAGAGCTTCCTGGCTACAAATTCAGATATTACAATGACATGATTAATCCCGAACAATTCAATTATGATTGGTGGGGATATTACAATCCAAGAACTGGCCTCTTTGACACTATAGACCAAAGCCAGTCAATACCTTGGATGTGGTCACTACAAGAAATAACTCTTCCTACAGGTGGAAAAACCAGCATAGAATACGAACAAGACACATTTAGAGACATCCAAAACGCAGAAACATTCATAACAGATCAATATGGTGGGGGAGAAAGAGTAAAAAAGATAGAGACATATGACGGCATCAATCCAACCCCCATAACAACTAATTATTATTATGATACAACCGGAGACGGCACAGGAGCAAGCACAGGTGTCGCAGTTTCTGTGCCTTACGCTGCAGAGACACAATCTTATATAGAATCAGAATACATCAAAAAATACGCTGGATACGCAAAAGTCACCACAAAACTCAACAACGGCGAATACGGAAAGATAGAGACTAACTTTATCACTTCAAAAGACGAGCCTGACGAGTCGGTAGATGTTTCTGTCTGGCAACCAGACAACTGCGACTGGGACCGACTGTGGTGCAATGGCTACAAATACAGCGACTTGCCATGCGGAGAATGCCCTGACCAATATTATTACAGCAATGATTTCCTAAGAGGCTACATCACAAGCAAGAAATCTTATGACGCAGAAGGACAAGTAGTGCAAGAAACCCAAAACACATACAACCAAAAAATCTCTGGTAACCATTTCCATAACACTGGAAGAGCGTGGACTCAACTCATCAGCCAAGACAACACAATAGATGGAATCACAAAAACAACAAAATATGGTTATGCTGGTTTAGGAGACTATGAAGAATTTGAAAATGGTCTTGTGCATTCAACAACAGAGTATGATAATCAGGGAAACAAACGTGTGACATGGAACCTTTACGCGGCTGCAGGCTGGCCAAACCCAACCCATGATGCACTGGAAAACAAGAACATGCTAAGCCAGAGCGCGGGAACAGTTATATCTAATACTGATGAAATAAGCGCGTTTATAGATAATTTATATTATGCAGAGTTTATACGGTACAAAAATTATGGTTTGTGGGGGCAACAATCTTATTATCCTGAATTGACTTGCTCTTGGCTGGACAGCGACGATAATAATTTTTGGTACACTAATCCTTGCGAGGGAGAACCTATATATGAAACAGGAGAATGGCTGGTGATGAACCTGACTTCCTATGATATTTACGGGAACCTTCTTGAAGTGAAAGATTACGAAGGCAATCCTTCTTGGATAAGATATGATGAATTAGGTATTCATCCTGTAAAAGGTTGGAGCTCAGAGATTGGAAGTGAAAGCAACCCTGCTTGGCAAGCAGGATATGATACTGCTGGTAATATAATAAACATGACAGATGCGAACGGTCAAACAACATATTATGCTTATGATGAATTCAACAGGCTTGAGAACGTACAACTTTCAGGCGAAAGCGAACCAACAACCAGCCACGAATATTATCTGGCAGCAGACAGTTTTTCACTGGAAAATCCCAATTACGTACGGAGTTACCAGAAACTCGAAGACGGCAAGATTTTCACTACAACAACTTATCTGGATGGATTAAGCAAAAATTTACAGACAGGCATCACTGAATCTCCGAGCAGCGAGATAAAGACGAACATCCTCTATAATGCTGCGGGTTTTGTGAGTGCAAAGAGCAAGCCTTACAAAGACGAAGGAAGCAGGGCAGCAAGCTACGCTCCTTTAAGAGATGGCGTCTTAACTTCAGAGATAACTTACAAACCAAACCCTTTGAAGAGGATGGATAAAGCGTATCCTATAAGCAGCGAGCCAGATGTGTATGTTCAAGCATTCTACGAAGCAAAAGATTTAGAGCTGAATGATTGCTCTTCGCAGGAGGATTGTTATACTACATTAATAAGTGTTGATGAAGAAGGAAAACAAACCATAAAACAACTTGACAAATTAGGCAACACTGTACAAGTCATCGATGCAAGTAATAATAAAAGTATCTATGAATATGATTTCTTAAGCAATCTAAAAAATGTCACTAATGCGAATTCTCTAGTGACTTTGTATGAATACGATCGGCTGGGAAGGATAACCAACAGCACCAATCCAAATACTGGAACGACAAAGCTCACATACGATGGCAATGGAAACATAAAGACACGGAATGACAGCGAAGGCAATCTCGTTACCTTTAGTTATGACGGCTTGGGACGACCGACACGAAGCGATTATCCTGATAGCTCATACATCGAATATGTCTATGATGAACCAAGAGATTACGGAATCGGAAGGTTGACAAAGGTGACCAGCACATTAAATGGTTTCTTAACAATTAAGACTTACCATTACGATGAAAAAGGCAGGATTGTGAAAACCATAACAACCCTGAATGGAGAAGATCATGTGATTGAATATGAATATGACCTTGCAGGTAACTTGGTCTATGAAAAATTGTCTGACGGCACAGAAATTGAATATATATACAACAATATGAATCAGTTGCAAAACATAAAAGTAAATGGTGTTGAAAAAATTAGTTATGTGTATGATGCTTTAAACAATCCTTTGCTTGTACAGAATATTGATTACCCTAATAGCCAGACTGTTTTTACATATGACGATCGGGACCGTGTAGACACATTGAGCATTGAAGGCGCAGAAGATT
>JBDRIN010000072.1:0-4233 GCA_043815805.1 archaeon | reverse complement strand
GTGCGGCTTTTTGTGATTTTCTGATATTTCACTTCAATATCTGGCTGATTAAACTCCCATTTAATATCTCCAAGAGAATTATCAATTAGTTTCCCCATCAGCTCTCCGGATTGATTAGGCTGTATGTATCCAGAAACCATCTTGTAAGTTACATTCTCGGCATCTAGAAAGGTTTCATATAATACAGAAATATTTATTGGGAAAATCCAGGGATTATAAATCTTGAATTTTACAGAGGAAGTTGCATTAATAATTTCGCTTTGGAATTCCAGCTTTCTTTCTAATATATCATTTCCCCAATAATAGATAGGTTCTTCTTCAACATAAGATTCCCTCTCAGTGTATTGACAATCCAAATTATTAGAGAACACACAAGGTAACAAAAGCAGAATTACAAGAGGTAATATAAACAACAGTTTCCTCATACTAGTATGCACCCCATAGAGAGTTTATCTGAGCTGCTTTATAAATGTTTTCCATTCACCTGAAAAAAGAAAAAGCGAGCGTTCCTCGAGATCAAAGAATCCTTTGACCTAACACCTTACATGGTTAAGTATGTAAGATATCCTGTCACAAGTAAGACCAGCCCATAGAGTATGGGTATCCAGGGCAATAAGGTTTCTGGATTTATTTTCATTTTTTACCTCCTTTTAGTTTATGGCCGTTTGAATACATCTTCTTATTTAAGCCTTTTGTTTCACAGAGACACTGCGTACTACAATTATCCCAAAACATTTTTATATTACTAGTAGATTCTCTAAATCATGGACCCTAAAGCCCACTACGTCATCGCAACCGCTATCTTGGTCAAAGACGGCAAATACTTGATTGCAAAGCGTGCAGCCCACGAGACTACTTTCCCTAATGTGTGGACTGTCCCTGGCGGCAAGCTCAACTACAAGGATTACTCTCAGAAGCCCATGGACACAGGCATACACTGGTATAACCTGATGGAAGACTTGGTGAAGCGGGAAGTCGAGGAAGAGGTCGGATTGAAGGTCAACAAGGTGAAGTATCTTACCAGCATGGCATTTATCAGGGACGGAGGCATACCAACGCTCATCATGAGCTTCTACGTGGATGACCATGAAGGCAAGGTCAAGCTCCATAAAGACATGTCAGACCATGCCTGGGTGACTCTGGAAGAAGCAAAAGACTATGATCTCATCGAAGGCATCTATGAAGAGCTGGAGATGTTAGATAAGCATCTTAAGGGCGAAGAATTGAAGGAATGGAAAAAGAATTAGTATTTTCTTCTCTTTATCATTACCATGACAAACAACACACCTACTATAGAGAACAATACTATGACTGATATCCATGATCCGTTGCCGCCTGCACCGACAACATCGCCTGTTATGACCTGCATGTTTTCCTTGGCTTCAAGCTTCTCTTTGGTCACTTTAAGGTTGACAGCTTTCTCATAGCTCAACTTATTATTGTAGATCACCTGGCCTTTAACAACATAATCACCTTGCTGCTCTGGGTTGAAGAAGGCATCCAAAGTAACCACATTGTTCGGCTTGACCTCCAGCTCATCAGATTCGATGATGTCAACTATCACTCCACCAAGGCTGACAGTCGCTCGAAGCCTTGCATTAACAACTCTCCTGCCTGTGTTCTTGAAATATCCCTGCACAGGAACCAAGCCGCCAGAGACATCAGAGACATCCAAGCGCAAGAGCTCTCCACTGTCAGATATCTCTCCAGCACCTAAAACACTGAAGGTCTTGATGTCAGAGCCATGGCATTCGTCGCTCTCTATCTCGATCCAGTACTGGCCTTTCAATAAGTCACTGTCAAACTCACTGAATATCCTTTTCTCTGTTGTCGGCAATACTTCCTCACCTACAAAGCTGTCCTCAAACATTATCACCTCATGGTTAAGATCCCAAACAGTGATGCTTACTCTAGGTGTTACACGCACGTTGCCGTTGTTCTTGACAGTAAGCTCCAGTCCCAAAGGATAATTATCTTCGACATCAGCCACCTTTACTCCACCAATCAAGCAATCGATGTTCTCTTCACCGATGATATTGAAATGGATATCAGAAGACAAGCCTGTGAAGATCCTGCTCTCTTTATCTTGACCTTCAAACTCTGTCTCTATGAAGAACCTTACTTTAACATCATAATCTCCATTGGCTGCATCAGAAGGCGTCTCAACAGTCACATTGAAGGCCAATGGCTTGGTTTTGCTCACAAGTCCATCTCCAAGATCAACAGAGACCCATTCTGCCTTTTCGCCGATAACTTCATAGTTGATTGTCACTTCCTGGGTTTCTGCAGTTGAGATCAATCCATCAGCAGTCGCATAACCTGCCTTAGACATGTCCACGAACATGAAATCAGAAGGACTCACTCCCAAACTAAGCGCATCAGCCATGGGAATAGCTAGGAAAATCAAGAATGCAATCATCCAAATCTCGCCTAGTTTCATGAGTCAGCCTCCGCAATGAATGTCAAGGTACCGTTGCATAAACCAAATGCTCCTGCAGGTATCTGCAGCTTCCAATAGACATATTCTGAAGCGTCGCTCATCACATCCTCATCAGCTCTCTTGCTGATATTGAGATTTATCAAGCTCGGAGCAGCGCTGTTGCCAGACACTGAAGTCATAGAGCCGTAAAGCGTTCCAGAACCATGAGAATACCTTTCGTAGCTAGCAGAGATGTTGCCTGCCTCGCAACTCATAGCCAAGCCATCGTTCTGTGCAGCTCCATAGGCGAACGCAGAGACATCTATTATGGTATTTCCAAGGTTTATCAGGCTAACATTCAGGTCTTCTGAAATATTGCCATATACCAGGTCTCCGTAATCAAGGAACGTCGGAGTTATGTTGATGGCTCGCAAAGCATTAACAGTCACAGGAAAAATATAGGAATCCTGGGCTTCGTCAATATCAACAGCTGTGATATTGCAATACCACGTGCCAGGATCCGCATAATACCACATGTTGAAAATGCAAGTGCAATTATTAGTTAGGTTATCAACCTGTGCGCAACTACAGGTTGAGGAATAATGTGTCTCGTTGCTGTCTGGGGAGCCAGGAGCTACGCTGAGATGATACAACGTAGCAGTTGTTGTGTTTATGTCCGAAGCTCCATTATCGTCTGAAACTTGTCCTGTACAATTCAGTTCTTTTGTCGTGCCTGCCAAAAGGTTTATGGGAGATGACATGACGACATTGGACACAATAGGTGCGGAGTTATTGACCGTAACATTAGAAGGTATAGTCACATTTTGATACGGAGTTGCCGCACCTATCGTTATAGTCCAATTCTCTGAGTAGAAACTGTTGTAGCTGAAATTATCATAACACTTCACATTCCAGTGGAATGTCGTGTTCACAGCTATGCTGTTCACTTGGAACGAGTTCAGACCGTTGCTTGGGTTGTTCTCTGTGTCTTCAACCCCCCAACCTGAAAGGTTAGTATAAAGTTCACAGTAATCCAACGCAGAGTCAGTTACTGTGTAGAAAAAGTTGACGTCTCCGTCCGGATCAGTATCACCATTTGGAGGAGATATAAGAATTACTATCGGAGCCAAGGTGTCTGTCTCATAAATGAAATATCCTGTCGTATAGTTCAAACCAGCTATATCAAAAGCTCTCACTCTCCAATACCACAGGGTGTTAGTCGTCCAAGCAGCTGTCACTTGATAAGTGGTGATGGCTATGTCAGAAGTGCTGTATGTGTAGTCAATGCTTGTGAACAGGCTGCTGTCATCTGCCTGGACAGTATAATTAAGGAAATTCTCCTCTGTCGTCTCTGTCCAATTCAATAACGGTGTCAAGTCGTTGCTCACAGTGCCGTTTTCTGGAGTGGAAAGATTAAAAGCTGTAGGAGCAAGCTTATCGATGGTTATATTGACATGTGTGTCATATGCTCCGAAGTTGCTGAAGGTGTCATTAGCTCTGACTCTTACTTGATAATCATTGCCGCCAGCCAAAGCAGAGATGTTCCATGTGCATTCATAAGGCGTCCCATCTGTGTCATTGCAGGCGCTCTTCCAGGAATCAGACGCGTTATATCTATATTCAAAGACCACCCAATCAACAACTGCAGGACCTGCATCTGTGACACTGGCATTTGCAGTGTAGGTATCACCAACAAGATTCGCATTGTCAAGCGGCCTGTCAAGAACCGAGACAGGGCCAGTTGTGTCAACATAGAGCTCTCTTGTCTCTGAGCTGTTCTCGTTGCCGTTGATGTCTGTGCAATTCACAGACCA
>JBDRIN010000071.1:0-4256 GCA_043815805.1 archaeon | reverse complement strand
TCTCTGGATAGAGATACAAATTCAGCTATAATCATACTAAGACGAGCTTTGGAACAAGGCTCTGCTGAGACAGACAAATGTCTTTCTATGAAGCAAGAAGCCCTAACCTCAACATGAAAATGTTAGGTCAGGGTAGTTCACCGGTTCCAGATGCCTGAATACGATATTTAGAGCGCATGCTACCACGCTCGCTTTGACAAACATTTATAATTCCATTTGACTGACCCGGATGTATGAAGTACAAGAATCTTCTGATAATAGGGACATCGCACGTAGCCCAGCAGAGCCTGGATGAGATAACACTTGCTTTCCAGCAGCACAAGCCAGACATCGTTGCAGTTGAGCTTGACCGTAAGCGTCTGCATGCTCTTCTTTCAGATGAGCACGCAGCACCGAATTTATCTGCGATAAGGAAAGTCGGATTGAAGGGTTATCTGTTTGCAGTCATAGGGGGTTTTCTTCAGAGGAAGCTTGGGAATGTAGTTGGTGTCAAGCCCGGTTCTGAGATGAAGCTTGCTGTAGAGCTTGCAAAGAAGATAGATGCAAAGATCGCTCTCATAGATCAGGACATAGAGGTCACATTGAAGAAGTTCTCTCTGAGTATAACCTGGAGGGAGAAGTTCCGTTTTGTCATTGATGTATTCAACTCGTTATTGTTCAGGAAGAAGACTCTCGCTGAACTGGGGATAGGCCCGGATGTTCTGGATCTGTCTAAGGTCCCTGAAAAAGAGTTGGTAAAGAAACTTATGCTTCAGCTGAAAGGTCGTTATCCTAATGTGTACTCTGTCCTTGTCAAGGAGCGTAACAGGATAATGGCAAACAACATCGCAAAGCTGATAGATAAGTTCCCTGATGAGAACGTGCTTGTTGTCATAGGTGCAGGCCACGAGGATGATGTCTTTGAGATGGTCAAGAAGAGCATGCAGGGCAAGGTGGATATTGTTTAGTCCAGATTTAGCTCTTGGGTGCAGGGGGCATATCGTACATTTTTCTGCTAGACGTTATTTTTCACAGGACAGTTGGAAGTATTTCGGCTAATTCTTATTTTTGATTATTCTTGATCAATATGCTCTGATCTGTTTACACAACCCACTGGACATCCTCGGATGAGCTATTTAAACGATTGGAGTGTTATATTCTTCATCGCGGTTTGAGTGTGAAACTGGTCACAACGTGCTCAGTAGACTCAGATTGAAATAAGATGCGATAAGCAACGCGAGGTGTTGTAAATGGAAAATGGAAAATTTGGTGACAACCTGCCTGAGAAGAAATTCAGAGCAGGAGCTATATCTGCGACCGTGTGGAGAAACACGATAAAGAGAAAGGATGGTACTGACGCGGAAGTGCGCACAGTGTCTTTCCAACGTTCTTATAAGGACAAAGAGACTGACGAGTGGAAGAAGACCAGTTCTTTGAGGTCTATGGACCTTCCAAAAGCGGTTGTTGTGCTTAACAAGGCCTATGAATACATCGTTCTTAACAGCCAGGGTGACCTGGCTTTTGAACTTTGAGCATAGAAATCAATATAAAACACGAGGTGGTATGATATGACAACAGAAGCAAAAAAAAAAGGGGATTCAGTCGATACAGGCATCATTATTCCTGGTTCTATACTGGATGAAGAGGTATCTATGATTAAGATGCCTGAAGAAGAAGTCAAAGAGAAAGAGATTGAGATATATGATCTGCCCGGAGTTGGCGCAGCCACTGCTGAAAAGCTCAAGGAGGCAGGTTATGATACTGTGATGTCTATCGCAGTAGCATCACCAGGCAAGATGGTTGAGGATGCAGGTGTATCTGAAGCAGTCGGGCGCAAGATGATCCAGGCCGCACGTGACTCATTGAAGATGGGTTTCATATCAGGCATAGAGGTGCTTGAGAGGCGGGCAAAGGTCAAGAAGTACTCGACAGGAAGCCAGGCTTTTAATGAGCTTCTCGGTGGCGGGTTCGAGACAGGGTCTATTGTGGAGTGTTTCGGCGAGTTCGGTTCTGGAAAGACCCAGATCGGGCATCTGCTCGCAGTGAACTGTCAGAAGGATGACCCTGATACTGTCGCAGTATACATAGACACCGAGAACACCTTCCGTCCTGAGAGGATAAAGCAGCTTGCAGAAGGTGCGGGACTTGACCCTGATAAGGTGTTGAAGAACATCAAGGTCGCCAAGGCGTATAACTCTGATCATCAGATGTTGCTTGCTGAGAAAGTCCCTGAACTTATTAACCAGGAAGGCCTGAAGGTGAAGCTGGTCATCGTCGATTCCCTGACTGCGCATTTCCGTGCAGAGTTCATCGGAAGAGGGACTCTTGCAGAGCGGCAGCAGAAGATAAACAGGCACATGCATACATTGCTCAAGATCGCTGATATGCATAACGCCTGTGTATTCGTGACTAACCAGGTCCAGGCAGATCCTGCCCAGTTCTTCGGTGATCCCACAAAGGCAGTCGGTGGGCATATAGTCGCTCACGCATCGACGTTCAGGATATATCTGAGGAAAGGCAAGAAAGGCAGCCGTGTGGCAAAGCTCATCGATGCTCCGAACCTGCCGGATGGCGAGTGTAATTTCATCGTCGAGACAGGAGGTCTAAAAGACCTTTAACCTCGTAGTCAAGAAGTCTATATCCTAAACTATGTTAGGGTATAGATGAATTGGCGTAGCTTAACCAAAAGATATATAAATAACAGAGATATTCCAATACCATGACAGCTTATAAATTTGATAAAAACAATCACTCTGTATATTCGCTGAATTATCACTTTGTCCAGTGCATAAAATACAGAAGGAAAGCCTTAGACTTTCCAGAGATAATAGACGACCTGAAACAAAGGTCAATAAGAATAGCAGAAAGCTATGGCCTGGAGATAATCTCTATTGAGACAGACTTAGACCATGTGCATATCTTATTCAAGGCAAAACCACAAAGCGACTTATTGAAGTTCATCAATAACTGGAAGTCAGCTACTTCCAAAGCACTCAGGAATAAATATTATGATAGGATAAAAAACAAGTTATGGGGAGATACTTTCTGGTCAGCAAGTTACTGTCTTATCTCAACTGGTCAGACAACATTAGAACAAGTCAAGAAATATGTGGAGAGTCAGAATGACAAGAGTTTATAAGTTCAGGTTGTATCCAACAAAGAAACAACAAGAGGTTATGTTCACACAGCTAAACTTATGCAGGTTTGCATACAATCAACTTCTTGAAGAATTAGGCAGAAACAAGTCTAAGAAACACATCCAACATTATATCTTAGACTTGAAAGCAAAATATCCAGAACTGAAACAAGTCTATTCTAAGACTTTGCAATATGAATGTTATAGACTGTTTTCAAACATAACTGGATTGAAGCAATCCAAAAAGAAAGGAAACAAGATAGGCAAACTAAGATTCAAAGGCAGAGATTGGTTCAAGACAATCTGCTATAATCAATCAGGCTTCAAGCTGATACAACAGGGCAAGAGATACAATCTCTTACATTTATCAAAGATTGGAGATATAAGGCTTCTGCAACATAGAGAGATTGAAGGCAAGATAAAAGGCATAATTATTAAAAGGAAAGTAGATAGTTGGGAAGCACATATAATAACTGATGGTAAATATCAGATTGACAAAGGCAACAAGATTATTGGGATAGACTTGGGTGTTATCTCTTTCTTGACAGATAACAAAGGCAATAAGGTATTAAGTCCTTTGTATTATAAGCAAAGTTTAGGGCAGCTAAAGAACCTACAACAAAGCCTATCAAGAAAGAAACGAGGCAGTCATAATAGATACAAAGCGAGAATCCAAGTTGCTAAACTGCATGAGCATATCACACAACAGCGAGATGACTTCTTGCATAAGACCACAACTAAATTAGTGAATGATTGTAAGTTCATAGCGACTGAAGATTTGCATATAAGAAATATGCAACAGTCCGCATATAATTCAAGAAATATCAATGATAGTTCATGGGGTAAGTTTTTAGCAATGCTTGACTTCAAGGCTGAAAGTGCTGGTTGTCAAGTTGTGAAAATAAACCCGGTGAATACAACTAAAGAATGTAGTGCTTGTGGAAACAAGCAGGATATGCCACTTTGGAAACGACAATACGAATGTCCTGAATGTGGCTTGTCTCTGGATAGAGATACAAATTCAGCTATAATCATACTAAGACGAGCTTTGGAACAAGGCTCTGCTGAGACAGACAAATGTCTTTCTATGAAGCAAGAAGCCCTAACCTCAACATGAAAATGTTAGGTCAGGGTAGTTCAC
>JBDRIN010000070.1:0-3549 GCA_043815805.1 archaeon | reverse complement strand
AAGATCCCCAACACTACAGCCACGACAACTCCAAATATGAGAAGAATCCTATATTCTCTTTTTAAGAAAGCCATCGCCCCTTCCTGGATGGCCTTGGAGATGTCCTGCATGGCCTTGTTGCCCGGATCCTTGCTGTTGATTACCTTAGTGAGAATGAATGTTGTTATCAAACCGATCACTGCAGCTATTATAGCAAGCAATGGAATAAACCAAAAATCTAATGCCATTTAATATCACCCCAATAGTTGTTTTCTGGAGAGATAAACAGGGGGTATATAAATTTTTCTGAAACAAAATAATTGAAAAACTTTATAAAAAGAACCAGCACCCTAGATTCATTCATATTTTTTTATGGAGCGTTAAGATGGCACTGACAAAAAAAGAAATAAGCGAAATCCGGAAAGAGCTCGAGACGAGTACTCGGCCTTTGTTCTTCTTTGATGCTGACCCTGATGGATTATGTTCATTCCTGTTGTTCTATCGATTTGTCAAGGACGGAAGAGGCATCATCATAAAGAGCAAACCCATCCTTGAAGAGATATACGCCAACAAGGTAGATGAATTCTGTCCTGATAAGGTATTCATCCTGGATAAGCCTTTGGTGAGCCAGGAGTTCCTGGACAGAGTGAGCCAGAAAAAGATATGGCTAGACCATCATGAGCCTCAGAAGAAAAAGAAGGTATCCTATTATAATCCCCGCATCCACAATGACAAAGACAACAGGCCGACGTCTTACTGGTGCTATAAAGTCGTGCAACAAGACCTATGGATCGCTATGATCGGCACTGTAGGTGACTGGTATCTGCCTGAGTTCAAGGATGATTTCATAAGAGAATATCCTGAATTGCTTCCTGAAGATATCGACACCCCTGAAAAAGCGTTGTTCGAGACCAAGCTTGGCCATCTGATAAGGGTCTTCTCTTTCAACCTGAAAGGAAAGACAGAGGATGTCAAGAAGTCATTCAAGATCATGACCAGATTGAAAGACCCGTACGAAGTCCTAAATCAGACGACAGCGCAGGGCAGGTTCGTCTATAAACGGTTTGAAAGGATAAACGAGAAATACGAAGAGCTGAAGAAAACAGTCAAGGTGACCAAAGACCCGATTATAGTATTCACATACAAGGATGTCAAGTATTCTTTCACAGGCGACCTGAGCAACGAGCTCTTATACAAGTATCCTGACAAAGTTATCCTGATTGCAAGAGAGAAATCCGGAGAGATGAAATGCTCTATCAGAAGCGCTAAAAAGAATCTCCCGCCCATACTCAAGAAATCATTGGAAGGAGTCAAAGGCTATGGCGGCGGCCATGAGCATGCCTGCGGTGCATGCGTTGACGTTGATGATTTCGAAAGGTTTGTTGAGAATCTAAAGCAGGGGCTGAAGAAATAACTATTTCTTAGGATTCATCAATTCATCCAATGCTTTCTTTATCTTTTCAGCTGTGACATCCCATTTGAAGTGTTCGCTCACAGCCCTTCGCGCATTCTTACCGATCTCTTTCCTGTACTCTTCGTGTTCTATAAGGCCAGACAACCTGATGGCCAATTCTGTGGAATCTTGTTTTTCAAAGAAAAGCCCATTCAATCCTTCCCTTATGTAATCCTTGACAAACCCTACTTTGGTGGCGACTACAGGAAGTTCGCACGCCATGGCTTCCAAGGTTGTCAGAGAAGTGGTCTCTGTCAAAGAGCTTAGGACATAGATATCCATGGCCTGAAGATAGGGTATCACATTATCCTGAGCGCCAGGCAAGATCACTCCATGCCTTGCAGCCAGCTTCTTCTTCAGGCTCTTAACACCATCTCCCACAATCATGAGCTTGATATTGTCGTATCTGGCCTGCAACCTTATGAAAGCCCGCAATAAAGTGACAAGGTCTTTCTCTCTGGATATCCTGCCGTGCTGCCCTATGACTATATCGTTCGGCTTTATGCCCAGCTTTTCCCTAAGCTTCAGAGCTTTTCCAGGCCTGAACTTGTTCAGGTTGACTCCAAGATGCACCACTTTCTTCTTTGAATTTATCTTCTGCCAGGAAAGCTGGTCTGCTATGCCAGATGAAGGCACTAACAAAAGATCGGATTTCTTATAGAGTTTCCTACTCACGACCTTCATTAGAGGATACAATAGTTTCTTGAACAACGGAGTGCCTACGGCTTTCGGCACAAGCTCCCATTCAAGAGAATGGATATAAGAAGCCAACGGCTGCTTGTATCTCCATGCAAAAAGGATCGCTAATCCGCCGACAGGACCTATGGTCTGGGTGAAGACAACGTCTGCCTTCTTCACTTCTTCCTTGACTTTCCTGAGTGCAAACTTAGGGACATTGAAGTCTCCTATCCAAAGATTATTCAATGGTATCCTCACCAGCCGTATCTGATCGTTCTCGTAGTCCCCATAATCTGGGGCCATCACGGTTATGTCATATTTCCTGCTGAGCTTGGGGATTATTTCTGACAATACCCTTGCGATGCCGTCCCACCTAGGCAAAAAGCTGTCAGATGCTATGAGCAGTTTGTCTTTCATCTTACCTTATAAAATACCTCAGCAAACCTTTTCCTGTAAATCAAACCCTCTATGAAATCATTGATATAGACCTGGAGATATAAAAAGTTATTGCCAATCATATAATTCAAAGGCTTGAGCTGGCTCTTGAAAACCCTCAAGGCACTCATCTTGGTCTTGAAAGTGTCTGAGATATCTATGACTAGTTTGGGAGTGTTGTACCTTCTTACGCCGAAGAAGTTCCAGACGTCGAAAGTATAGACTGGTATCTTCTGCTTTAGGTCGTCGACTGCTCGTAAGACCATCTCGTTCACCAGCCTGTGATGATGATGCGTGTCAGTATCTGAATGAGTGAATATCTTTGCAGGCGCGTATTCCACGACCATCTCTTTAAGCTTCTCATGCAGGTTCCTATTGTCAAACTCTGATTTGAATTTCTTGTTATCTGGAAGCCCAAAAAACTCGACACTCTTGCCGCCGATGATCTTGTCAGCCTTTATGGCTTCTTTCATCCTGGTCTTCACGATGATGTCTTTCTTGAAATGAGGATGGCTGCCTTCTCCATAAGAGAATATGACTGTATAGATGGTCTTGCCTTCCTTAGCATACTTTGCCAAAGTGCCTCCCGGACCAAAGACCTGGTCGTCAGAGTGAGCACAAAAAACCAATATTGTGTTTTTCCCCATGGTTATGAGAGAAAGAGGTTGTTTATAAATATTATGAGAAAAGGGACTTAAATGCACCGGCTGGGATTTGAACCCAGATCAAAGGCTGTCTTCATGCAAGTGAGACCCAGCGGATCTCTAATCTTAGCGCGTGGAAGGCCTCTATCCTAGCCATTAGACTACCGGTGCATGATAGAGAAAAATCAAGAGGGTATATATAAAGTTTATGTAAAATGACGGCTCTGTCCTAAAAGTCTTTTAAATAATCGGAAAATGTTATGACAAACTAACTTTCCGTACACTTCTGTGCGGATTGTCCGCACAGTTTTGGAGCTTACACAAGCTCCAAACTTTCTTTTTATGCTTCCGAATCCTGAC
>JBDRIN010000069.1:0-16614 GCA_043815805.1 archaeon | reverse complement strand
AGTCAGGATTCGGAAGCATAAAAAGAAAGTTTGGAGCTTGTGTAAGCTCCAAAACTGTGCGGACAATCCGCACAGAAGTGTACGGAAAGTTAGTTTGTCATAACATTTTCCGATTATTTAAAAGACTTTTAGGACAGAGCCCTTCACCAAAAAGCAATATTTATTAACTAGAACCTCTAGAAATAGGTTATTATGGGATTTCGAGGTGTATACTATGAATAAAATCTTGATTACAATACTAGTTTTGAGCATACTAATAATGAGCGGCTGCACGCTGGTTGGACAAGCAGGAAGAGCTCCTGCAAAGGATATAAAAAAGATCTCTAACCAAGGAATAATTGAACTTAACCAAAAGCTTGCACAAGAAGGCGGACTATGGACTGCCACAGAGAATAAGTTCACAGGCCAATCAACAGAAGAGCTCAAGCAAATGCTGGGGTTGAATATCGATAACTGGGATGAAATCGAAGCAAATAGGGATGATTCTGAGAATTATAAAGGAACAAGATACAACTTGCCTGATGAGTTTGATTGGAGAGACCAGCACGGCCAGGACTATGTCAGCCCTATAAGGGACCAGCAGAGTTGCGGCAGCTGCTGGGCCTTTGCGACGCAGGCAGTTCTGGAGGCCAATGCTAACATATTTTACAATAACCCGGATCTTGATTATAACCTATCTGAGCAGGACCTTGTCTCCTGTTTTGCGGGTGATGGCTGCAGCGGCATATATACCAGTGAATTTCCGGACTTGTTGGATTACATTGTAGATGTCAAGACTTGCACAGAGACATGTTTCCCCTATGTTGCAGAAAACTCTGTCTGCTCAGACAAATGCGCAAATTGGCAGGATGATGCTGTAGGAATAACTTCTTGGGAAACAGTTCCTTTGACAACAGACGAGATTAAGAATGCGCTCGTCACCAAAGGTCCCTTGATAACGGCAATGCTTGTTTACGGTGACCTCCACGCTTATGACGGAGGGGTATATTATCCCACATCGAACATTTTTCTGGGCGGTCATGCCATAGCAATCATAGGGTATGGTCAGTATTCTGATGGATTAGAATATTGGATAATCAGAAACAGCTGGGGCGATGACTGGGGAGAAAATGGAACTTTCAGGATCCTTATGGGATACTCGGGGATAGATTCTATGATGGTGCATGCCATTGATTCTCCCAATCCGGCGATACCTGAGCAGGTATTGTGCAACGACGATGACTTTGACGGTTACTGCTATTGGGGCACCGGAAGCAAACCTGCAAGTTGTCCTGCATGCGATGATTTTGTGGAGGACTGTGATGACTCTGACAACTCAATATTCCAGAATTGTGGGATGCTTGCGTTTTCTTACGGCACATTGGAGATCACATCTGTGCCCGACGGTGCAGAAGTCTATATCAAGGATGTAGCCAGCGGCAATTATTTCTACAGAGGAAACACTCCATTAACCTTAAGTTTAGACCCTGGCACAAGGGATGTCAGGATTGTAGAAGAAAGCTATTATGATTATGAAACCTCTGTCGAGATAGTCCAAGATGAGACGGTTTATCTTGATGCCACATTATTAGAACGAGCAGAGATCTTCTCTCCAGAGGATGAACAGCTAGTAAAGTCTGGTCCAGGCCAGACATTAGAGATAGTCGGAACGGTGCCAAACCATAGCAATTTCCAACACTACACAATTGAATATGGCATCGGTGAAGAGCCGGTGCAATGGTACGCGGATGGAATAACCCTGACAGGAGGGGGCACGAACCCTGTCTATGAAGGCACTCTTGGTTATTGGGATTTGAGCTCTGTGACAGATGCCTCTTATTACACCATTAGACTGACTTTCTATGGAGATGAGCAATATCAGGATTTCGTGAGGGTCTTTTTTGATTCAACTCTGAAAACAGGTTATCCGATAGATGCAGGTTCTGTCCCTTTCAACGGAGATCTTCTGGTTGCAGATTTTGACCATGACGGCGATGAAGAGATAATGTTTCCAACCCTTAATTGGAGGATAAATATGCTGAATATAGATGGGTCATCAGTATCTGGCTGGCCGGTGCAGCTGCCGTCCTTGGACTATATATCTTATGCTGACAAGATTCTCCTGTCGGCTGAGGATATTGACGGAGATAATGATCTGGAAATCTTCATCTTGAGAAGAAACATACTATTTTCATCTCCTATAGTCATCAATGCAGAGATCTATGCTTATCATCATGACGGCACGCCAGTGAGCGGCTGGCCAAAGACTGTCTTACTACAGAATACTAATGGAGGGAATGCTTATACTCAGTATCCCCTTGTCGTCTCTGATTTGGATAATGACGGGGAGCATGAGTTGATAGTGCCTGTAAGGGAGTCAAAAGACCTATTTATACTTGATGAGTCCGGAAATGTGATCCGACAGATAACATCTGATTATATATACAGCCCTGTTTCGCTTGGAAACCTGGATGATGATGACGATCTGGAGTTTGTTTTCCTTACTTTGGATGGTTCTAACCCTACAAGTTTCACCACAAGGATGCTGCGGGCGTATAATCTTGACGGCACGCCGGTGGATGGTTGGCCAGTAGATCTGACTTACCTTGATGAAACAGACCCTAGAGACAGTTACAGGATGGCTCCAGCAATAGGTGATATAGACAATGATGGTTCTGATGAGGTAGCGATAACTGCAGCTAGCTATTTGCTCGTCTTTAACAAAGACGGAACAATCCAAGAAGGAAACTGGCCTATAAACGAGTTTCCATCCTCGGGTGGTCCGATTTCTCTGGCAGATATAGACGGCGATTCTTTTCTGGAGTTAGTCTATAATGTAGCTAACCAAGGAGAAACTAAGGCATATAACTATGATGGTACAGTAGTTGATGGTTGGCCTAAACAGTATAACTATCTTGAAGAGCCTGGAAAACTAATCAATTTCCCAATCATAGGAGACGTTAATTCTGATGGTGAAGTTGAGACGATAGTAATCGGAAGCAATTACATTAAGGATCTGGACAACGTCTTTAGTATGCACATAATAAAAGGTAACACAGACCCGCTCTATGGTTGGCCGAAACCAACAGGTATGAGCCATAAGACCTGGGGAGGCACTTACCAGTATTCTCCAGTCATCACTGACCTGGAAAAAGACGGGAAAATCGATCTGTTGTGGCTAACCCAGAGCAGCTCATTGGTTGCTTGGGAGTTTGATGAAGGCGATTCAGCATATTATAACGGCTGGCCGATGGGCTATCATGACATACAAAGGACAGGATATTACAGAGGTTTCTGCGCAGACGAGGATGGGGACAATTATTTCGGATTTGATTCTGCTGAGTGTCCACAAGGCACTGACTGCGATGATTCAGACGCTAACATCAACCCAGGAGTATTGGATTACTGTGGCGATGGAATTGACATGAACTGCGACGAATTGGACTGTGCGGATTGCTATGTTATGGTTCCGCCAGAAGGATGTGATTGTACAGGAGACATATGTGCTTTCGGAGAATATTGCTGCGAGGGCGTGTGTCAGCCAGACGGATGCAATCCTGAATGCGTCCAGCAGCCTGCAGAAGGCTATGGTATAACACAAGGAGCAGAAGATTGCCCAGGCTATGAAAATTATGCAGTTACTTCTCTCGCAGATTCCGGTCCGGGAACCTTGAGGGATGCTCTCTCAGAGGGGTGTAGATACATAACATTCGCTGTCGAAGGGACAATAGAGCTTCAGAGCATGCTTCTTGTGAACTATGACTACATGACTATAGATGCGACTAATGCACCTGGAAGCGGCATAACCATCACTGCAAACCCCGGTTTCACCAACTCAGACCTGATGCAGATACTGAACGGCAAGCAAGTCGTCCTGAAGAACCTAAGGTTCAGGAACAAGCCCACGGCTTCAATAGGCGCAGACCTGTTTGTGAGGCCTAGTGCAGCGAACGTGTTGATAGACCACTGTTCTTTCACCGGCTCGGCATATTATAACTTTTACTTAGATGGTGCAAAGAATGTGACTGTACAGTACTCTATCATCGGCAATAACCAAAAGAATGTTTATCTCAGGAATGGTATCAATCTCTCTTTCCATCATAACCTGTTGGTTTCAGGACAATCTTATAACCCCCAGGTTTACTCAACAAGCTATTTTGATCTTGTGAACAATGTTATGTATGATTGGAACAGCATAGATACATACCCTGGGACGTATATACGTTCCGCAGCCCAGGGAAACCTTATAAAAAATTATTACTTACCTGGAGCACAGAGCAATCTTCAAAACACAGTCTATATCAGCGGATCTTCTGTTTATATGTCCGGCAATGAGATACCGCCAGAATGCACAACAACAGGAACAACAGAAATTCCGTTTAGTACACCTGCAGTCACAACGTACCCTGCAGAAGAAAACTTTAATATTGTCCTTAACGAGGCCGGTGCCTGTCCAAGAGATTCTACAGATCAGGCCCTTATTGAATCAGTGCCTGGCTATGAGCCCTACAGCTGTGAACAGCTGGGCGGCGAAGAGGTCTTCTGTGGAGAAATATTCGGAGACTGCGGCTTTGTAGGAGAGCCTGTATGCTGCGGCGATGAAACAGGCGAATACGTAATAGGCACAAGATGCTGCGACGCACCAAACGACATAATCAAGAACGGCAGATGCGAAAAGAAACAGAAGCCCGTTCTAAAAAGTGAGATAGCACAACCCTGAACAGCATTTAACCACTCCGAAGTGACGATAAAATCGAAACATTTATAAAGTCAGGAGTCTAAGCATACAGCATGAAAGCTAATATTTTACTCACCATAACCCTACTCATGCTATTTATATTGCCGTCAGCCATGGCTAGAGCGCCCTTTCTAGAGCAAGAATACGCTCCAGGCACTTTGATAGTCAAGTTGGACGGCTCCAGAAGCCTTGAAGAGGCAGAAACCATGCTCAAGAGTGCTGATAGATCAATAATATCTGCAGAATATCTGTTCGGAAGCTCGGAGAACCTGAACTCCAAGGCCAAACGCCTTGATATGGACAGATTCCTAATCATAGAAGTAGATGAAACCATTGACCACATAAAGCTCGCAAACAAGCTTTTCAAGCTCAGATCAGTGGAAAATGTAGAGCTAAATTACATCTATGATCCCTTGTCCATTCCAGACGATGAATACTTCCCAGCAAACCAATGGGGACTGCACAACTATGGCCAGGAGATATTCCCTGGTTCAGGAGTCTACGGCACACCAGACATAGACATCGACGCTCCGGAAGCATGGAACATAGAGACAGGAAGCTCAGACATAATCATCGCCAGCCTTGACTCTGGCGTAAACTACAATCATGAAGACCTGCAGAACAAGATGTGGGTCAATATTGATGAAATCCCAGACAATGGAATAGATGATGACAACAACAGCTTTGTTGATGATATCATGGGCTGGGACACATATATGGAAGATAATGATCCTATAGACGAGAACGGTCATGGCACCAGAGTGGCAGGTGCGGCAGGCGCAGAGACAAATAATGGAATAGGAGTCGCAAGCCTCTGCCAAGGATGCACCATCATGCCTATACGTGTAGGCGGAATGACCTATTACACCAGCAACATAGTGCAAGGAGTCTATTATGCTGCAGATAACGGAGCAAATGTGATAAGCATGAGCTTCGGCAGGACAGACTCAGACTGCATAAGCACAAGTTTTGACACAGCAATCCAGTATGCTCATGATATGGGCATTGTATTTGCAGGCGCTGCAGGAAATGATGAAGGCAACACAGCTTATATGCATCCTGCTTGCAGGCCAGAAGTCATCGGCGTTGCAGGTTACAATCATAATGGCGGTTTGTCCATGTCAAGACATGGAGAATGGATAGACGTAGCTGCACCAGGAACCTTTATTATATCAACCACAATGAGCGGAGGCTATGATTATGCTGGTGGAACATCCATGGCAACACCTTTCGTATCCGGACTTGCAGGACTCTTACTGTCAAGCTTCGAAGACATTACTCCCAGCCAGATAAGAGAGATCATGATGCTCACTGCTGAAGAACTGTATGGCGATGAACCTATTAACCCGGACGGCGGAAGGATCAACGCCCATGATGCCTTGAGCGTCTGCATTGTAGAAGATGGTATCTTCCTGTCAGACGTCTGCATCGCAGACAACGCACCAGCCATGTGCATAGAACAAAAAATCGTTTCTAATTGCCAAGAATGCGGCTGCCCTGAAAACAGGTTGTGCGAACCTGATGGCAGATGCATAAAAGAAGGCAAACCTAGATTGGCCACAAGATGGGTTCCGATATAGCTTGTTCTCTTTGAAAACAATACATTTTTAAAGCGATTCTGACTCTGAACATCTATGCCAACAAAAAAGGCTAAGAAGACAGCCTCTAAGAGCGGCAAGAAGAAGGCCGCAAAAGGGAAAGCTGCTAAAAAGACCAAAAAGGCAGAAGCTGAAGAGAAAAAAGCAGGCGCTGAAAAGGTCGAAGCAGCTATTCAAGAGGTTGTTCTTAAGGATGTTGAAGTCAAGAAAGAAAAAGACGCTAAAGAAGTAGTTAAGAAACCAAGAGTCAAGGTCAAGGCCATCTATGCCCGTGAAAGGGTCATCACTGAAAATTCTGATGCTGCGAGAGAATTATATAATCAAAGCAGATATGGAACTGTTCTTGAAGATGGAAAAATCCAGCTTTCTCTGCCAGAAGCCTTGTATCTTATGGAGAAAGGCAAGATTGAAGTGAGTGATTACAATAAGAAAATCATAACTTTCGAGCAGTACGTTGCCAAGACCAACAAGGTAGAGCCGAACTTCTGGATAAGATACTGCGTGTTCAAGGATATGAGAAACAGAGGCTACATAATCAAGACAGCTCTAAAATTCGGAGCAGACTTTAGAGTATATGACCGTGGAGTCAAGCCCGGCGAAGACCATGCCCGCTGGGTAGTCTACCCGGTCCACGAAGGAGAACACCTCACTTGGTATGAGTTCGCAGCCAAGACCAGAGTAGCTCATTCTACAAAGAAAAGACTCATGATCGGCGTCGTGGACGATGAAGGCGACGTTACTTACTGGGAGATTAGGTGGATTAGGCCTTAGAAACAGCATATTTTTAAAGATTTTATTCTCCCTTGTTCTCATGACCAGACCTTTTCAGGATAGGATTAGCTTCAAAGGCGAACTCAAAGTCATATCTGAAGCTGTTTGTGAAGAATTCTCTTTGGGAGAATTCAAATCCAACAAGATTATCCCTGTGGGCTATGAGGATTTCAATTTCATCCTGGAGACTTCTAAAGGCAAGTTCTTTGTCAAGGTGTTAGCAGATTTCAGAGACTTGGAAGACTGCAAGAGCTATGTCAGTGTCATAAAAGCCGCTATCAAGGCAGGTATAAAGACTCCTAAGCTTCTCAAGTCAAAGCAAGGCGAGCTTGCCCTTATAGAATTGGACGACGCTTTGCTGAGAGTCCTAGTCTTAGAATTCATAGACGGCAAAGATATGTACAGCCTAGGGAATCCAGTTTTAGATGAGGATGTAATATTCGTAGCCCAACAGGCTGCAAAGATCAACTCCCTGGACATCAAGCCAAGATTCATATATGACCAATGGGCGTGCGTCCATTTTCCAAAAGAGTTCGAGAAGAAAAAAGATTCTCTCCCGCCTGAAGACCTGGCTATTGTAGAACCCATGTTGAAAGAGTTCAATGCTCTTGATATAGAGAACCTTCCTCATTGCTATGTGCATGGAGACCTGCTGAAGGGCAACGTCATAAGAGACAAAGATGGTCAGCTCTGGGTGATTGACTTTGCAGTCGGCAACTTCTATCCCAGGATCCAGGAGCTTGCTGTTCTTGGCTGCGATATCTGCTTTGAAAAGGACAATAAAGAAAACAGCGAGAGAAAGTTCAAGCTTGCTGTCGAGGAATATCAGAAAATTGTCAAGCTCACACCTCGAGAACTAGAGATACTGCCTTTGTATCTGAAGCTTGCCCATGTGATGCATGTCATCCTTTCAAACTACGAGCGGAAAGAGCTTGGGAATCATTCTAAAGAGAACGATTACTTCTTAGAGATCGGTCAGGCTGGTTTGAGGCAGATGAGAGATTAAGCCCCAAACCAAAGTCTTTATATAATCTTCAAGAATACCCATTTCTATGGTAAACCGAGACGAAGTCCTGGCTTATGTCAAGAGAAAAGGGCCTTCTATTCCTAATGATATAAAGAAAGAGCTCGGCACAGACACCTTTGTGATCGGAGCCATACTTTCCGAGCTTAAGGATAAAGGTCACATCAAGGTATCCAGCACCAAGATAGGCGGTTCTCCGACTTATTATGCTCCAGGCCAGGAATATCAGCTTGAAAGATTGAGGAAATGGCTCAATGAGAAAGACCAGAGAGCCTTTGACCTGTTGAAAGAGAAGAAGGTCCTCAGAGATTATGAACAGGTCCCTCTTGTGCGGGTATCTTTGAGAACCCTAAAGGACTTCGCAAAGGCTCTTGAAGTCAAGATAGGCGAGAACACAGAGATATTCTGGAAATGGCATGTCCTTCCTACCTCTGAAGCAGAGCAGATGATAAAAGATATTTTGATGCCGGTAAAAGAAGAAGCTCCCTCACCGGCAGAGCCGGCAAGTGCCCTTAGAAACCAGGAGGTTTCTGGGGCGTTAGAAACGAAAAGCGTTTCAAACGAACCGCCTAAAGCTCCTGAGCCTAAAAAAGAAGAAAAAAAAGAACCTGAAAAGCGTTCAGAACCAGCGCCAAGCGCTGAGCCAGAGAAGAAAGTCCTCAAAGAAGTCGATGACACAGGCGACGCTTTCATGAAAAAGCTAAAATCATACTTCGAAGAGAAAAGAATCAGGATCATAGAGAAAATCAAGGTCAAGAAGAACAGCCAGGCAGAGTTCATAGTCGACCTCCCTACGGCTGTCGGCCGCATGGAGTATTACTGCCAGGCTAAGAAGAAGAAAAAGTGCAACGACGGCGACCTGAGCAGCGCCTACATAACCGGCCAGGCCAAAAAGATGCCTGTCCTCTTCATCACAACAGGCGACCTCACCAAGAAAGCAGAATCCATGCTCTACAAAGAGTTTAAGGGCATGGTCGTGAAGAAGATATAAGATGAAAACTTTGGCAGCGATCGGACTTGTAGCTTTGTTGGCGACAGCAGCACCAGCATTAGCTCAAGAAGTTTATATTCCTGAAAATTATGAACCTCCAAAAATTACTGATGAGATGATGAATCCTGTGAAGCTCATGATAGAATCTGAAAAAGTCTATGGGATTAACTTGATAAACGTAGAACCAGACACAACATCTATTCATCACTGGCTCGACCTATCCGCCTCAATGATGACAGAAAAAACAGATGACAGTATAGTTCTCAAAGGCCTGGAGATAGATCCTAGAGACGCAGAGACACTCCTCAGTTTTTACGATTACTCTTTTCACTTCGACATAGGTAGTCGAGAAAAAACATTAGAGTAGCTCATAGAGAAATATCCTAAGATAGGAGAAAGCTATGCCCGCCTCGCAGAGCTGCATATATTGGATGGAACTTACGAGGCAGCAAGAGATGTCTTGAGAAGAGGTGTGCTTAACAATCCTGTGAATCCTGAGCTTCTCGTGTTTTTGGGCGACTGCGAAAGAGAACTCGGTAATAAAGAGGCTGCCAAGAGCTGCTATTACAACGCGATATATCGATGCCGACCCTGGACTGTTCCTTGGGTTAAGCTTGACCAATTATTGGCAGAGGAAGGCAAACAGCTTCGAGACCTTGAATTCGTGGACATGACGAGTGTTCATGAAGCCACAGACACAGACAGTATTGATATCTGGATACAAATAGATCCGGATGTTCCTGAAGGCCAATTTGCAGGCTGGCTCGGTTATTCACATGCAAAAGCGGCATGGATGTATGAGATACTTGATTCTCCTGAAGATGTAGAAGTAACCTCTATGGAAAAATACTGCGTGTCACATCTACTTAACGCGTGGGAATCTTCAAAAGAAGAATTTCCAGAGACAGAAGATCTTTTCTTCGAGACATTATTGGAGATAGTCAAAGACGGCGTCTTCACAGAATACTTGTTCTTTGACATCGTAGCTCCTCAAGCTTCATACACAACAGCGTTGCTTCCTGACGAATTAAGGGCGGCCATAAAGGCTTATTTCGACAAATACTGTGTGCAAGAAATTCCTGAGCATGCCCCAAGGGAGCTTCCTGGAGGAAATTACGGTGGATTAAACCAGGAATTCCGCCACACTGTCTGGTTGAACCCTCCAAATGGCAGAGAAGAAGTTGAAGAATATCTGGATTCTCTCTATCCTTTAGTCATGGGAACGCCTATGGGCGATTACATACATTATGTGGGCGGATTGCAGTATCCAAGAGCCATGGTGGATGATTTCTCTACAGAGGCTCAGGGTATGATGATGTACACTCTTTTTGACGCTTATGGAGAACCTGAGGAGACAACGCCAGAACAGAAAAAAGAAAAAGTAAAAGGCAGAAGCAAAGAAGGTTATGTCGGCGGAAGAGTCTTTGGCAGGATGCGTGAAGAGTTAGGTGACATAATGGATTTCTTGGTTAATGATTACTTGCCAGGCCAGGACGAAGAAGATAACGAGCACCATCCTGGCTACACTATAGAAGACGTGAACAATATCTGCTTCTACATAGACAACAACCCAGTCAACGGCAACGGCGATATGGTCTTGGCGCCTTGGGAAATCGAAGAAGCACACAAGGCAAATGTTGATGACGAGTAACCAAAAACCTTATTAATCACGATTCTTTCTTTATTCTCTATGGGCACAGCCATAACAGAGCTCTTGAAGAGCAAGGAAATACGATTAGAAGACCTTCACGGCAAAAAGCTCGCTGTGGACGGCCAGAACCAGCTCTACATGTTTCTTTCTAATATCAGGCAGGCTGACGGCTCTCTATTGATGGATTCTAAGGGCCAGGTCACCAGCCACTTGATGGGAATCCTAAACCGCTTCAGCAACATCTTAGAGAACGGCATAAAGCCTGTCTTTGTTTTCGACGGCGAGACTCCTAAACTCAAACACGCAGAGCGAGAGAGAAGAAAAGGCATAAAGATTGAAGCCCAAAAGAAGTTTGAAGAGGCAAAGCAGAAAGAAGACCTTGATGAGATGAAGAAGTACGCTGCAAGGACTTCGCGGCTGACAAGCGAGATGATTGAAGAAGCCAAAGCCCTTATCAAAGCCATGGGTATGCCCATCGTCCAGGCACCTACGGAAGGCGAAGCCCAGGCTGCTTACATGGCGCAGAAAGGAGATGTCTACGCAGTCATGAGCCAGGATGCAGATTGCTTCCTGTTCGGTGCCCCGCGTCTAATAAAGAATCTCACGATCTCCAGACGAAGGAAGAAGATCGGCACCCAAACCTACAAAACCATGAATCCAGAGATGGTCTCTCTTGCAGACAATCTCAACGAGCTTCAACTGCAGCAAGACCAGCTCATAGTGCTTGCCATGCTCGTAGGCACAGACTTCAATGTTGGCGGAATAAAAGGTCTGGGACCTAAAAAATCACTCTCTCTTGTCAAGAAATTCGGCACCAACTTTGAACCATTATTCAAGGAAGCCAAATGGGACGATTTCTTTGATTATCCCTGGAAGACAGTCTTTGACCTCCTGAAGAACATGGGTACAACAGATAATTATGAATTGGAATGGAGCAATCCTGATTCTGAGGCCATGTATAAGATCCTCGTAGAGAAGCATGACTTTGGAGAAGAAAGGGTGAAGAACGTCATAGAGAAGATGTGCCATGGCAAGGATAAGCAGCAGAAGGGGTTGGGGGATTTCTTCTGAAAAGTGCGCGTTTACCACTCAAAAGGGGCAACAAAACCGAAACATTTATAAACTAACAATGCCAATATATACAAAATGACACCCCACCAATCTAACGAAGGCCTGGATGGGCTATGCACAACAGAACCCGAGCAGAAGCAACACATTAGAGCTTTCCAGCCAGATGGCACTCTAAACACAGTTCAGAATGGAAGAATTAATGGCAGATTTTTCGGCCCGGGCAAGCTTGGTGAAATTATAGGCGGCGCCATAGGCAAAGCAAAAATGAATCATTTTCCAGCACCATATTATGGTAAAGTCATGAATGTTGTCCGCAGCAGAGTGCGCCATCAAGTATACCATGATCAGGAGTTAAACCTAGAGGACGTGATGGAACAACTAGACTTTCTTAACACTTCAGAAGATAGAATAGTGCGAGAAGCTATTCCCTCATTCTATGACGGCATGAAAAGAGAAAAAGCAGATGCGGAAGCATATGATAAAAAAACTGCAGATGCCATCGTCCCCATGTTCAAAAAATATGCTACTGCCTGTTTAGGTATCGGAATTGTGGCAGGAGTTCTAGCAAAGAACCTAGAAGCGGGTTTAGTGGCGGCTGTCGTAGGCGCATACACAGCAGTAGCCATTGAATCTAAGTATAAATGGCTAACAAACAGAATTGCTGACGTTCCAAGAAGGGTTAATGGCGACACTTTCGATGCAAAAGCCTATTGCAGGAATGTAGCGGCAGAACTACACGATCTTCCAGAACATAACCCTGGCTTTTACAACAGTCAACCTGTTTCCAAAATGGCTGAAAATACCACACTTAGTGCGGGAGTTGATTCATAATGACACAAGAACAAACTATGGAGCCTGAATCTGACAAAAAATCAGGAGTATTAGAGAAGATAGTCTCGACAGCAAAAAGAGCTAACACCGCAGTAGATATGTTCTTAATGGACAAAATTCCAACATTAGACCATGGACCCGCTTATAGACAAACCTTCTGTAACGCGATAAAGATAACTGCACTGATCGGCGCAGCAACAGCAGGTACTTTGGCATACAAACTATCAGGTTCACCAGAATACATCGCCTCACATGGCAATTCTGAAAACGCAAGAATCATAATCACAGCAATAAGCACTTTAGTAGGTGCAGGTCTTGGAAGTGCCCTTGGCCTAAGCTTCGGCGTATCAAAGGGTTTACAAGAAGAGCAATCAGAAAAACCAGACTATTCCCGACTCGTACACGCTGTTGGAATGAAAATTGTCGACCAAGTTCTAAATGATGCTCCTTTAGACCTAGAATATGCTCTGGAAGGAACAGATTTGGATACTGCAGAGCGTGGAATCATGACAGAGTTTGTGCAAGGTTTTTATGAACGTGCAACAGCAGACAGAGAGAACCAAGAAAGATATACACTAATGGCAACAGAGACACTACGCGCTGCAAAAGATAAGTTAGCTGCAAACGCACAGCTTGCAAGAATGCGTCCGGAACCCTCTTTTGATATTGAGGCATACTGTCGTAGAACATCAGACAGACTAGAAGCATTACCAAAACACAACTTAGAGTACTGTGCAGACGGAAACAGAGAACCTGGCGCCATATCTACTAGTAGCGCTCCTACCTAACTCGCTTCTTTTTTCCATTTCTCAACAATTAACTCTTTGATCTCATCTAGATCCTGCTGCATGTTAGCGATTTCTCGCTCAGCTTTTCTGTTAATAGCATAATCCCGCTCTGCCTTTATCCTGTCACGTTCCGCAGCCCTGTTCTGGCTCATCAATATGACAGGTGCCTGGATCGCTGCAATGCAAGACAAGACCAGATTAAGGAGTATATATGGTTTTGGATCCCAAGTGACAAAAGCAAGGTATGTATTGATAGACAACCAAACCACGAGAAATACCCCAAAGCTGATTATGAAGCCCCAACTTCCACCTATCTGCGCTATCCTGTCAGCAAGTCTCTGGCCAAAAGTCAGCTTTTGTCTGGGGACATGTTGCTGAGTGTTGGGGAAATTAGTCTGCATAACATACTAATGGAATAAAGTATTTATAAATGTTTTCTTCGATAGAAGGAAAACTTGCGAATGCCAATTCGCTAAGTTTTTTAAAGGATTAGTAGTTCTCACACACATGAACATAAACAAATCTCAAGTATTGAAGGTATGCAAGAAGTTGAAAAGAGACCTAATTAGCTACAAATTTCTCGCAGCAGGAGCACATAACCTAAACTATCTGCTCAATACAAAACAGGGAAAGCTAGTCCTTAAGATAGACAACAGCGCCCAGCGAGTATACTTGAAAAGAGAATATCTGTTCTTGAGCTTGTTGAAAGAACCTCTTGGGCCAGAGGTCTATCTGTTCGACAGCTCCAAGAAAATAATCTCCAGAGATTTCTTGGTTGAAGAATTCATAGAAGGCGAGCATCCCAAAAAAGACACAGATGAATTCATAAAAGCGATGGCCAAGTGGTATAAGCGGCTGCATAGTTATAGATTTAAGAGATTTCCCTTTTACATAAAGAGATCCAAGTATTACTCTATGAAAGAATCTTATTGGTATCACTGCCTTAAAGAATACCAGAAGTTCAAGCATGTCGCAAGCAAAAACATCAGAGAACAGATAGATCCATTATACGTGAAAACATCTAAAATAATAAAAAACAACGAGAATCTCTTCAAAAAAAGAAAATATACTATCATATGCCAAGGAGACCCTTGCCCTTCAAATCTATTCTACAAAAATGGCAAAGTAAGGGCAATAGACTGGGAATTCGCAAAATTCAACCTGGAAGAGTGGGATATCACCTTCTTTGTCTGGATACATGACTTGAATAAGAGACAGGAAAAGCTATTCTTGAAGACCTACGGCTATCCAAACACCGCCATAAAGAAGAAGCAGTATGATATTATCCATCTCTTGAACGGCCTCAGCATGATAAGCTGGAGGCTTGAAAGGTTGGACTTGATAAACAAGAAAAAGATCTCTAGAAAAAACAACACTTCTAGAAAAAAAGACATTATGCGTGGCTGGAGAGAAGATATACCTAAAGTGAAGAAGATGCTTGATCTCTGGAAATAAAAAGCTTTAAAACCATATGCTATTTTCTTATATGTATGCTCATAGAAGAACCTGAAAAGATAGATAAGCACACAGTAGGAATTATACTTACCTACAAAGGAAAATATCTTCTCACCCACAGGACTCTTGATGCTCTCTGGGGGAGCGTGGCTGGCTGGATCGAAGAAGGAGAGACTCCTGAACAGGCCATCATAAGAGAGATAAAAGAAGAGCTCGGCATAGACCTAGAGCCGGAGTTCTTCACCACAACATATCACAATTACGACGGGAAAGCCATCGCTTACCATATCTTCACCTTTGATTTCAAAGAAGACCCTTCTGAAAAGATTGCTCTGAATGACGAATTAGCATTGGGCTTCAAGTTCATTTCTTTAGAAGAGGCCTTGAAGTTAGATCTCTTCGAAGACGAGGATTATGTCAAAACCCTGCATCATAAAAGAAAACAAGCAGAAAATATATAAACTCACTCCTTCCATTCTCAACCATGAAAAAAGTGGTGATGTTCGAGGCTATAGCTACCTTGATGGCTTTCATAATCGGAGCTGGAATTCTTGGATTGCCATACGTCATCGCCAAGTCTGGTTTTCTCATCGGGATGATCGAGATAATTATCCTTGGCGCAATCCTTCTTATAACCAACCTAATGATGGGAGAGGTCATGCTTAGAACCAACGGAGACCATCAGCTTCCTGGCTATGCAAAGAAATATCTGGGAAAATTCGGCAAGATCATAATGCTCATAGCCATAATCTTCGGGCTCTACGGACCTCTACTAGCTTATATGATAGGCACCGGAGAAGCACTGCACGCCATCTTTCCAGTCGTCACCCCATTTGTCTTCAGCATCATAATCTTTGTCATACTTTCAGCCATGATCTACTTGGGATTGAAGGCCATAGAAGAGTCCGAGTTCGGGATGATGTTCGTCCTAATAGCCATAATCTTAGCAATATGCATAATAGCCATCTTCAGCGGAAACTTCAACACAGCATATCTCCAGGACTTCAACATGCTAAAATTCGCCTTACCTTATGGTGTGGTAATGTTTGCCCTCATGGGCACTCCTGCACTTCCAGAAGTGCGTGAAGAGCTGAAAAACAATAGGGGACTATTGAAGAAAGTCATCATCTGGGGCTCGGCACTGCCCATAATACTTTACATCATATTCACATTGGCAGTCATAGGAGTCACAGGAGCTTCAACAACAGAGATAGCCACTTTAGGCTTAGGAGCTATCATCGGCCCAAAGATGGTCTTGCTAGGCAATCTTCTCGCTATCTTTGCCATGACGACGAGCTTCATGGCAGTAGGCTTGGCACTGAAAGAGGTCTACAAGTTCGACCTCAAGATGTCCAAGAACCTTGCCTGGTTCTTGACCATAATAATCCCTCTAGTTCTCTTCCTGGTGGGAGCCCGAAACTTCATAAAGACCTTGGGTTATGCAGGCGCTGTGGCCGGAGGCTTGATGAGCATACTGGTTGTCTTTATGTTCTGGCAGGCCAAGAAATACGGGGAAAGGAAACCGGAATACCAGTTGAAGAAGAACTGTTGGATCAGCATATTGATAATAATCGTCTTTATCCTTGGTATAGCCTATCAGTTCTGGTTCTAAATAAAAAAGTATATAAAGCATCATCTGGATAGGGAAGAGTAATAAAAAAATTGGTGAGATTGTGATACCCTGGTATGCTTTAATAATTATAGCCGCTGTTCTTGG
>JBDRIN010000068.1:0-11692 GCA_043815805.1 archaeon | reverse complement strand
GTAATCGTTCAAGGTGCTGTCATAGACATCGCAGTATAAGGTGAAGTTCTGCCAGTTGTTGTCCTCTGCAACAGCATAAAGCTTTGCTGCCAACACCCTGACCACCGTTGTCTCGTTTATCCTTGTCCATATCGAACCGTTTGGTGCCGGTGAGCAGAACCATGATCCTTTCAGGTCGAACTGGTTGGAATATTCCACAACATTTTTCGTATTTATTTTTCCTGCCCCAAAATTCACTTTGAAATCTGAGTAATCGGTTGCGTTGCATGCATAGAATTTTCCTTCATAGAACAATAGGTTGTCCAATGATTCGTCCTGCATGAAATCTCCTACTCTATAATCACTAGGTATCTTGTTTCCTGCCCAGCAACCTGCTAATGAATCTCCGTAGTATTCTGCATTGTTGCTGTTTTGGTTTTCGTAATATTCTTCATAATAGTCTTGTGTGTCGTCTCCGCAGCATTGGGTCCCCGTCCATCCTATACCTCCTAAACCCTGGGGATTCTGGAAGTTGCATGCTTCCATGTGGCCGACAAAGCTCTCCAAGTCTGTCGGGTTGTACGCTGGCGGATCCATGGATGTTATCCATTGGCCGATGCCTGAGCAAATTCTATTATCAGAATTTATTGCGCTGGCCGCTGCTTCTAATATTATCGTGTCGATGTCTGCCCTGAAATTGCCGTCGTCCGCTGCTGCGAAATTTATATTGTCTAATACTTTGTTGGAGTTTATCAGGATCTTGTAATGATGGAACGAATTTGGTTTTATTCCGTTGGTAGAGTATTGGTTGAGTTCGATTGGTGGGAGAGAGGTTGTGTCATTGAAGATTAACGTCATCTTCATATCAACAGTTGATATCATGTTGAAGGAAATATATCCATAACCTGCAAGATCAACGTTCTGCACATTTATGTCGCTGTAAGTTCCTTGGGTCCTTCTCCTTAAGTGCGCACTTGGAGGATTAGTCACAAAGTCAAAGTTTGAAAGGACGTGAGTTTGGCTTCCTGTGCTTACATAGTTGAAGTTCTGCACCACATTCTGATTGGTGTTGAAGCAGTTTGAAAAGTAAGGGCAACATTCTGCCATATAATCATCTTCGCTTCTTTCATAGCAGAGGAACCCTGCGCTATAGTTTGAGCTTACTATGATAGGTATTCCACCAGGATAGTCACATTGGTCTACGCAGTCTGCATCCATGCAGTCTATGAAGCCGTCTGCATCATCATCTATGTCGTTGGTGCATCCTCCATCGACGTCTCCCTCTGGGATGCAGTCTTCTCCATCTTCTGGCGGTACCCATTGATATCCATCGTAAGATAGGTCGCCTGCATATTCTCCGTATGAAGGACATCCTTCTCCATGCATGGATGGGCAGGTTATGCTCCAATTTGCAGAGTCCATACACAATTCTGAACCGAATTGGTTTCCATATTCGTCTAGCTCACAGGCATGGTGCGGCTCTGTTGTGCAGCTGCTCCAGTCTTCGCCGTTGTTCTCTATGTTATCATAAGGTTCGGAATCGCAATCAGCATGACCGTCGCAATCAGTATCTGGGAAATATTGATACAAACCATTATCAAGTATCATTATCTCTTCTGGCGCTGGCAAGACTTGGTTATCAGCCAGTGTTGCAGTTGGATTCATGTTGTGATCCTGTCCAGAAGCTTGGCAATAGAACCAGTCTTCTGTGTTTGAGATTGCGCTTGTGACTTGGTTGAGTCTGTCTATCAAGGGATAGATGAAGTAATCATTGTCTCCTTGCGACCATTCCCAATCCCAATCTTCTGTCGATGTATCATAATAGCAGAACCAGTCTCTTTCTTCGGTGATGAAGCCGAAGTCTCTGCCTATTGTGATTTCACAATCTTCTGGCACACAGCCAGGGATGTGCTCGAACACACACTGGCCACTAATACATGTTGAAGATATATAACATTCAACATCTAAGGCTAGACAATTGGGGTTATTGGCGCACGCCACAACCGGCGGTGTCATATCAGTGCATTCAATATCATCTCCACAGCATCCATCAAGCCCTGTGTCAGAAGAAGGGTCTATTGGGGCAAACGGTAAGTCGCCGCTTGGACAGACACAATCACCGTCGTTGTAATCAACAAGTCCGTCAAAATCATTGTCATAATTGTCGCCGCAGTCTTTTTCTGTCTCAAAGTTGCATAACCCTGTGCTGCCTTGAAAGTCTGGTGGTCCTGATTTACCTTCGCATCCTGCGTCAAAGCAGTCTACGTTCGTTTCTCCGAAGTCTGGGAAATCGTTTTCTGAGATGTCATATATTCCTTGGTAGGTTGTCTGGTCAAAAGAAAACGCAGCAATACCATCATTCTCATAGTCTCCTGCTCCGAGGTTCCAGTCTCCGTCGTTGTCTATGAAGTCATTGCAGTCTCCGCTTCTGGTTCCCTCCTCAAGATGTATCTTCGACGGATTTGAGCCTCTGTTGACTGCTGTAAAATAATGATAGTAAGGTACATAATCCCCTGAGCTGTCGACGATCCTTAGATCAAAGTAATCATCTCCGCCTCGCTCGCAATAAGCTATCGCCAATTCGTGCCAGCCAGCATCCATGTTGACTGTCTTAGTTGTCCATCCTTGAACCCCGATGCGCTTAAGGATCGGAGATCCTGCTTGTATATCCAATCCACTTCCATCAAAGCATTGCCACCAGCAATCATCGGTGTTCCACCAAGTGCAATCATCCCAGATGGCAAACCCATCGTCAACTTTGTATCTGAATTTCACACCCATCGCTTCCGGCAGGAAGACTCTGATTCTCATGCCTTCAGAAGCATACTGATCGTCCCTGCAGGAGATGCCGTTGCAAGAACCCATAATCCTATATTCATCCCAGTCATAATACGCGGCGCCTTCTTGATCAGCTCCTAACTTCATATCCCATTCGTACCAGTCACTTTCGCCTGCAGCGGTCCATCCATATGTAAAGGTGTGTTTTCCATAGGGATAATTGTTGTATAAATCATCATCATAGAAAGAGCTGTCGAACTCTGCATTGGCTAGGCCTATGGAGAATACCAATAGTATGAGGACATATAACAATATTTTTTTCATTTTTTCTTCTTGACTTTCTTTTTATTGTGGATTGTGAAATAGAGAGCTACGACTGCGCATGCAATCACCACGATAATCCATGTCGCGAGATTGTTCTCTGCGGGTTCTGCAGTATCAGTTGCCTGTACGCCTCCTTTCTGGACTGGTTTGTCTGAGGAAACAGGATCTTGGTATTCGGCACGTTCTGGAAAATCTTTATCCAGGAATATCTTTTGTGAATCAAGAAGGTTGCCTGATGTGTCAAGATAATAATTTATGGTTCTTGGGTTGACGTCTATCCTTCTTCCAGTATAGACATAAGAGATGATTATCTTAGTCTCGCCTACTTCGACCTGTGTCTCTGCGAAGTCAAGCACATATTGCGCTGAAACTGTCTCGCCGACGTCTTCAACAAGATAAATCCCTGATTTGGCGATGAAGTCATCCATAGGCATTGGAGAAGTGTCTGGAGGTGTTGTTCCAGCATCTGAGTCTGTGGAACTTTCTTCTCCTGCAAAAGTTAAAACTATAACTAATAGAAATACTAATACATAAATTAAGAGTTGTTTCCTCACCATAACCCTCTTTTTGTTCTAATATCACATTTATAAGTATGCGTATTTATATAGCTTACGTTTTTTTAGAGAAAAAGCTTACCTAAATGGTCCTTTGCTTCTTTAGCTTGTTTTGGGGTGGCTCCTAAAACTCGCAATAATGCTTCGTAGTCCCTGCAGCATCTCATTTCATAAGGATCCTGTGCAAAACTTGCTATGACAAAGTCATTCTTATATTTCCTGCAGAGAACAATGTTCTGGATGAGCCTGCCGAGGATTATCTCGGGTCTATCGCTGTTTAGGACCTGGCTGAAGCTGAATGCTATGATCTTGTTCTTCTCTTTTGCGAGCTTGCAATGCACTTGGTTCAGGCCAGAATTTCTGTTGTGGATGTAATCCTTTCTTGTATCACTCTCGACGTCAAATATGATTTGGACCGACTTGTTCTCAAAGTTCTCCCTGGTGCCTAACCCAAATAATAAGTTGAAGTCTTTCTTGGCTTTGTTGGCTTGCCTTGTATCTTTGATTAGTAAGCCTTTGAGAAGCTTCAATTTGATCTCTTTTTTGAGTTTTTCAACTTGTTCAAGAATCTTCTTGTCCTGCTTGGTATAAAGGAAGATAATGCCTTTCATGCCCATTCTTTCAGCTACTTCGATAAATTCCTTCTCGTTGTCCTGTGGTCTTACGATGTCGATGAACATGCTCTCAAAGAGTACACCCCATCTTTTAAAGTTTTACAATAAGCATTTATTTTCAGTATGGAAAATAAATAAACTAAAGAAATATAAATGGCGCTCTATTACTAAAATGAACATGAAAATCAAAGGAATCATTTTAGACATCGACGGAGTCATCGTTGGAAGTAAAATGGGAATCAATTCCCCTTCGCCGCATCCAGATGTTGTTTCTGCTCTTAAGAAAGTAAAATCCAAAGGTATTTTCATAAGTCTATGCACTGCCAAGCCGCAGTTCGCCATAAGAGACATAATTGAAGATGCAGGATTGGACAACTTACACATAACTGAAGGTGGTGGTGTGATAATCGACCCAATCGACGATGTTGTGCTCAAGACTCATTTCATAGATCCAAAAAATGCGATTAACCTTCTGGATTTCTGTCTTAAAAACAATATCTATGTCGAATTCTATACAATAACTGATTACTTCATCCAAAAAAGTCAATCCTGCGATATAACCTCAAAACATTTTGATGTGCTTCAACAAAAAGCCAAAGAAGTCTATTCGCTTCTTGAAGCTGCAAGGGAGAATAAAATAACCAAGATAGTGCCCATTGCAAAAGATGAAGAAGATAAGAAAAAATTCATAGAGATTCTCAAGCCTTTTGAAAAAGATCTTATGATAAACTGGACAGTGCATCCATTGGTTCTTCCTCTGCAATTCGGGATAATAACTGCAAAGGGTATCTCAAAGAAGAACGGTGCAGAGGAGATTGTCAACGCTGCAAAGGTAAAGTTTGATGAGATGTTAGGTGTCGGAGACAGCATAAGCGACTGGAGGTTCATCCAATTTTGTGGATACGGTGCCACGCTGGAAAACGCAAAAAATGATCTGAAAGAACACATATTGTCCAAAGGAAAGGAATTTTCTTATGTCGGTCCATCTGTCGATAAAAATGGTATAATTGATGTCTTCAAGAATTTTGATCTTCTTTAATTAACAGCTCTGAGAACCAGGCCTTTTTGCAAATAATTCTAGCATCGCCCAGCGATAAAGAAGGTTGGGCCAATAGAACACTATCCTACGCTGCTTCACTCTTTTGAAGATCGATTTGAAAGAATATACTCTGTGGGTGGCCCATTCAAGCTGTTTTTGCAGTTCAGCCGCAGAGATGCCTTCTGGCTCAAAGACAACATGGCCTGTGTCATACTTTGACCAGTCTTTATGCAACAGCCTGCCTTCTTTCTCCAGCTTTTCATAAAGCCTTGTGCCTGGAAGCGGTGTAGGTACTGTAAACTGCACCATCTCAAGATGGTTCTTCTCTATGAAATCTATGGTTTTTTTGATGACCGGCATACCCTTGTCTCCATAACCAAGTATGAATGCACCCTGGATCCCTATACCATACTTATGAATCTTTTTTATTGCTTCTTCATAGGTTTCTACTGCGGTTTTGTCCCCTTTGTTCCAGGTCTTTCCCATATTTTTCAATCCTTGGTCAGAGATGGATTCGAACCCTATAAACAACACTGTGCAGCCGGATTTCGCTGCCAACTCGAGAAGTTTCTCGTTTCTGGCCACTGTTATGGATGCCTGGCCAGACCAATGTATCTTAAGAGGGATGAGTTTCCTGAACAACTCTTCTGCGTATTTGGGATTGCCGAATATGTTATCGTCTGTGAAAATGAAGATATTGAATTTGTTGACTGCATAGCTTACCAAAGACGTGATTGGATTGATAGAAAAGGATTGTTTTGTCTTCTTCATCTCTTTTATCTCTTCAATTACGTCATCCACTTGTCTTTGTCTGTGTGTGGCTCCAAAGAACTTGGTAACAGAGCAGAACTCGCAGTTCATCGGACAACCACGGGTTATCTGAAGCGTGTTTATAGAGGTGTATTTGTGTTTCTTGAATATATCCCTCCTTGCTCTAGGTATATCTTTTACATCAGGTAAAGTTTCATTCTTGTAAAACTTTTTTAACTTGCCTTTTTTGAAATCTAAAAGCAGCTGCTGCCATGCACCTTCTGCTTCCCCTATGAGTACTGCATCTGCGTGCTGTATGGCTTCATCTGGTAATGCAGAGGGATGGATTCCACCCATGACAACAGGTAATCCTTTTTTCCTGAACCTGTCTGCTATGTAATAAGCACGCGGAGCAGAAGCAGTTAATGTGCTTATAGCGACTAGATCAGCTTTATGATTGAAATCTATGTCCTCGACACGCTCATCTATGAGAGAGATGTCAAAATCGTCAGATGTCAATGCTGCGACGCTGGCTAGGCCTAAGGGCGGCACTGTGAGCATTCTTGTCCCTGATTTTCGTAGGGAAAACCCTTTTGTCCTCACTCTCTCGGTTGGAGAGATTAGGAGCAGCTTGCGTTTCATTATAGAGGAGAAATCTTGGTTATTTATATTTATTTCCCTTTCTTGACAAAGAATGCTGGTAAAGGGCCTGTAGTTGCATTTTATGGGCTCTCCAGGGTTTTTGAAAATGGGCTTCTTCTCTGTTCATGTAAGGCCCAACGATAGAGCATGTTTGTTATATAGAAAAGAGGCCTGTCTTGTCTTACACGTCGAAGTATTGATGGATAAGAACATACTTGATCATAAGCCCAATCGAATTTCGCCTGGAACTCTTCAGGAGTCATGTCTATCCCGCTTTCATCTCGCATACTTTTAGGTGGTTTAATAACAACAGTGGAACAATCATAATGCTCCCAGCCGTACTGCGGCAGGATCCTTCCTTCTGCCAGCAGCCTTTCACGAAGAGGTGTGCCTGGATATGGTGTTGGAACAGTGAACTGCACCATTTCTATGTGATTTCTCTCAATAAAATCTACGGTCCTTTCAAAAACATCTGCAGGATCACCATCATAACCTAATATGAAAGCCCCGTTTATGCCTATTCCTCTGTCATGGAGTTTCTTTATTAAATCCTTATGTTCTCGTAGCTTGTCGGGATTTTTCCCCCAACCCTTGCCCATTTCGCCCAAAGTTTCATCAAAAATTGATTCAAATCCTATAAACAAGGTTTGGCAGCCTGATTCTGCAGCCAAATCGAGCAGTTCTTCATCACCACCTATTGTTCTAGATGCTTGCCCTCCCCAGGTTATTCCCAGAGGAATCAGCCGTCTGAACAGTTCTTTGGCATACTGCCTATTTCCAGATATGTTGTCATCAACAAATATCATAAAGTTATATTTGTTAAGATTCCATTTTACGAGCCGGTCCACAAGGTTGTTGGTCGGTGGCTGTTGAAAATCCCTCATTTTCATGACTTCCTCTATCACATCATCTAACGGCTTGTGCCTGTACGTCCCTCCGGATAATTTTTTTGCTGAACAGAAATCACAATTATGGGGACAACCTCTACTGATTTGAACAGTGTTTATGGTCGAATACTCTCTTGCATTGATTAGGTCTCTCCGTGGTTCTGCCAGACCAACCAAACTTGGAAAGGTATCTTTCTCATGCTGGTATCTTCTTTGCAAACGTCCGTGTTTAAAATCATCCATGGCTCTCTGCCAGAGTCCCTCTGCCTCACCTATAAAAACAACATCAAAATGCTGCTGTGCTTCGCCCGGGTCGATAGTTGCAGCTGGGCCACCGCCGGCTGTAAGAATCTTTCTATCTCTGAATTGCTTTGAGAGATAAAACGCCCTTGGAGCAGATGCTGTGTGATATGTTATTGCAACAAGGTCTGCATATTGCCCACAATCAACATCCTGGACTCGTTCATCGATTATCTCGGGTTCCCAGTCTTTAGGAGTATAAGCGGCAATCATAGCCAGGCTTAAAGGCGGGACTGATATCATCTTAGTTCCTGCTTTTGCCAACATGCCGGGCATAGGATGTATTAAAGAAAACTTGCTTTTATTCCTCTCCTTTGGAGAGGGAGCTATGAGCAACAGTTTTTTCTTTTTCATGAGGATGGGAAACAGCATTTAGTATATAAATGTGTACTAGAAAGTATACAGATTAGTGTTTTTTAGCTGTTCCTACGATCCTACAGACCTTGCAGACATCTGTCCTTGAAGGTTCGCCGCAGAGTTTGCAATAGCCATAGCCAAGAGTGCTCTTGTTGAGCTTGGGAAGTATCTTCAAGAATCTCTCGATGATGTTCTTCTTGGTGCCTGGATGTTTTTTCTCGTATTCGTCGAGTAATTCTCTGATTTGCTTTCTGTAAGCATAGACAACGTAGGGACATCTGCAGCCGCAAGTAGATATCTTCGCTTCTTTCACAAAACGCTCTGTCTCTTTTTCAAGAACTAGATATAACGGCTTTATCTTCTGTGTGAATCCTTTCTGCTTTTTGGATTTGGGTCCAAGCCTTGGCATCAGGTCGACGTGCGCCCTGAAAAGGTTCATGAGAACAACTTGTGCTTCATCATCCATGTTGTGGCCAGTCGCTATCTTGTCAAAGCCTTTGCTGTGCTTATTGAGCAGATACCTACGAAGAGTTCCGCACACAGTGCATGGAAGCTCTTTGCTCTTCAGGAAAAACGGCATGCCTTTCCCGAATTCTTCTTTGAAAGACACAACTTTATAATCTATATTGTGCTGTTTGCAGAAGGAAATCGCGTGGTCTAATGTCTTCCTTCTGTACTCTTCTATGCCTTCGTGGATGCACAAAGCAGAGACCTTGTAGCCAAGCTTATATAATATATATAGTATGGTAAGTGAATCCTTGCCTCCGCTCAGAGCCACGCAGACCTTGTCTGGTTTCTTGAGCAGATCAAAGCGTTTTATGGTCTGGTTTACTCTTTCGATTATCATTTCAGTGAATTTCGTCATAACATAGAGAAAACAAAATTGCTTTATAAAGACTTGCTTTTAGACGAGAAAGGTTTATATTGGGGAATGGATTCCTGTAGCAGATGGGAAAAATAATTTCTGGCTGGGAAGCTCTGAAACTGTATGGAATATATCAACTGGCAAGAGGCATCAGCAATGTTTTATTTGATATACGTGTTGAAGGTTTTGATAATTTGGAGGCCGTAGTAAAATATCCTTATAGATCGGTCATCTTCTTCGGGAACCACACAAGCAGGGTGGACACGCATGCTGCAGGAAGGTTTATCTATTCGGCACTGTTGCAGCAGGACGGCATCTGGCATCTGAAAGATGTCGAAGAGCAGTTTCCACGGTTCGTAGCTAACAGAAAACTCTTAGATATCCCCATTCTAGGCTGGATTACTAAACAAAGCCCTAATTTTTATATCACCAAGTCAGAGGAAAAAAACAGAAGCGACCTTCATAAACATCCTGGAGAATATATGGCCCTCTTAGATCATGCTGACTTGGGACGAAATCTATTTATGTATCCCCAGGCAGCCAGAAAAGACGAGGGAGACGTAGAAACCTTTGGAGACATGCTCTCTTGGCTGATGTACAGCACACATGATGATCCGATAATGGTCCCATGCTATGTTTCCGGAGCAACAGAGAATATTAAAGAAAATATGTCGAACCCAATCACCGCCACTTTTGGCCAACCATTCACAAGGGGAGAAACTCCACAAGGTTTAGTTTTAGGAGCTGAATATTTTGGGACAAAAGATATGAGTCCCCCGAAAAAAGCAATGCACAGGATACGCCACTCTGTCCTCCATAAAGAAGTGACTAAGGCAGTATATCTGGAAAGATGCCATTCCCTAACGCCTATCGAAGAGCACAGACATCTCGGCGAGCTTGCTCTCGCTGAATGCGAGCAGCGGCCTGAGCTCAGGGACCTCTATCTCTAACTCTTTACCTTCCAAGCCTTGGCCTGTTACCAACGCTTTCAATGAGTATTCTTTTATGATCTCGTTCAACTCAGAAATATCTTTGACAATTCTAAGTTCTATCCGTTGTCCGTAAGAATACTTCTCTAAGAGCGAAATGTCCTGCTTCTTGAAAGCAAAAGGAAACACAGCACACCCTCTCCTCATAATCAACAATGCGGCTAAGATGCTATTTTTGTCGTCTATAAGCGCCGCTAAACTTCCTTCAGAACCTAATGGCAGACCACCAAGGCATTTCTTGGTCTCAGAAAACACATATGCCCTGTCACCAAGAATATCTATTCCTATGTCAACATCAAAATTCTTAAGATCAACAGGCAGCCCGTAGGCGTTCACTACGGCTTCGCCGAGCTTCTGGTTAAGTTCCATGCTACTGAAGCTCTTGGAGCTCTTCTGTGTGGATATCCTGAACTTGGTGCCTTTCTTGAGCTTCTTAGCTATCTTCAAGACTTCTTTCTCAATATCCTCCTGCTTTGCTCTAACCTTGACGCATTCACTGTAGGATATCAATCCAAAGACTCGTCTCAAAGGAGGTTCTTTCGCAGCCTCAAGGAGGAACCTTGCTCCAACCTTCTCAAGCTTGCCTTCAATCTTCTCGCGCTTCAAGCAAGACTGGATGTTCTTAGCAAGCTTTCTGACAAACTCATAGCGATTCTTGCCTTTGAGAAATATTTCTCCATAACGTAAAATATAATGTTTCATGAAAATAAGAAAAAATCAGCATTTATTAAGCTTTTGACTCTTTCCAGACCTTCTCGAACATATCAGAGACTGTCTTTCCGAAAAGAGGCGCTATAACCCAGACTCCGACATCATAGCTTGGATGCACCTTGTCATCTGCCTGAAGCATGAAAGCCAAGGATTCGTTGTCTACAAGCATGAATCTCCCTTGGACATCCTTAGCATGCTTTACTTCTCCGAACTCTTTCAGGCTTGATGCGTGCTTCTTGTTCTTTGCTGTCAAAGGCGCCATAATCCTTACCTTGACTCCTTTTGACTTTGCTTTCTTCAGGTTTCTTTTCAAAGCGTCTGATTTCCTGATAAGCCCGTCTTCTGTTGTCGCCAGAACAATGCTCTCTTTTGCGTCTTTAATCATGGTGTTGAGATGATCATAGATAAGTTCCCTCCCCTTAACAACCCCAGTCATATCTGTGGGATCGACCATCTCGACTCCTTGGTTATGCAATAAGGATAATTCTTTTAGAACTTCTGAATTGTCAAGCTCATCCAATATCTTGACTTGATCATTGGCTTCTATCTGGACCTTCTTCTTGACCCTGTCCAAGACTTCTGCCGGAGAAACAGCTATATATTTAATAGGCTTGTCAATCTTCATTATGATGAATCCTTTCTTTTCCAAGCTTTCCAGAACGTCATAAGACCTTGATCTTGGAACTCCAGCAATATCTGAGAGCTCTCCTGCTGTTGATATTCCTCTACTTAAAAGGGCTGTCCACAGCTTTGCTTCATAGCTGTTCAGACCGAAGTCCTTGATTTTTTTCAAAAAGCTTGTTTGAACGATCATTTGAATGCCTCCAAAATCTTGTTTTATTGTAAATCTTTAGAGGAGAGAAAGATATAACCATTTATAAACCTTTCGTTTTTTAACCATTC
>JBDRIN010000067.1:0-9277 GCA_043815805.1 archaeon | reverse complement strand
GTCAAGACCTTTTCACAGATGATCCTCTTGGTTGTGATGTTTGTATACCTCCTGCTGAGGGACCATTCAAGCTACACTTCTCTCACAAGCGTATTTCAGGTGATAATGTATGTGCTATTGGTCTGGACAGTCTACATAACGATCCATTCTGGAGTCATATTCTTCAAGAACGCTAAAAAGAAATGAATCCCCCCGCCCAGATTCGAACCGGGGATTTTTCGGTGACTACGCTGAGCGTCTCTCATCCATAGCAATGATGCTTTGTCAGACGCTATCTACAGCCGAACGTTCTAGCCACTAAACTACGGGGGGCCGTCAAAAGCTCACAACAAAGTTGTTCGCTTTTTTCCACTTAGGATACCTCAATCAGTATTCCCTTAGGAGAGTATCCTAAGCGTAAACAATAGAGAAAAAAAGATGTTTATAAATCTATTTATTCTGTCTAATCCTTCCTATGAATCCTGACAGGATTTGAAGTGGTAGTCCGCTCCCTGCCCTGCCTTGTGTCGAACCTGGCCTTCACAGAAGGTAAAGATATACCTCCGATGATCTTAAGGGAAGACTTGACTTTATAGGATAATATCCTCTCCTCGTAAGGCTCAAATCCTTCTATATCCCACTTCAAGATGGTCCCTTTCTTGCCATGCTTGATTATCTTTGAAGGCTTTATGGTGCCAAGGTGCTCTTTCTCGATGACCTCTGCGATGCTGGGTACTTTGTCGATTATCCTGAGGTTCTTTATGGATCTTCTGGTCCTATTCTTCACGAGGACCTTTATCTTGAGGTCAGATACACCTTCTGCCTCTTTTCCGACGACATAGGCGTCCTTAAAGAGGATTATAGGGCTCCTCAAGACAAAGTATAGCACTATGGCAACGATGATTATTATGATCACGATGAAAGGCCATCTGTAATCCTTCACAAAAGTTATGGTCTCGGATTCCTCTGCTTCCAGAGAGATAGACCAGCCCACATAACTGACTCCATCTTCTGACATCACCTTATAATCTGGATTGCTCCTAACAAACATCCTGTTGAAAGCTGACGTCTCTCTTCTCACGACCTTGACGTCCTCCTGGTTGCCGTCGTTGAACAGCTGGATGGTCTCTGTGGACATGAAGAATCCTTTCTCTGTCTGGAATGTCTCGGTGATAGTGGAATAACCAACAACTTCAAAGTTTTTGACTATAGTCGCCAAGGTCTCGTTCATTATGACAGTTACAGTGAGGATGTGCTGTCCAGGAACCTGGTTCTCCTCTAAGGTGAATAAGATTTCTTGGCACTTGCTCTCCAGCGGGCCTAATGGCGTCTCGTAGCTCTTGATGAAGACCTCGCCGTCGATGAAGATCTGCAAGGTCTTTATGTCCAAGAGGTTCTTGTTCTTCAGGCATAGATATACGTCCACTGGCTGTCTAGGATCGATCTCTTTGTCTATATCGACTGTTACAGCTACATTAGGCACGTATGTGCCGAATCTGGCGCCTTCCCCTATGTAGACATTGACAGCCTTATTGAATATCTCTCCTGTGTTGAGGGACTTCAACTTCATGATAATCTGTTTAGGGCCTAAACCTACATCAAGGTGAGGAGTTAAGTATAAGAAGGACTGGGTAGAATCTCCTGCAGGCACATCTAGTATTGGTGTATCTGTAGAAATATCCCATAGGATAGTGGCACTAACACCTCCTGTAAGCTGGAAACGATCGGCTGTATCCTGGTAATTATAGATCGTGACCAAATAAGATGCTGTCTGGCCTGGCAATATGTCGATGTCTACTTCCTCTGCTGTGAACTCAAAGTCCTGAGCAGAGACCAAGCTCACTGCTAAAATCAGCAATAATGGAATTACGAATAGTTTAAAGTGTTTCATAGGTCCCTCACCTATAAATGCTTAGACCATACTAGTATATATAGTTTTCTATAAATGGAGGAGAAAATGGCTAAAAAGCCAATGCCACCTAGCGTAGTTTAGACTTGCATAAGCGATTAAGGAAGAATCGTCAGCATAATCGTCTAGAGGAGCGAACAGAGCGTGGCATTGGATAAAGATGGGGTTGGAGAGATTCGAACTCCCGATCACGCGGCCCCCAGCCGCGTATCATACCAAACTAGACCACAACCCCAATGTTAAACAAAAGGAAACGGTTCTTTTTTTAAAGTTTTGTGTTGCACTGGCACTTGGACGAGGACCAGGTTATTTCTTAGTCTGCCAAGCTAAAAATAGGGCTATAAAGAAAATTGCGAAGCAAATTATAGAAACAATTGAAATCGGTGAATACCGGCTAAGCATCACTCCTTTAGGGATGGGTTCTCCGAACAAAATCACCCCAAAAAACCCAACAATAAAGAAAACAAGACCAACAATCCCATGTTTTACAGATGAGACACTATGTTCAATTATTTTCCTTTTACCAAGGCCAAAACGCACCCAAAAAATGCCTGTCAAAAACATGAATATAAAGGAAGGAAGAAAAATTATTAAGATTAATACTATTTGAAAAGACATAAGGATGAAGGACAAAACAGAAACCAGGATAAATATCCAACCCCACACTAGAAAAGTCTTTTTATTCATATAGACCTCTATAAACTTTTTATTATTTAAATATTGCGATACCAGAAGCTAATCAGCAATTAGCACTACCACTGGACATGCACGCGCAGCGAAAACTTATGATGTGACTGCTTGGCATTGATTGTTAATGCATTTACAAGGCATACTAGCACAACTTGCAGTTTTAACCATAAATCCCATACTAGTAGAACAAGATTCATCTGCATTAAGACACATGCAACAACCACCAGTTTGCTTACAATCAGAATCTTCTCTGCAAGAAACATCACAGAACTCCGGATGCCAGATAGAACATCTAAATCCCCCAAACACAAAAAGCACAATCACTATTGCAACAATCAAAAGGATGATATACACGGTAAGTCTTTTCATACTTATATCTAGAAAGGCGCGTATTTATATCTTTCGATAAAAAACACCAAAAACATTTTAAATCAAGTCTAAGTTACTAGTAACAATGAAAGAGATAACCATCGAACAAGCAGAGGAAAAAGCAAAATCATGGCAGGAGCAAGGAAAAAAATGGCATTTCCATATGCTAACTCCAGACTGCGTCGTCAATAAAAACAAAGAACATCATGCTTTTGTTCTTGAAAATCGAACTGATGATGAGACCTTTGTGGTCTATTCTGACAAGAGATACATGGAAGAAGGACAGAGATTGGTCCAACTGATCCATGGCAATAAATTATTCGATAAGGAAGAGCAAAAGAAGAAAGGATCTAGCGAAAAAGTAAGATTCATCGTCGAAAAAGCCAAGGAACTGAATAAAAAAGGCATTCATTGGCATCACCATATTCTTTTTCCAGACTGTATCTTCAATAAACATCCTGGAAAGTGGGTCATCGTCTTTGAGGACAAAGAGACTGGCGAGACAAAGGAAGTCCTATATGATGAAGAACCTATCGATGACATGAGAGAAACAGAGATGCTGTACTATGCGCAGAAGGAATGAGATTATATTGCATCCTGAAGGTACAATTCTCTTATATCATCCACCCGTGTATTCCATGCAGGACTGGAAAATCTTTCTCTGGCAGTGTTGACTCTTCCTGCATAATCTGGATGTTCATCGCAGATTTCACCTACGCCTGAAAAAACCTCTTCTAATCTTACCATATCTTTTTGAAGAGGCGTCATTCCTAATGCTATAGCCCCTACTTCGGACTCGTATCTTCCAGGCATAGCCTCTGCTGTATAATCAGACCAGGCAGTATACCACAGATCATCTTGAGTTCGTCTAATAGAAAAAACAGGTATTCTAGATTGTATGGCCTTATTGATAAGAGGCAAAATGCGATTTGGCAAACCGCCGGAACAATATGTAACAAGTATTATGGCATCTGGTTTTTCTTCTATTGCAGCCTCTAATGTTGTATCCAACCCATTTGCAGGACTCACAAAAACGCCTTGAACATTTGCCATAATTTAAATAGGATATATCTGTTTATAAATGTTTCGTTTTTCACCACTAATAAGAAGTAACAAACAGGTTTATTCAACCTGTTTCTTCTTGTCTTTAGGGCGGGCTTTTCTGCTCCTTCCGCCTGTTCTTGAGAGGTATCTTGTTACTCTGAGGTGTATCTTTGCCATGAGACACAGGCAAATCTATCTTTATATAAATGTTTTCTTTTGGAAAAAGGAGACGTTGAGAACGTCAGTGAACAAAGCTTTTGGTTGGAGAGCATAAAATATTTAAACTCTCAAACTCTGCTCGATGGAGGTGCTTATCATGATTGAAGCTTTTGAAAACATAATCCAGAACGCGATCATCCAAGAACAAACTGCGCATGATTTCTATGTGAAGATGGCTGATGCAGCCAAGGTCACCAGCGTAAAGTCTCTATTCGACAGACTGGGCAAGGAAGAATTAAAACACAAGGCCCTCCTAGAGAACCTGAATTTAGACAAAGATATAGAATTCGAGCAGAGCCAGTTAGAAGAGCTGGACATCGTAGAGGACCTACTATTAACACCGCTCTCAGAGTTCAAAGAGCTCAAGGAAGCATTTGAGATAGCCATAAGAAAGGAGGAAACGTCCTTTGAGGCATACAATCGAACAGCCAAATTAATGCCTTCTGGCAGATTGAGGGCTCTATTCGAACTGCTGGCCAACGAGGAGCTCAATCACAAGGATCTGGTGACCCAGGAGTATTACAAGGCAATGGGCAAAAAATAGCTGTTTTTGTCACTGATAAATAGAAACATTTATAAAGGGATTCTACTTATATGCTTATATGATAGCTGAACTTATAGTCATATGGGCCGCAAGCATCTATTTTTCGATGTTCTTTGCAGGCCAGAAGGACCTGAACATAACCAAGGCATTCTGGTATTCAATAATCTTCGGACCATTCGCCTTGATATTCTACCTGCTATGGGTCCCGAAAGACCGCTATGACAAGTACAAATGGGCATGGGGCGGACTAGGATTCCTCATGCTCTGGATAGTCGGCACCATATTTGTGATATACCTAGCCAAGTATGTATTCACTAATCTAGACAAATTTTAGAATCAGTCTTCTTTATCTCCTATCTTCTTGAAGCTCTCTATGATATCTATGACATATTTTCCGTCTTCAAGCTTATAGATCAAAGGCTGCTTTTTCTTGAAAAGATTCACCAGGTCAAGCTCATATTTACCTGGCTTGATTATCCTGATGCTCTCCAGGTCAAGAACGACCGGCTTCTCCCTGTCTATCTCATCCCCCATTATATCATAGACATCCTTCTCTATCTGCTCCTTATCCTTCTGGGAAAGCTTTGTGAGCTCCTCTTTCTGCTTCTCCAACGCCTCTTTCCTCAAGTAAAAGAAAAGTTTGCCGCCGCAAGAGCATCCGTGAAGGATCTCATTAGAAGCATCATCATATATCTTTCCGCACTTTACGCATTGGTGTGGTATCCTGATCACCTACTTTTTCTTTCTTTTCTTACCAGAACTAGCTTCTTCTGTCAACAATTGGATCTTGTCAGGATCCTGCTTGATCTCCTTGACTATGCTGGCAGGGCCTATGATGGTAAGGCCGCTCCGGTCTCCCAAAAGCATATTTATGAAGCGATGCCTTAATCTCTTGAAAGCCGCTTCATTCTTGGCCTCGGGATAAAGGACGCTCAACTCTATACCCTTGAACTTGTCATCTATCTCTTCCATGGTCTTCTTGATGAGCTCTGCCTCTTCGCTGTTGCGCAACCTGCCTTCAAGAAGTACGATCTTGTCCTCTTTTACAGACTTCATCAGCTTGGCTATCCTCTTAGCTGAGTTCAACTCCTCTATTTCCCTGTATGGAATAAATTGTAAAGTTAACATTTTACTTAGCTATTTTAAAAAGAGCCTCATAGAACTCTTCTATGTTCTTTCCGAACTTGGCGCTTATCCCCAAAACCACGTATTGAGGGAAAGCTGACTGTACCTTCTTGATATCAGACTTCTTAAGGTCTACCTTGTTCGCAACGATAAGGACAGGTATCTTCCTTGCCTCTAAGTTGCCTATAATGGTTATATTCACCTGAGAATACGGATCCTTGGTGGCATCCAAAACAACAATCACGATGTCCATATCGTCAAGCCACTTGATTGCATCAATTACCCCCTTAGTGGCTTCTTTTGCTCTCTTCTTGGCCTCAGTCTCCTTCAGACCGAACTTTAAGAAATCTTCATAATCTATCTTGGTTGCTATTCCAGGAGTATCTACAAGATTGAACTTGAGCTCTTTGCCCTTGCTCTTGATGGTCACTTGCTCTTTTATCTGGATCTCTCTGGTCTCATGGGCCACGCTGCTCACAGTGCCCAGATCCTCGCCGAGCCAATCCTGGCATATCTTATTGGCCAGAGTGGTTTTTCCACCGTTAGGAGGCCCATAAATCCCTAGCTTGATCTTTTTCTTTTTCTTGAACCAACCCTTCAAAAAGGACTGCAAAAACCTCTTAAAAGCATTTGCCATGGTTAAATCTAGGAACCTGCTTCTATATAAAGCTTTCTCTTTTAGAGTAGATAAAACAATACTTTACGGCACCAAGAAGCTGTAATTGCCCTGCTGAGACCAGGCAGCGCCATTCCTGTTGGCTGCTATGCAGTTCCAATGATACTCTCCAGAAGGCAGGTCTACTGCAAACTTGGGTTCTAGGAAATGGACAGGGTCGCTTTTTTTGTATATGTCTTTAATTTCATCGACATCCAACACTTTATCATAGATTATGAACTCATCCATTGTGCTGTTAGGGCCGTATCTCTGAGCTCTCGGGAGCAAGTTGCCTAACTGCATGCGATTGGTTGTCTGGAAGGTCCTCGGACCATAGGTCCTCTGTATAGCTCTTTCCCCATCCAGGAAAAGAGCAGAAGTCGTAGAGTTCCAGGTAGCAGCAATATGGTGCCATTCACCTGCCCTCCAGTCGGAATTGTCAACGCCTGCTGAGACGGCTCCTTCAGGCTGACAGTCAGAACCCGGCCCTCCTGACAAAGTAGTGCCATGATAAGTGAACTTGGTTATCCCATTCCTATCCCTCCATATCTCAAATCCTCTGCAGCGCGTATGGTTGGTCGAGGAAAAGAAAGCCCAATCCTCATCTTGGCCCCAAGATGCATTGGACTTGACCCAGAAAGCTATAGTGCCTTCATCAGCATCAATATTCCCAACAGAGCTGTAGGTCAGGTTGCAGTATTTGCTGGTGAAGTAAACACCTTGGCCCCATCTGCCTTCAATCAACCTAGCGTCTATGTTTTCGAGAGGCGAAGCACCATCAACAAGATCCTTGAAAGTGTTGTTGAAGCGCAGCAAGAACAGAACACCAGTATCCGGCTCTAATTCATGTATATTTACAGTGGCGTTCCTCTCCCAGGTGCCTGTCCAGTTGCCCCAAAGGCTTATGTTCAAGAGATCCTTGTAATCAGTCGCATTGCAATAGAGGAATCCAGGCATGGCCTTCTGCCTTCTATCTCCTGGCGCCACCAAGTACACCAATGGATTGTAGGACGTATAGAACTGCTTGCTTGTCCTACCAGGAATGCTGTTCATGGTAGAGTTCACCCTTAGGTCGAACCAGCCCTCGCTGGCAGGGGCTTCAAAATAAAACTTGTATTTGCCGGCAGGGCCTGTATGCAAGAGTACATCTTCGCCTTTTACCGTGACTGTGACAGGATTCCTCAAGATCTTCGAGATATACGCTGTATGGGCATGGCTGAAATCAGTAGCATGCAGCCAAAAATAACCTGGTCTCAAATCGGTTGTGGAGTTGGAATATATAGTAGAATGGGAGCTCTCATGGACTCTCAAATAATTATAGTATTCATTGGTCTCATTCAAGAAAAGAGTGTCATCATTCTCTATAGGCATTATGGCACCTACGCCTGTATTTCCTGACCATTCCTGCCAGGTATAGTTCACTACAGGCTGGAAGGCTCCTGTCCAAGGATCACCATCAACAAACTGGTTTACGACAGTGCCCTTGACCAAGAGAAGATGATACTCAACATCTGTTGTGTCTGGCAAATCATTATAGATGACTTTCCAGAACTGATGATTATCATAGACTTGGATATGTTCATCCCTGTCAGATGCTGTACCTTTCAAAGAATAGGTGGCTCTTACAGGTCCATTGAATATCACATCAACAGCAAGGTTGCCCTGCGCAACTCCAGGGAAACCGTCCATGTATTTCTTAGGGACAGTCGGATCTGAAGTGTTGATCAAAACACTCCCAGAAGTCGTTATATTGACAAGGCCAGGATAATCCCCAGAAAGATTATAAGAGAAATTCACAGCCCCTGTAGAGACACGCAAAGTTTTAGCCGGATCCAACACATAGCTTATGTCAGAAGGATAACTCCGAGGGGTATTATAGAAATCATCATAATAGATAGTGACGAACTCCTGGCCATAACCCATAGGATCTGCATAAAAGATTATCTCGTCGTTCTCATCTATGGTCGGATCCAGGTCTTTACCTGTCCTGGTGCTGTTCCAGTCATCTACCTGGCTAGGTGTCAGGACGGTGTTATATTTATAGACCCTTATGCTGTTCTCCATCGCCCCTAGGATATTAGGACAGGTATCATTCAAGAAATCAGCTGTAAGAACAATAATCTCCATAGCTCTTCCAAATCCATCATTCTCAGCAATAGTGATGTTACATCTGAACCTGAAATCACCAGCATTAGGCGTCCAAGAAGCAGGAGGATCAATGGTCCTCTTCTGGTTGTTGATGAAGATATCTACGGGCGCATTGACCGCTGCGGTGCCGTTGTCGAACTGCACCTTTCCAAAGACCTTATTGCTTTCTTGTGGATAGACCACTTGGTGCAATATATGTTCTATTATAATAAGGGAGACAGGCTCCTGGATGAACAAATAGGTCTTCCAGCCGGACAGCATCTCATTGCCCTTGAGATCGAAGATGCTGGTTACTGTCAGGTTATATACTGTGTTGTTGTCATGCCCCGGACTCACCCGCAATATGATGGTCTTGTTATTAGACAACAAATCAGCATCATAAACAGAGACCAGGTCAATACCATACTTCCCGACAGATTCTGCAGAAGACTTGACCTTCTCGCTGAAAACAACTCTCACAGCTGTAGCGTTGATGGCAGAGACAGCCGCTATGCTAGGCGGAGCATCATCGATGAACTGGACAAGAGGAGTCAGATAGATAAGACCATCAATCTTCTCTATGAGGTTAGTGCCTACGCCGACACCTCCTATGACA
>JBDRIN010000066.1:0-8186 GCA_043815805.1 archaeon | reverse complement strand
CATGCTCATAGACATGCTCATACTTGGCATGAAAGCCATAACTTTCTCAGCGAACGCTTCTACAGATGATAAGGAAGAAGAGCTGAGCAACTGGGAAATCTTTTTCACATTGCTATTTGCATTTGCCATAGCCCTCCTGATCTTTAAATTCCTGCCTTTATGGCTGTCGAGCGCATTCCAGGCAAAGACCAACATAGGGAATTTCTGGTTCAACCTGATGGACGGCCTATTGAAAATATTCTTCCTCATAATCTACATCTGGCTCATCTCAAGGATGAAAGAGGTCCAGAGGATGTTTGAATATCATGGAGCAGAGCATAAGGCAGTGCATACCTATGAAGCAGGGAAAAAACTCACAGTTAAGAATGTCAAGAAGTATGGCTGCGCACACGACAGATGCGGCACAGCATTCATACTGATAGTTTTCTTTGTCAGCATAATATTCTATATGTTCATACCTGCTGAATTCTCACTAGGACAGAAATACCTCTGGAGAATACTTCTATTGCCGATAATAGCAGGAGTATCATATGAGATAATCAAGCTGGCATCCAAGCATCATGACAAGATGATATTCAAATGGATACTGAAACCAGGCTTAGTTCTACAAAGGCTCACGACCAAGACTCCTGATGACAAACAGATAGAAGTAGGCATAGCAGCATTGAAAGCAGTGCTGAAAAAAGAAAAAGTCAAGTTCTAAATCTCATCTTTCTTGGCGAAACGCTCCAAAGGCCAATCGTCAATCCTTTCCTCTATCCTAGAGACCTCATCTTTCTTAGCGACATCCTTCAGGCCTTTCCCGACAATGAGAATCTGTCTGCTGAGAGCTCTCAAACCTTCTTTCATCTCTTCCAGTTCTCTCTTTATTTTATTAACGTTCCTGTCAAACCCTTCTTTGACAGTCTCCAGCCGTTCATCTCTCGACCTGATAAAAGAGTTCTCTTTCTGATACTCCTTCTCAAGCACCAACAGCCTCATAGAAACGCGGTCAAGACTCAGAAGATATCCTTGGGTGTCGAAGAGAGGTTTTTTTGCCATGGATTATCATTTCATGTTCAAGTATAAAAATATTATGTTATTGAGACTTCAATTTGCTTCCGGATGTTCCACTGGGCCCATACAGAATCGTTGATAAACATCTTTATCAGGAAGTCGCACAATGCTTGGTAGGTCAGAGAGTATATCATCCCTGTGAGCATATGCGACCGAATAACCATCACTATGTTCTCTGTCATGAAAAACGAACGGGTCTGCTAAATCAATATTTCTAAGATAATCAGGCAGTATCTCAAACCTTCTTGTTGCTGCTCTTACAGTGCTTTGGAACACGGCTTCAAGCACTCGTTGCCTAAGAGTGTCTTCATCTACTTCGTCAGCCTCTGCAAACAGTTGAGGATACCAAGTTTCTCTGTAGTTCTGCAAGCTTTTTGCTTCATATTCATTCTCAGGTGTTTTCATGGCTAGATATTTATGACACTCATCTAGTGCCCAGCCATAATCCAAGGCTTCTTCCAAACCTAAAGGAGATACGTCTTGAAACCCTAAAACAGGTCCTATTTGAAACCAAGTCCAAATTTGCTTATCAATGAAATCATCTGAATAGTATCCCTCTCCCATAAGAGAAGAAGCCAACTCAAGAACATTGGTTCTATATTCTGCAAAACCCTCTTCTGTCAGTTTGACTTCTTCACCCAGTTGCGTGGCCTTCAAGATTGCAGGATCGATATCTTCTCTGATTCTGGCATTCATCTGCTCAATCATTGATTTAATGCCAAACTGCAGATACCTTTCATGCGACAGCATCAACTGAGGGTTAAAACAATCCCTAAAAACATGCCTGCCTATAAAACCAAACATCTCAGACACTACAAACTCCCACATATAACTCGGGTGCCCATCCTTGTCTTCACGTCTTTCATATTCCTCAAGTTTCTCAAAGTCTGTTGGTTCTTTCAAGGCATTCCTTAACAAATGTCCGCATTCCTCCCCCATAATCTCTATCAAGGTGACATAATCACCCGAATGCAAATTCCAGACCAAAGCCATGGCTGACATGCTCACATCTCCGTTGTCTATTGTGGAAACCTCTCCCATTGAATGTGGATCGATATAGGCATTCAGCGTGAGTTCAGGCATCTTTATGCCTCTTCTTCTGGCTTCTGCTGGAGAAACTCCATATTTTTCTGCCATAGGCACAAAAGTTGTCCTTAGAATCTCTCTTAGATTTTCAAGCGCATCCTCAACTTTAGTATCCATGGGTTTGGGAATATTCTAGAATTAATAAGCTTTTCTAGGATGCGGTCTACACCATTCTCCAGAAATAACGCAAACTATTTAAATGAGGACACTAATATAATCTAAAAAAGAGGGTAGTTTATGGCAGATGATGATTTAGGTGAAGCGCCAATGGCACCAGAGGTTTCTATAGGGCACAATAAAAAAGGGAGAAAGGCTCTATTCAAATTCATAAAGAAAAAGAAAAAAGAACCAGAACCTTCTGTTCCTGAGACTAATGCTCCTGAACAGATGCCTGAAATTCCAGATGATATCCCTGATGTCCCTTCAAGTCCTTTTGATGCGGAGTACAAAAAGATACTGAAAGAAGAAAAAGTTCTCAAGAACGAAGACAAAGCGCTTAAGAAGATAGACCAAGGCCTTAAGGAAGAAGAACTGGAAGAGGACAAAGCGTTCGAAGAGCTAGGTCTGGAAGATGTTCCTCCACCACCATCGCTGAAAGTTTTGAAGAAGACTCTCCAAGAGCCTAAACCTATCAAGAAAGCTGTGAAACCAAAAAAGAAACCAGCAAAAAAACCTGTCAAAAAGATACTGGCGACAAAGAAACCAGTAAAGAAAACTGCTCCAAAATCAAAACCAGCTCTAAAAGCAAAACCTGTTCCAAAGCCTGCTCCTGCTGTGGTGAGCAAGCCTAAACCACAACCTAAACCAAAGAAGAAGATGAGGGTTCCTAGACCAAAAGATGAAATGGACATTGAGATAGAGAAATATTTCGGGCGTATGGAAAAAGAACAGATAACTCTCAAGAACCAGCTTGATAAGATCCTTCCCGGCATAAAGCCCCTAAAACTTGTGACTGGTGAGCATGTAAGATCATTAAGACAACTGAAAGAAGCAGTAGAGAAACTTGACAAAGAGACCTTCCAGCATCACCTAGACCACAATGACTTCTACAAATGGGTAAAGAACATCCTGAAAGAAGAAGTGTTGGCAGAAAAACTCCGGAGCAAGATAGTGAAGAGAGAAGTGCTTCAGGTCTTGAGAGAGCATGAAGAAGACATCAAAAATACTATAAGATCCAAAGAGATCAAGATATTGCAGGACAAAAGATTCAGGCAAGGGCTGATAAAAGAACTGAAGTCAAGGATAGACGAACTCCATGACTTGGCTGTCACCCTCGCAAGAAAAGATAAATATCTTAAGAGCAAACAGAAGAACATAAGCGCAAGCGTCAAGAAAGCCACCAAAGCAAGAGTGGAAGAGCTTGACAGGACCAAGAAGAACCTGGACACAAAAGAAAAAAATCTCGATAAGAACAAGAATGAATTCTCAAAGAAACAGGATAATTACAAGAAAGCTACTGCCAAGTTTGAAAAAGACAGAAAAGAGGCACAGAAACTCTTTGATTCTGCACCAGGCATAAAAAAAAGAAAGCAAGACATAGAGAAACAGGAGAAAGACTTCAAGAATTACCAGGCCAAGACCAACAAGAATCTCAAGACCTGGGAAAGCAGCCTGAAGAAAGAAAAAGCACGGCTTGACAAGCAAAGGAAAGTAGTAGAACGGCAACTCAAGCAAAGAGAAAAGATAGAATCCTACTTCAAAAACGTCGAAGGGAAACTGAAGAACGAAAGAAGCAATGTTGAAGAGAAAGGCTTTGGCACTTACCTCCAAGCGAAACTCAAGGAGATCGGGGATGTGGATGTAGAAGAGGCAGCAAGAGAAGAAAGGCCCATGGTGAAAGGAGGGGATTACTTCGAGATCTACAGAAAGATAGATAAGTCCAGGGATCTATTGGATGCTTCCAAGATAGAAGAGGCCAAGAAGCTCTATCAAAAGATAAAAGAGATGTTCTACAATGCCAAGCTCACAGAGAAAGAGAAGCCTATACTCTACAATGCAATAAGAGAACTCTATGATGATATACATCTAGCTGTTTTAGAGCAATACTAGACCTCTATGATATCATTTTCTATTCTGAATTTGCTTTTCAGAAACTTCTCTGTCACATAGATATTCGACTTGACATGGTCAGAGACTTTTGAAGTCTTTATCTTTCCCCTAGCCAAAGCAAGAAAAGGAATCAATTGATCTGCTAGATAATGGTCTGCGCATGCCTCGCTGCTGATCTCTCTCAGAAGCGCAACCACTGCCTCTTCGCCCACCTTTTCAGATTTTTTTCCGCGCTCGCCAAGGCTGTCGCCGCCTAAGATGACTGGGTTGTTCAAATCGATCTGCTCACCTCCGAAGATGGCCCAGAGACAGATCCCTGAACCAGGATTCAAGGTGCTGCAGTATTCTGTCCGGATATCTATCGGAACGTCTAGTTTTTTCAGATGGTTGTGTGCTGTTTCCATCTGCCTTGCGGCAACATTCGCTTTCTCGAGTTCGCGCGAAGCATGGCTCACGCCCTTAATAGCCAAAAGATCATCCCTTTCAAAAAGCTCAATCTTGGGAAGTTCATCCCCAAACTTGTATTTCCCTTTTATCCTTATTGTGACTTGGCCTCCTCCTTTTGGATAATAACCTCTTCTTTTTGTTTCACAGGTTATATCCGCGTATTTTTTTAGCTGGGGGATAAGAATATTTCTAAAATAGTCGATAGGTTGGCTCCAAGCGACATCTGTGCCGCCTGTAAGCTCGATAGTGATGCTTTTTTTTGCAAAGATGCAAGGGATTAAGAGAGATTGCATCAATAAAGTTATTGATCCTGCTGTTCCGATGTCAACCTTTAGGTTCTTTGCCTTTATCTCTCTAGGAGCATAGGTTATCCTTGTAGAGCCGATCTCTGCGCCTTCAACATGCGCGTTGCATAAGTCTTGGAGCGCTTTTATGCCAAAAAGGTGCTGCGGCTTTAAGCCGGGCTTTGGCCTGCCGGCGCGGATCTTGTCGACAGTGAATGGAAGGCCTGTCAAGGTGGATAGGGCTAAAGCCTGTCTCACTATGGCTCCTCCACCTTCTCCAAAGCTTCCATCTAGTTTGATCATGGAGAAAAAGAAAATGTGCTGGTATAAAAAATTAATTATTTTCGGCAGAGAGGGGATAATACGGAACTCTTGCGGATCCTTTGAAATCCTTTCGAAAAAACTGTGGGAAGACTTATTAAAAATATTATCTAACAATACGCTATGTTCCTAAGAAAAAGATTTGGAAAAAGCAAAAGGGTGCCGAGCATTGATGTTGTGGCTTACCGAACAAATCCATTCACTGTTGCCACTTCACACCTAAAGAGATTTATTCAACACAACAAAAAGAGGATGAGGAATCTCGCGTTTGCCATTTTTGGTACAGGAGTATTAGCCGTAGGAATCGCCGCGTATGGACAAAAAGAGGCTGATTTAACGCCACCCACCCAACCACAATACCCTCCGACAGTAGAAGTTGTTGAAGCTGTATCTAGTTCTCAGGAATATTATACAGTTGAACAAGGCGATTCCTTCTGGCTCATCGCAGCTAAATACGGCCACGAGACAGACCATGCACGGGTGGGGTTCATTAAAGAAGTTCAAGAGATCAATGAGCTATCAGAAGCCAGGGATGTTGTCTATTATGATGCTGCTTCAAACAGTTTAAAGTTGGGCAAAGACGGTCTTGCAGATTTGATTGCTGTAGGTGAGCGCTTCAAGGTTTCTTTCATGGAGAAAGAAGAGTCGATATTGAAAGTAGAATATTCTGTTTCTGAGACACAAGAGAGTGATGAGAAAGAAGCTGAAGAAGAGAAGACCAATGGTGCTCTAGGCTATGCTGCTGGCGCAATAGGTGCTGGACTGGGAATAGCAGGGCTCTTGGCAGGCAAGAACACCAATGGCAACGGCAAATCGGATCTTGAGAGATTAGTGGACGCCAAGAACAACCATCCATCCAGACGCCTGGACAACCTTGCAAAAGAAGCAGAGATACAGGGTTATAGCACAGAAGAAGATGTCAGGGAAGGGTTTGCACGCTATTTCAGAGATTATAACGCTGCTGAGATTCCTGGAGTGATGGTTGATCGTTATGATTCTAGGATCGAGACCAAAGAGATGAGAAAGGATAGACAGGCCCTCTACAAAGGAACCATAGGCGGCATGAGCACTGCCATGAAGGAGTACCTTGCAGAGCAGGCAGTGGCTGATATGACGGTAAAACAGGCCTTAGAGGCCTATACATCAGTCTATGGCATGAGCCTGTCCAAGACGACGTTCTACAAGCGCAATAAGGATGAGTTGGGTGTCAAGTCCAGAAGAGAGATAAAAAAATAAAAAATAAAAGACCTTACTTCTTCATCTTAAAGAACATGCTTATTCCGCATATAATGAACACTATTGTCCACCAGTTCAGGCCCCAGAAGTTCCATGTTCCCATGTCTTGCATCAAAAACAAGATGCCGATTATCAAGACGATTATGCCCCATACTGGTGCGTAATGTCCCATCATTGCTTTTTTGTTCATATTATCACCCCGATGTTTGATATTACCACTCTTGAGAGTACTTCTATTTAAACCTTTCGAACGCTACAGGAGTTGGTGTCGAAATAGGTATACTAAAAACGAAAACTTTATAAATCGGCTTTTTCAGGAATAGAGTAAGCAAAAACGTTTCGTTGGGGACATTATAAGACAAATACAGAGAGATGAATCGACCGCGGAAATCCTGTTTGTACAGTATTTTCTGTGGCGGCCTTGGGGGCCAGTGTAATCGACGAATACAGATGCCTATATACAAAATGAAAGTAAACAAAAAACTGATACAAAAGGTCGTAACCGAACTCGTAGGGGAAGAAGCCTTGCCAATAATCGAGTATTTGCAGGGTAAAAAGCATATTTCTGAGTTCATCATAGCCGAAGAGCTGGATCTCGAAATACATAGAACTAGAAACATCCTTTACAGGCTCTTAGAGCACAATATAGTGAACTTTAACAGGAAAAAGGACAAGATTAAGGGCTGGTATATCTGCTACTGGGACTTCTTGTCAGAGAACATACCTTATCTCGCCAAGAAGATCAAGGATAGCAAGCTCAGGAAGCTCAAAGAGAGGCTTGAGAGAGAGCAGGCCAACAGATTCTACATGTGCAAGAATGCCTGTGCCAGGATGGACTTCGAGAAGGCCATAGAGTTCAATTATAAATGCCCTGAGTGCGGCGAAATCATGCAGGAACAGGACAATAAGAGGACCATTGAGTTCTTGCAGGAAAGGATTACGGAATTGGCAAAGGCCAAACAGTAGATTTTTAAACATTTTTATTTTACTTTTTCTTATGGATATCCTTACAGGAGTTGAAATTGTAGATTTATGCCTGTATTTCAAGAAAGACAAGGTTCTTGTGCTCGGAGACGTACATATTGGGTTAGAAGAGGCCATGAACAAGCAAGGCATTCTCATACCTCGGTTCCAGTTCAAAGAGGTCATGGCTCGCCTGGAGAATATCTTCAAGAAGGTCAAGCCGAAGCTCATAATATTCAACGGCGATATAAAGCATGAATTCGGCAGGATCAGCGATGCAGAATGGCACGATACCCTTAGATTATTGGATTATCTCTTGGAATTCTCAAAAGTAATCATGGTGATGGGCAATCATGACACTATTTTGGGCCCTATAGCCAAGAAAAGGGATGTCGAGATCGTTGACCACTATATTATTGGAGATACTTATATCTGCCATGGGCATAAGATTCCAAGCGATAAGGACTCAGACTTCAAGAAGGCCAAGAACGTCATTATTGGGCATGAACACCCTGCTGTTGGGCTTAAAGACGGCCCTCGAGTAGAGCTCTTCAAGTGCTTCCTGAAAGGCAAATGGAACGCTAAAACTCTAATTGTTATGCCTTCGTTTAATCTTGTGAATGAAGGAACAAATGTGCTGCAGGAGAACCTTTTGAGTCCTTTCCTCACAGACATAACAAACTTTAAAGTGATAGTGGCTGGTGACAAACTCTACGAGTTTGGGACTGTAAGGTCGCTGTTGAG
>JBDRIN010000065.1:0-9730 GCA_043815805.1 archaeon | reverse complement strand
TTCAATACCTTCTTCAGCATCTCTGCCATGTCTTTCACTTCTTCATCATTGAGCTGTATGATATTAGACACATGTCTTTTAGGGAATATCCATATCTCAAAGGGAAACCTAGATGCATAGGGCGTGAACGCCACAAAATGGTCGTTCTCATAGCATCTCCTATCAGAATTTTTCTCTATCTCTATGATCTCGCAGAAAGGACATGATTCATTCTTGATGAAATAATCATAATAGGATTTCAGCTCTTCTTCCAACTGGGTAGGCAAAGCATTATAGGCAATCACTTGCGAATGCGAATGGCTTATGGATGCTCCTGCCACCATGCCCCTGTTCTTGAAGACACTCACATATCGGATATTAGGCTTATCGTTCATTGCCTTGATCCTATGCATGTACATCTGGAGGACTTTCTCGACATGATTCACAGACATATCCTCCAATTCATTTGTGTGGTCTTGGGTCTCTATTATGACCTCATGAAAGCCATAGGCTGCTGCAAATGTGAAGAACTTGTTATGGGTCTCTATCTTAGGGTTGCCCTTAAGAGTCACAGCAGCATACTTGTTAGGCACTGCCCTGACAAGCCATTTTCCCTCGGCATCTTTGAACTCCTCGTTTACACCAAGCAGCATATGCTCGTTTCCCGGGCAGAAAGGACACGTGGTCTTGGGGCTTCTCCTATCTTTCTTGAACTTGAATTCGTTGGGCCTCTTAGCCCTTTCTGTGGCGATTATGACATACCTGTCCAGCAGGTAGTCCTTCCTCAACTCAGGCATTTTTCCCCTCTAAAGCCATGTTATGGGCCAGTATATAATGCTTCACAAGGTGCTTCCAGTCAGCAAGCATGGATAGCTGCTTCGCGACCACTTTGTTCTGGATCCTCTCAGAATGATCCAGCTTGGAAAACCTGTACATTATCCTGTAGAGTTCATATACCACTTCGTCTTCTGTCTTGCCGAACCTTGGCAATATGAATATCCCTTCATCCTTTATCTTCTTCGGGGCTATGAATCTGCCGAATCCGGCCAGGTCTGTAGTGATAGCTGGGACGCCCATAGCCGCTGTCTCAAGAGGAGTGTAGCCCCATGGCTCGTAATAGCTGGGGAATATGCCCAGGTGGCAGCCTGCTATGGCCTCATAATAAGGCAGGTTCAGCAATCCGTCTGTACCGTCAAGATAGACTGGATAGACAATTACTTTCACACGATCATCTTCTTTGTTGTCTAGTCCAATATCCAAGAGATTGCGGACAATAGCGTCGTTGTTCTCGTTCTCTACATAATTTGTGACTATTAGGGGGTTCCCGACTCTCTTGAACTGCAGTATGTCACGCTTCATGTCTGTAAGGAACTCTTTTGTGAAAAGTGATTTTGATTTCAGCGGATCCTTAAGGGAGATAAAATCAGAGATTATCTTCTGCAGGATCTTTTTGGAGTTCCATTCGACAAAGTTCTTTATGTGCTTGTAATAATTCTTGTTCTCCAAAAGCTCTACTTTTATGCCGCGGGCCTTCATAGGTATCCAGAAAAAGACAGTTACGGTCCTATTAGAGTTCTCTTTCTTCAATTGGCTGTTCAGCATACCTAAAGATTTTATTAGGACATCTATGCCCTTGTTCTTGAACTCGTATCTTCCGAGTATGGAATAGACCAGGTTGTGGTCCAGGTCAAAGGAATAATACGGAAAGAAATGATAGGTTAGGAACTCCTTTATACGCTCCCTTGAAGTCACATGCTTGATGGAGACTTCTTCCAAGTTTGGGAATTTCCCGACGTCAAGGCCGTTCAGCACAAGGACTTCGGGCTTCCTGCCGAGTATCTTTTCTGCTTCAAAGCCGGTTATCTCAGATACTGTCGTGAAGATATCTGTGGCCTGCGCTGCTGCTCTCTCTGTCTGGAACTTGTCGTAGACGCCGTGCTGATGCGCCTCTTCTTCAGGATTCATGTTCTCTATCATCGAATAGAGGTCTTCTCCTGAGCCGGCTATGGCCCTGCCCAGCATAGTTGCATGGGTGGTGAAGACGGTCTTCACTGTAGATCTTTTCTTCTTTAGCCATAAGAGGGCGAAGCCTGCCAGCCATTCATGGAAATGGCTCACGATCTTCTTGGAAAGGTTTGCCTTGCCGACCTCTTCAAGGAATCTTCCGACACAATAGCTCCAAAGCATCGGTTCTTCGAATTCCCAACCCGAATGGAGAGAGTCTATGAGATAATCGTTCCAGAGCATACCTTTGAGCTCGTTCTTCTTGTCCACTATGCCTTTATAATCTACAAGGATGACTTCTGGCTCGCCTTTGATCTCCCAGATGCCGTAATGGCACTCTATGCCTTCTTTTTTCAGGCCCACAAAGATTTTCTTGAAATCTGCCGGTGGCTTTCTTTCTGTGAAGATGACGCGGGCTTTATCCTCGAAATATGGCCCTATCATGAAGTATTTTTCATAATATCCATTCATCAGGGCAGCCTTGCTTATCATGACGGTGTAGATACCGCCTACCTTGTTGCATATTTCCCAAGATACCTCGAACAGCATCTCTGCGTTTCCTTTTATCACTGAATTGCTCATTTTTTCTGTTATATCTTCACATGAAACCGCTAACAACAATCTTTCCTAGTATCAGTCCCAGTACCACACCGAATATGAGTCCGTAGATGAACTCTTTTACCACGAACTTTCCGTGTTCCGGAGTTATACCATGGAATATCGCACGTTCCTGCGGATGTTTTGCATGCACCTGCGTCTCATGTTCATGTTTTTCATGCATATGTACTGGTTTCGGTTCTTCAGGTTTTTTTGGCATGTCAGGTAACATTTTTGGTGCCTCTTTTTTCTCTTCTAGCTCGTGTTCCAGCAGTATGAGCAATGCATCCTTGGTCTTTGCATTCCACATCTTGTCTGCGAGCTTCTTGTTGTGCAGTGATTGCTCTGTCCATGTCGCAAAATCGTTCCTGTCCTCCATCACATGATGGTCAAACTCTGCGTTTGTCATGTGCTCAAGGACATCCATGAGCTCTCCCAAAGTCTTTACAGCCCCTCCGCCTTTGAGGTGGAAGAGATGATCTGCTTCTTTGTGTTTCATCTTCATCACCTACCACAAATTATGGGTTATGTGCTTGTATATGATAAACTGCACGTGTTTTTTGTCTTTCACTCCTGCTATCTTCTGAGCCAGATCTATGTCCTGGAAGACGTCGTGTACCCATTTTGCGAAGTCGTTCTTGTCATGAGTCACATGATGGTTGAAGACGTGGTCCTCTATCTCTTCCATTATGTCTGCCAGCTCTTTTATGTTCTTCAGCCTTCTGCCGTTGCATAGGATAAAATATCTATCCGGGCTTGTGCCTTTCTTCAGAACTGTTTTCTTGACTTTATTGGACTTGCTCAGCTTGAACTTCGGCTGTTTCCCTTTCTTCATGGGTTCGGGTTCTGATATTGCCAGTTCTGGGGTTTCCATCATGGCTATCTGAAGAACCTCTTTGCCTGAGTCCAAGGTCACGCTTTTATTCGCAGAAACACTTGGCGATGCCTTCTTAACGGCATTCGTCTTTTTTGCGGCCTTCTTCTTCACTGTCTTCTTCTTGACCGCCTTCTTCTTCACTGCTTTTATTTTAGTCTTCTTCTCGGGTTTTTTCTTAAGGACCGTTTTATTGGTCTTCCTCTTTTTCTTAACCATATTACTCACCTCTCTCCTTTGGGTTTCCTAAACTTAAACTTAATCTAAAATAAATGAGCTTGGAGCGTCACTTATTCTGAATCCTTGTGATTTCGCTGCTTCTAATGACTCTGTCTTTTCCCGCATCTTCAATCGAATGATGATGTCGTTCAAAACGTTCAGGAATGTGATATATGCGTCGTAGGGGCTCTTATAGGGGTTGAAATACTTGTGGACATCTCCGTCGTTGAACCACTTGGTGCACATGTAGTAGAAGTGGTCGCTTGTCTGGAGCTTTCTCCACTCTTCCAATAGTTTTGGATCCTTTGATTGCTTGACAGCTTTCTCGACGAGATAGAGCTCTTTTATGGCTGCCTGCTGGATGCTGTTGCCCAGCCATGCGCTTGTATCTCTCTCTACGTCTGCCCATGAGACAAAGTTGTGTATGTCTAGCTCGGATACTGGCTCCATGTCCAGGAGCTCTGAAGGCAGCTTGAAGTTGATGCCCTTTTCGAACAGTTTGTCAGGCAGGTGCGACATGAAGTTGAAGATGCCTGTGTGGTCCCATTGGTGCTCGCCAAAAGTCTCGTAGTCCATGAAAAGATTTACACTATGGCCTTGTATCTGTCCTACCCAATCAGCGAATTTTTCTGAAGTCAAGGGATGCTCTTTCCAGGTCTTTTCGCCGAACCTGAAAGCTATATCATCGCTCAGCTTGTAATTCTTCAAGAGCAATTTGAGCTGGTTTGTGGTCTTGGATTTGTAGATAAAATTGGGAGAGCGCCATTCTAGTATGTGGTCCGCGCCCTCAGCAAGAATACCTTTGAATCCGAGATTTTCCACAAAGTTGGCCAACTCGTTGTTGTAGATTAACTCTGTGTTACGGAATATGATCGGCTCTTGGTTGAAATGCTTCTTTATCATCTTCTTGTGCATCTCGACCTGCTCTTGAAACTCTTTTTTTGAGTAGAGGAATGAAAGGGTGTGATAATAGGTCTCTGAAAGGAATTCCACGCATCCTGTCTTGGCGAGCTCTTTGAATGATTCAAGGACTTCTGGAGCGTATTTCTCAAACTGTTCAATGGCCACGCCTGTTATGCTATAAGCAATCTTGAACTTGCCCTTGTGCCTCTGGATGAGCTCCAACATCAGATTATTGGTCGGCAGATAACATTTCCTGGCGACTTTCTTCATGATCTCTTTGTTCTTTTTCTCGTCAAAATAGTCAGATTTGTTGCCTATGTCAAAGACTGTGTAATGTCTCAGCCTGAACGGCTGGTGCACCTGGAAATAAAAACATACATCTGCCATTATCTTTTCACCTTCTGATGTTTTAATACTTCTTGGTATACTTCTATTATCTTCTGGGCTGGGATGTCCCAGTTCATCTTGCTCACTTCATGCAGCCCGTTTACTTGGAGTTCTTTGTGGAGCGTGGAGTAATATAACATAGCGATCATCTGGTTGGCCAGCTCATCTATATCCCAAAAATCGACTTTCAGGCAGTGGCTCAATACTTCTGAGACTCCTGATTGCTTTGAGATTATGACCGGGGTCTCGCACCACATGGCTTCTAACGGCACTATGCCGAATGGCTCTGACACAGAGGGCATGACGAACAGGTCTGCCATCCTGTAGAGCTTGTCGCCCTCTTCTCTCGAGACGAAACCCGGGAAGAGGACTTTGTTGCTTATCCCCAACTCTGCTGCTCTATGTATTATCCTTGGGAGCATGTCTCCTGATCCTGCTATGATGAATTTGACATTAGGTATCTTGTCTACGACTTTCTTTGCTGCTTCTATGAAATAATCAGGTCCTTTCTGCAGGGTTACTCTTCCCAAGAACAAGACTATCTTATCGTTCTCTTTTATCGGATATTTTTCATTAGGGAAATTCTTTTCTGTGAACTCCACAGCGTTATGCACGACTCTTATCTTTTCAGCAGGGACTCCGTATTGATGTATAAGCCTGTCTTTTATGAGGTTACTGTTGGCGATGACAAGGTCTGCTTTGTGGAAGCCTTCCCGTTCTATGTCGTATACCAGCTGGTTGACTCCGTTTCCTCCTGTCCTGTCGAATTCTGTGGCATGGATATGGACAACGAGCGGTTTTCCTGTTACTTCTTTGGTCTTTATGCCTGCAGGGTAGGTCATCCAGTCATGTGCATGTATGACATCAAAGTCTTCCATAAGTGAGAGATATGCTGCTTTTGCAGCGAACCTGAATACTTCTTGATAGATGTCTTTGCCGTAAAGATCATCCTGGCTGTTTCCATCATGCTCTCTTAGATACTGTGCGTATTCATCATCATATTGTGTAGATGTCATGTAAGGTGTCAGTAGAGAATCGATCTTCTTGAACTTCACATGCTTGTCAAGGATTAGGTTGTTGGCTATCATCAACTTGACAAACTCTCCGCGCATGCCTTTCGGTCCTGAGGGCATGACAAAGGTCACGCCTACGTTGAAATGGCTGAGGCCTTTGGTTATGCCGTAGCATGCTGTTCCTAATCCGCCAGAGAAGTGAGGAGGAAATTCCCAGCCGTACATCAGGATTTTCATAAATCTACCTCCCCCTGTTTAAAATCATAATACATTTGGACCACATACTAGTTTTAACGCTAGTTAATACCTTATTAACCGCTTGCCATTTAAATAATTTGTTCACTATCACTCGGTGGGAATAGGAAATTTGTAGGGAAAAACACATATCCTGGTTAATTAACTATTAAAGTAAATTAACAACTATTGTTAATTAATAAACCGAAAAATTTAAATATTAGCGTTACAAGGGCTGTAACTGTAATGGAAATCGAAAGCCTTTTTGGAAGCGCGAAGTGGAAAATCCTTGAGAAACTGGCAAAAGAAAAACTTTCTCCCATGCAATTGGCAGAAAAGACCAAGACTTCTATCGCAAATATCTCGCAGCAACTTGCTTTGTTGGAAGCGTATAACTTCGTAAAAAAAGAAAAGACAGAAAACACAAACAAGAAAGGAAAACCAAAGACGCTTTATTCATTGGCAAAAGACATAGCGTATGTTGTCTACGCAAAGCCAGGTTTTGCAAACAAGAAACTTTTCAGGCTAGATGCTCATCTACAGAACATGATGAATGTCCTGTTCCTAGACAAGAAAGAAGACGCTTACTTCATATCCAAGTTTCTCTGGCAATACGAGGACATGGTCATACCCCAAGTCGATGCGATCTTCTTCCTGAAATCAGATAATGATATCGAGCTAACTATCATCAGCAACGACCAGAGAACTCTCGATGAGATAAGGAAAAAGCTTAGCAATGTTGTACTGGAAAACCTGGAAAAGAAAAAGAAGAAGATAGTCATATGGAGTCATAGCACACAGGAGATCGAAGAAGGATTGAAGAAGAAAGAGGCGCATTTCAAGAGTGTGACCCACAATCTCTACTCTATATATGACCCCAAGAACCTTTTATCAAACATAGAGGCATGGAAAAATGAATAAACTGAACAAGATAATAGAGAAGATGAATGAAGAGGACCTTTTGAGGATCCAGAAGGACCTGGAAGCAGGCAACGTCCATCGTGTGGTCAAGAAAAAGCTTGATGAGATGGTGGTTGTAAAGTTCAACAAGGTATGCCCCATATGCAATTCTCCGATAGATGAAGAGAACTTCACCTTGTTTTTTGGACCGAAAGATTTTAGAAAGAAAGCATCTTTCTGCGCTTTTGACTGCTTAGAATACTTCATCAGCCAGCTCAAAGAACATCAGCTGCAGAAGCAAATCGAAGACTAAAAATGGTATTGCTCGAGATAAGAAGGATTTTAGAGAAGAGACGATGTAATCTGATCAATGTCCTGGAGAACGGTCGTGATGAGATGGAGCTCAGCAAGCAGCATCAATTATTTGGGGCCATAAAGGAGCTTGAGAACGTCCTCAAGACCTTGGATTATCACAGACACATGGACATCAATTCCACGCCTATAGAGCTGAGAAGCGACAAGGAAACGCCAATATTCCAGAAGTTCTCATTTAAGATAAAGAAGATGAATAAGCAATAGAGTATATCTTTCTTGATTTCATCCTCATGAAGACCATGTTTTCTCTCAACTCAATCTGTTTGTGGTAGAAGGTGCCTTTGTTATCTGTTCTGAAGTCATAGAACACGCTCTTATTGTTCTTAGTCCTGCTAAAAAATTGCCAAAACAATCATATCCCCCGAAGCAAGGGATGATGTTTTGATATATAAATTTTTTGAAAAAGAATTCTATTATACATTATCCCATACCAATACCGAAATCTTTTTTAATGAAGAATGTATACTGCTATGGGGGTAAGTGAAAAAGCACTACTTTTTCAGCTATTAATATGGACGAAGCAGACTTCAATGATTTGATGAGGATACAGAGACTGGCGGCTTCTAGGATAGTCCAGGAGTCAGAGGTAGATACCAAGATAAAGATTCTTAACATAATAAGCGATATGGACCATGGGAGGAACACACCCCTGACCAAGGAATCTGTAATCATAGAGGCTATCGCTCAGGGTGTGACAGAGGCAGAAGCAGTCGATATTTTGAACCAGCTGGTCGATGACCATCTTGTCATTGAGCCGAAAGAAGGCTTTGTGCAGAGGACATAATAACAATATTTTTAAACATCTTTCTATAGATATTTATCATGGCAGATGTACTTGACATAGTCAATGAGAACGACCAGATCATAGGCAAGGCCAGCCGGGACTATATCCACAAGAATATCCTGATTCATAGAGGAGTCATTGTCTGGGTTGTAAATTCTAAAGATCAATTGTTGGTTGAGAAAAGAGCTACTCACAGAGCTTATTTCCCTGGTTATTACGATGTGTCTGTAGGCGGCCAGGTGGAGGCTGGAGAGAGCTATGAAGCAGCTGCTCAGAGAGAACTCAAAGAGGAAGTGGGTATCAAAGGAAAACTTCATTTCATCGCTTCTTATGACGAATTCTCAGATAATCATAAAGAGAAAAGGAGAGTCTATGTCTGCTGCTGCGAAGGCCCTTTCAAGCCAGAGGCAAGAGAGATGAAGACTGTCCGTTTCCTTTCTAGAGACCAGATAAAGAGGCTCATGGAAAAGGATGAAGCCAAGTTTACCCCTGATTTTAGGATCGCCTTTGAACTGTACTTAGAATCAGAAGCCAAACAGGGTTTTCTGTGTGCTATTGGCTAGGACGTCATCGAATTTCTGGCCGTAGAAACCGAGGACAGAGTCTGCTATGGGTTTTATCTGCTTCTCTATGTAATGGTCATAATCTATCTTGTGTTTCAGCATCTGGATGGGTTCAGGACCGTCATCAGTCATGACATAGTGTATTATGTTGCTCGGTAAGCTTTTCATCTTGCGGGCTGCTTTGACATGAGGTGGAGTCGTCTTGGTGTATCCTTCAAGGTCTTTTCTTATGGCTTTTTTATAGACTAATAGATCATCAAATTTGCCTTTTTTCAGGTCGTCGACGAACTTCTTGATAAAAACAGCAACTTCCTGCTTGTGGAATATCTTATCCAATAAAGCAAGTTGGAATTTCTTGCTCAGGTCTGTCCAGTCCCTCCTGACGAATTCCAGTCCTGTGAATTCCATCTTTTCTTTGCCGTCTTTCATCCTGAGACCAGCATATCTCTTTTTTGCGCCTGCCTCTCCACCTCTGACCTTTGGCATCAGGAACCTGACATAGACTTTCTCGAATTCCAACTCCAAGAAGGATTTCATGTTATAATTCTCTTCGACATATTTTTGGAAGTAAGCGTTGATGTCTTCTTGTATTTTCCTGCCAATTTTCTCTGCTTCTTTATCTGTTTTCACATCTAAATTTATGAATATAGAGTCTGTATCACCGTAGATGACTTCGTAGCCCATCTCTTTGATCTTCTGCATGGTGGTCTTGATTATGAACCTTGCAGAGCCTGTTATAGACTCTGCCATGTCAAAGTTGTAATAGCGGCAGTTAGGGCTTGCAAGCGCGCCCCAGAAAGAGTTCATCGTTGTCTTAAGGGCCATGCTTGCTATCTGGTCTTTCTTTTTCTTGGCCTTGTCTCTTGCTTCCCATAATCTCTGGATGAGTATTGGAAGT
>JBDRIN010000064.1:0-4183 GCA_043815805.1 archaeon | reverse complement strand
ATTCTGAGGTTTTCCATTTCCTGCATAAGAACTATTATTTTTAAGAGTTTTAAATTGTATCTAAATTATGATGAAACCTGTTCTGGAGCTTAGGAATGTCAGCAAGACTTACTGCAAGACCGGGCTCCCTGTTCATGCTTTGAAAAAGACGAATCTGAAAATAAACAGGAAAGAGTTCATCTCTATAATGGGGCCCAGCGGTTCTGGCAAGTCTACCATGCTGCACATGATAGGCTGCTTGGACAGGCCTACAACCGGGAGCATAATGGTAAACGGAAGTGACATCTCCAAGCTGGATGATAACGAGGTCGCGAGGATAAGAAGAAAGACCATAGGTTTCATCTTCCAGTTCTTCAATCTTATACCCAACTTTACGGCTGTCAAGAACGTTGAGCTGCCCATGATATTCAGCAATTACCCTGACAGGGAGAAGCGGGCCGAGGAACTGCTAAAGACTGTTGGGCTTGGCCAGAGGCTTGGTCACTATCCCTCTCAGCTGAGCGGCGGAGAAATTCAGCGAGTTTCTGTCGCAAGGGCCATGGCTAACAATCCTGACATAATCCTGGCAGACGAGCCTACTGGCAATCTTGATTCCCAGTCAGGCGCGGAGGTTCTGGATCTACTAAAGAAGTTAAATAAAGAAAGAGGAGTTACCCTTGTCATGGTGACACATGACAAGAAGATAGCCATGCAGGCAAAGAAACTAATATATTTAAAGGACGGCCAAATAATAAAGAGAGGTGTTAAAAGATGAAAAGGTTTATTATCGTTCTAATTGCCATGGTTCTTTTGGCTACAACTGTTGAGGCTGCTTTGACTTTGAGCGTGGGCTGGTCGCTGTCAGCGGATACCCTAAAACCTGGGAGCCAGGCGATACTTACTCTTACATTTACCAATGCAGGAACATCTGAAATCACCAATGTTTTTGTTGAGCAGAAAGCAGGCCCTTCCCTGAAGCTCTTGTCCGACGCTACGCAGGAGCTGGGCGCTATTGCTTCAGCCTCTTCGCAGCAGACTTCCATAATAATAAAGGCTGACGAGGATGCCAAGACAGCCAATTCGTTCGTGACAGTTGATGTTGAATACTATAGCGGGACAACAAAGTATTCCAAGACAATCTCTGTACCTGTTCAGATAAAGAGGTATCCAATACTCCAGATAGTTAACGTTAGCTATGACACAACACCAGAACCCGGAAAGAACGTCTTACTTTCTTTTGATATCAAGAATGTTGGCGACGGTACTGCCAAGTATCTAAAGATATCCCTTAATCAGAGCAGCGTCTTCTCCACGATGGGCTCTGGAGGAGAGATTGTGATACAGAGCTTGGAATCCTTTGATAGCCAAAGAGTCGAATTCCCAATAGTGATTAATCCTGACGCTTCTGTTGGCATCAACTCTGTGCCAGTTATTCTATCCTACCAGGACGAGGCAAGGATTAACAACTATACCCAAATAGTCAACATAGGTCTGACAATAACAGGCGATGCTGACTTTGTTGCTTCTGTTGATTCTGGGGCCAACTTCTTTTACGGTACATTAGGAGAAGCCGAGATAACCATTTCCAACAAGGGAAGCGGGCCGGCAGAGTTTGTCACTGTTAAAGCAACTTCTGACTATGGCTCCAAGGAGTTCTATATAGGGAGCCTGGATGTTGACGACTCTGAGACGATTGACCTTTTGCAGAACCTGGCAGGCGTCTCTGGCAAATACCTGATAACCCTGGAAATTTCTTACAGGGACAAGTTCCAGAACACTTACATTGTCACAAAAACAGTCGAGGCTATGCCTACCAATGCTCCTGCTGACTATACGTTTGTCATAGTGGTCGTGGTTGTTGCTGCGATAAGCGTCTGGTACTATAGGAAGAAAAAGTGACTAGATGATTAGGGAAAGTCTAGAATTGTCTGTTAGTAGTTTGAAGCACAGGAAAATCAGTTCTGCCCTGACGATTCTAGGTATAGTGATTGGCATAACTTCTATTATCGCCCTTCTTTCTATTGGTGAGGGTCTGCAGCAGGCTGTCATAGAGCAGCTCAATGCTGTGGGCAATGACAAGATAATCGTTTCTTCAGGCTCTGACTTTATGTCTGCCTTTTCTGGCGAGGGTCTTGTTGAGGATGACATAGACATGGTCGAATCTGAGAGTGGTGTTGAGGTGGCCTTTGGGACCTTGGTAAAATCGATTCCAGTTAAATACAAAAAAGAAAACATGATAGGCCAGGTGATAGGGATACGCTCGGAAGACACGGAAAAGATTTTTGAACAAATGAAGGTTTGGGAAATAGATTCTGGCAGGTATTTCAAGAAAGGAGAAAGAGGACTTGCTGTAATAGGAAAGACGACTTCGGAGGAAGTTTTTGAGAAAGAAGTCAGTATAGGAGATTCTATCTATGTGATGGGAGAAAGATTCAAGGTCGTTGGGATATTGAAATCAACTGCAAATAACCAGAGGGACAGGTCCATTTTCATACCGATGCAACAGCTGAGAGAGTTGACAGATACCCCGGATTCTATAACAGTGATTTTTGCCAAAGTCTCGGATGTGGAAAGAATAGAGAGCATCGCCGAAAATATAGAGGAAGAGCTTGATGATGAGTATGGAGAAGGCTATTATCAGGCCTCTACCAGCCAGCAGATAGCTGACAGCGCGAGTTCGATAATAAGCGTTATATCATTTGTGCTGGGAGGTATCGCGTCAATAGCCCTGATAGTTGCAGGTTTTGGCATAGCCAACACCATGTTCACTGCTGTCATGGAGAGGACCAAGGAGATAGGGACCATGAAGGCCATAGGCGCGACAAACTATAATGTGATGGAGATATTTCTGATAGAAGCCAGTCTTTTGGGATTCTTCGGCGGTGTAGTGGGCTGCATCCTGGGTTTCGTGATATCACAGGTAATAACAGCCGTTGCAGTCAACATCATACCTGTTCCTTTCAATGCTGTGGTGTCACCTGAAATGATAGTCTTGTCTTTGATTTTTTCGACTGTTATCGGTGTAATTTCCGGCCTGTGGCCGGCAAGAAGGGCTGCCAAGTTGCAGCCTGTTGAGGCTTTGAGGAGATAATATGATAAGAGAGAGTTTGGAAATAGCGACAGATACACTAAAGCACAGAAAGATCAGTTCCATTCTGACGATAATGGGTATAATTATTGGGATATCCTCGATAATCAGCCTTCTTTCAATAGGTTTTGGGCTCGAGCAATCGATAACAGATCAGCTAGAAGGCATGGGTTCTGACAAGATAATGATCATGCCAGGTTCAGACGGAGGCTTTGGGATGTCTGCATTTACTGCCGAGAGCTTGACGGATGAAGATGTAGAGACTATTGAGGACATAAGTGGTGTCAAGATGGCTGTTGGCCTTCTCATGAAGACCTTGCCTGTCAGATACAAAGACGAGGTCATATCGACTTACATAACAGGGGGAACACCCGATGCTTACGATAAGATGTTTCTGGAGATGAGAATATTTGAGATTGATGAAGGTAGGACTGCTAAAGATGGCGAGCGGGGCGTTGCAGCAATAGGCTATAGGATTGTGGGTGATATTTTTGAAGAGGATGTCGGCATGGGCGACAGCATCTACATAAAGGGTCAGAAGTTCAAAGTCATAGGAAACCTCAAGTCCATCGGCAACACTCAGGACGACCAGAACATCTACATCCCTCTGGATGACCTTAGGGAGCTTGCTGGCGGGAAGAACGCGCTTACCATGATATATACCCAAGTCTCAGATACAGACAACATTGATGATGTTGCGGAAAAGATTGAGAAGAAGCTGGAGAAAAAGTACGGTGACAATACGATATCGACCATAACAAGTGAGCAGATGGCCGAGATGACAAGCTCCATATTTTCTGTTCTCACCTTTGTTATCGGGGGAATCGCCTCTATCTCGCTTTTGGTTGCCGGGGTCGGCATAGCAAACACCATGTTCATCTCTGTCATGGAAAGGACCAAGGAGATTGGTATCATGAAGGCCATAGGCGCAACGAACTATGACGTGATGGAGATATTTCTTATAGAAGCTAGTCTACTGGGTTTTATAGGCGGTTCCATCGGCTGCGCTGTCGGTTATATCATATCCAGAATAATAAACGTTGTTGCTTCGGGCATGCTGCCAATCACCTTTGAGGCGACCGTTACCTTGGAAATGATCGCATTAGGTTTGGGCTT
>JBDRIN010000063.1:0-37423 GCA_043815805.1 archaeon | reverse complement strand
GCACACTTAACCTTGAACTTTGTTTCTTTATCAAACCAGGGTTTGAAGTCAATTTCGTTTATTTTTTCCTTTATTTTCTTTATGCTGGGGTCTAACTTATTGCTCACCTGCACTTCGTGGAAAAAATATAATGTTTTTATGAGGCTCTGGGTCTTGTAGGTAAGAAGGCAAAGGTCTTCAAGCTTCTTCAGAGGAAAGATGATGGCAGAATCATTTATAGTGCTATTTGCCTTGATTAATTCTTTCACTTCTTTCGCAGCCACATCTTCAAAGCCTTTATGGCAGATGGCTAATGCTTTCATATCTTTCATAGGAGAGCAGAATAAGAAAGTGTTTTTAAAGCTTTAGTTTACAACAACCCCAACTTCCTCAAAACATAATTCATCATGGTGTTTTGCTTGGCTGTTTCAAAGTATTTCTCGCCCAGAATGAAAGAAACTAGTCTTTCGTATTCTTTACTCACTTTGCTCTTAGGATGACTATGCACTACAGGTTGTTTTTTTCTAAAAGCTTCTTTCACATGCTTGTGATAAGGAATCTTTGTTATGACTGGATAACCAAGAATCTCTTCTATTGCTTTTTGTTTCATCTCAAATTTGTCATTTCGAAGCATATTCAAAACAACTCCGATGATTGGTTTTTCCAAAAACTCTGCAACTTTCATAGTCCTCAAAGCGTCGGTTACAGATGTTAAGTCAGGCGTTGTCACAACCAGAACTTCATCACAGCTTTCCAGAACTGCAAGGGCTTCACTATTAAGACCTGCTGCGGCATCCAAGACAACAATATCTGCGTATTTGTTAATTTCAGGAATAAAATTGCGGAAATTTTCTATATCTATGACTTTTAATTCATCAATAGACAAACTTGCAGGGATAAGCTTAAGGCCTGATGAATGCTTATGAATGGCATCTTTTATGTTAATATCATTTCTTATGGCTTGGTTAAGAGTTTTCTTAGGATTGTTTATACCAAGATGCAATCCAACATTAGGTGCTGAAACATTAGAATCAACAAGAACCGCCCTTTTCCCATGCTTGTTCATGGACGTAGAAATATTTATCGCAGTGGTTGTCTTGCCAACACCTCCTTTTCCCGAAACAACAGCTATACATCTAGACATCTTTCATCATTTCTTCAACATATTGTAAAAATTCGCTTATATAATTAAAATAATTAGTGATTATGTCAATATTCACAAGTTCTTCCCTGCCGTCAACAATAGTCTTTAAAGTGACGTGTCGCCTGTACTCTTTCTCTCTTTGAGGACTGGACCTAAAAATCTTTCTAAGTAAAAAATAAAGCTCGACATTATCAACAATCTTTTGTTCTTCTGGAAATATCCTTTGCAGAAGTCTTCCTTTTTCTATTGGAGAATCAGGCATGGCTTCTGCCATCTTTTTTTCAATAGCGTACTTCAGCAAAGCTTCAATCATAAAGTTATAGCCGTCAATCATCCTGCTGATTATGTTCATCAAGACATCAACAGTTCTAGTGTATTTCAAACTAACATAAATCTGGTGTTCAACTCTTTTGAACTCTTCATGAGAATTATGCAATGCATCCTCAATCTCTGCTTTAGCTGCTTCTGAACATTTGGTCATTTTTACTTACCAACGCCTCCATTTCTTTCACAAACTTTTTTGTCAGGGCAATATATTTCTTAACATCACTGGTATTTAAAGTTTTCATCTGATAATCATTAGAACATATAACAAATTTGTCCTTTCTTGCAAATTCTATAGGACTCTGCTTATGTCCAACAACAATAGATTTGATATCTTTCATAGCTTTAAGATAAACAGGGTCAATCTTGAACCGAGGCATGATTTTAGACTGGAACATATTTAATTTTGAATCAAAAGTGTCATGGAAAGGAGGTATTCGCTTGAAAAGGCGCTCATATTCCAACACAGAGCTCATAGCGTTCGTCTGGGAGAGAAAGACATTTTCAAGAATTGCCAGAAGAAGCTTTGGATCCTGCACCAGAGGAAAAGTAATTGTTAACATATGATCTGCTATACGTATCTTTTTCTTAGCTTCATCTCTTAAAACCTGAAATTTTTCCATATTCTTATCTAGCCCCAAGATTTATAGAGAATAGCCTATATAAATAAGTTTCTGTTTTTAAAGAGGAAAGGGGTTTGGTTCGCTTATTTCTTCCTCAAAGCCATCCAGACATCTCTCAACGCTTTGAGATGTAAGGGCACAAAATTAGAGAATTTGTAGTCTTTATACTTTCCCTTCAATATATTTTCTGGGTCAAAAGCTTTTAGTTGAGCCACTTCATTCCTGTCAAAGCCGTAGGGACCATCGTCTATGCCATAGAAGAGGTACCAGAATTCCCTTTGTTTTCTGCCTTTGTAAAGGCCTATCTTTCTGAAGGCAAGCAGTGTAGAGATTCCAAGCTCTTCTGACAGCTCTGCAATAGCAGTCTGCTCTATGGTCTGGCCTGCAGCCTGGTGTCCTCCATGCATATCCCAATAACCAGGCAATCGTACCTGGGTGAATGGCCTCTGCTGCAGTACCACTTCTCCTTTAGAGTTAAAGATCATCATGTGTGCTGCCCGGTGGTAATGAGTTATGGTGTTGTGAGCATCTCTCTTTAGTATGGTGCCAATAGGTATGTTTTTCTGGTTAACCTCTACAAGAATCTCATCTTCACTTGTATTTCTTGTCCTAATAGCAATGTCCAATTCAGCCAAGATTCTTTTATGTAAGGTAAAGGCTCTTTTTAGATTTAAAAAGTCTTCATGGTTGATCCATTTGAACTTATTAAGCTGCTCGTTAGGCTTAGGCTTTCCAGATTGATACTCAAACAAGAAGTATAAAGTGACTCCATGAGCGCGCCTGTCATAGCCCCTATCAGCAGTCGCTGTGATGATCTTATTAAGTTTAGCTTTAACACCTGGAAGCTCTGTTTTTAGAATGCGTAATGCAGCTTCTTGAGGCGTTTCTGTCCATCTTACTCTGCCGCCGGGAAAGAGCCAATGCAGAGTCTGGCCTTTTATCTTTCTCTTCATATTCCTATGGCCAACAAGATATTTTTCACCTTTTAAGACAACAATATCAACGTTCAATATAGGTGGAATCCTAGAGATAAGCTCTTTCAACTGCATATCTTTTGTAATCTTGAAGTTACTAGGCATATTAGTGGAGAAAGCGGAGCGATTTATTAAGATTTCTACTTTTTAAGCTCAAGAATGGCTTCTGCCAAGTCGCCTTTGGCTTCCTCAATAGCCACTCGAGCTTCTTTCTTGCTGCATCCGCATTGGTCAACAACTGTTTGAATATCTTCTTCTGAGATTTCTGGTGTTGTATCCAGAGACCTTTCTTCAGCTTGTCCCACAACTTGATAGGTTTCCTGACCCATCATGTTTACTTTAGCCACTTCAGGGTTTCTAATGATGATTTCACGGTCTTCCAGGCGAATAATGACTTCTTTAGCATCCAAGTCTTGTTGCTGGATACCCATCTTCTTCATCATGGCTTTTGCTTGTCTGCTGTTCATTCCAGGCATCATCTTTATCCACCTAACCAATACTTAAGAAAAATCACGATTGCAATCACAACTATGACCATCACGATGACATGAACTGGTTGGAACTCAATCTTGCTCTTGAAATCATCAAAATACCTTGTAATTCCTGCGCCACTGCTGGGCATGTTTATTTTGTCTCTTGCCATAAGAAGAAGAAATAGTTAAGGGTTTTTAAAGCTTTTGGCTTTATAAAGAATTACAAAAAAGCAGAATCTATGGAATCGAATATGTTTTGTTATTTTTTGTTGTTGTTTTCCCGTATGATTCCTTTTTAACAAAAATTCTCAAATTAAATTTTATATATGCTAATCATATACTAAGATAATAAGGGGTATTTGGGAGAGTTTATATCAGAAAATGAAGAAAGTTTTGTTTCTCGGATTGCATCCTAGCAGAAAGTCGGGTGTCTCTAAAGCACAGATTGAATTAGCTTCTGCCCTAAGGGCTGAAGGTTTGTGGGTAGATGCACTTTCAGCTCAATCAATTCCTGGACACGATTATACTCTTAGTTCTGGAGAGACAATACATTTCTCTTCTTTAGATGATTTTTTACTTCATTCTAAACAGGAAGGTAATGACTATGATATATTACATGTGCATTCCTGGGCGTGGTCACCTAAAGAAATGCCTTTAGGTGGATTAGCTAAAGTAAAAGGGTTATTTGATTCTGCAGGTGTTGTCCATACGTTCCATAGTTTCATACCTAATGAGTATGATGCCCAGCGTTCAATTTTGGATTTGGTGGACCTAGTTACTTTGTTAAGTCCTGCTGCGGAAGCTTCTTTTGTGGAAGAATTTAGTGATTTAAGTGGAGGATTGCCACCATATAGAATACTACCAAATGTTGTAACTACTAATGACTTGGATTCAGCAGTTGTGGATTCTTTAAAATCCCAGATAGCACCACTTGGTGAAACTGTGCTTCTTTATGTTGGTAGGTTAGATGATAACAAAGGAGTACTTGAATTGGCAGAGGCCTTTAAAGTAGTCTATCCTAAGTACGAATCTGTGAAGTTAGTAGTTATTGGTTCAAAATCACATTCTGATCCTGTAGAATATCGTAAGATTATGGAAAAAATGTTGGTAGGTACAAACGTGCATTTTACTGGGTGGATAGAGGAGTCAGAAGTCGCGGCATATCAGAGAATTGCAAATTTACAAATCGCGCCTAGTAGGTTTGAAGCTTTTCCTCTTGGTATAGCAAAAGGCGTTCTCAATGGTTGTGTTGTCGCAATATCAGATATTCCTTCTCATAGGGAAATTTATCACCTCGACACTCCAGAACCTCTTGCGATTAAAATATCTTCGCCATGTTCTGTTGACGCAATAGTTTTATCTATGCGAGAGTTTCTTGACGCCCCACACAATTTCGCAGATATGGTGCGTCGTGGACAAGAGGAACTGCAAGCACTTTATTCTCCTAAAAAGGTTGCTCAACAATATATTCAAGCTTATGAAGAAATTTGTTAAATAATTTCAGTCTATTCTGTTAAATAAGATAAATTTAAATAAGGTTATTCCTTTTCTACAAAAATATGAACACAAAATTAAGAAAATTGTTGTATGCTCTCTCGGTGAACTCGAGAATAACGACTAAAGAATTGGGTAAGTATACTCGGGCAAGCCAGCAATCAGCGAGTTACCTGTTGAACAGCATAGAGAAGAAGAAATGGGTCTTTAACTACCAAACAATCATAGACCCTGCAAAGTTTGGCCTGATAAATGTAATGGTTCTTTACAATTTCTTAGATTTCGAGGCGAAAAACGATGTTATAGGATACCTTGAGCAGAGCCCGTATATTGTGAAAATAGAAAGTTGTGCCCAGGGCGCGGATATATTGGTTGAATATTGTGTTCCCAACCTATCCCTTTTCAACAAAGAAGATAAAACTTTTTTACAGACATTCAAGAGAAAAATAAACAATATGGCAATATATCCTATAATAGTAAAACACATCTACAACCCAGCTTTTCTTATTAATAAAACAGATGATGCGGAAATAGTTGTGTCTGGTGACCGAGATGCTGTTAATCTATCATCTCTACAAAAAAAAGTGTTGCTACAATTGCAAAACAATGCTCGTATTTCTATGTTTTCAATAGCACAAAAACTAAAGATTGATCCCAAAACCGTGGTGGGTATAAGAAAATATTTAAAAAAAAACAAGATTATACGAAAATATTCTGTTATTCTTGAAGCGCAAAATATTCCTGTGTATAGAACACACACATTGCTCAATATTGATTACCGAAATGTCTCGGAAATAAATAAGTTTCTTCAGTTTGTCAAGCAGCACAAGAACGTTGTGCAAGTCTTCAAGATAATAGGTTCTTATGAGTTTTTTCTAACAATAGACCACGTCAATTTAGAAGTGCATGTTTTACGTGAAATAAGAGAACATTTTCAAGTGGCAAGATATGCAATTCTAGAAAGTGAAAAAATATTCAAACAACAAAGCATACCAGATGTTGTTTTAATGAATGATTAAGAATTGTGGGCAGAATACTTCTAAAAACCAAAACATTTGTTCACCCGCGTTCTCAACGTTTTGTTTCTCTGAAACAAAACAGCCTCACTAACATTCGGAGCTTTTTTTTTCTTACGAAAACCAAAACATTTATATATTACATTGTATTACAATGTTTTACAATGGAAATTGTATGTATTCGGATGGAAGAGAGTCTTGTAGGCAGGATGAACAAGAGCATGAAGGAGAACGGCTATTCAACAACTACAGAGTTTATAAGAGAGGCTGTGAGGAGTAAAGTAGAACAAGATGAAAGGGAATGGTTGGCTAAAGAGTTCTCCAGGAGATTCTACGGTAAGGCGAAGGTGAAGACGACTTATGCAGAAGAGAGAAGAATAAGAGAGCAAGCATATAAAGAGCTAGTCAAGGAACGAGGATGGGACACTAAATAAGTTCATCTGGCCTTTTCACTTCGACAATATCATCTAATTGTAAGAAATGCTTATCTTGAGATACCATTATTGCTTTGTTGTTTCTGGCCAAAATAGCGTGCAAGACATCGGCTGGAGGAATATTTCTTTCTTTAGCTATATTTTCTGCCTCAATTTGATCTTCTTTATATATTGCAACTCTTTCTAATATTTCAGAAACAAACAAAAAATTTAGCATATTGTTTATCTCTACTTTTTCGTAACGCAATCTTAATTCCTTGAAAATGAAATCAGAAAACAGTAAGGTGTCTTTATCTTGGATAATCTTCATAACTAAAGCATTAGCGTACTTACCTAACGGCCTGCCTCTAGGTCCAAACCTGTCTTCGTAAAAGTCCCTCCAGATGCAAGTGTCGAAGTAATATCTAGTCATTATTGGAGAAAATGGTTCTTATTAATAAGCCTTGCCTGAAGATTTCCGACGGTGGCGGAAGGGTTTCGGAAGAGTTATTGGTTCAGTGACAATGCTCGCCTACACAAGTAAGACATTCTCCTTCTTGGCATGTGCAGCCGTCTGGCGGATAATCGCAGGCAGCCATGCCAAGCGTAACATCATTCATTGGTTTTTCATCCTTGTTGAAGCAAGTGGCCCACCCACCACAAGGATACAGGACATACAGCTTTATTGCACAATCTTCATCAACCACGCAGTATTTTATTGGTTCTCTCTGTTTCTTTGCAATAGAATTATATCCTTGTATTAAGAAAGGTAAAGCTATCAAAATAGCAATTATAATGAATATGATGAGACGGGTTTTTTTCTTCATAGAATACTAGTAAGGTTTGAGTTATATAAATATTGCGAAAAGAAATGCAGGTAGAACAGTTATAAGCCGCCTTTTGTCGATCCCCACGTTGCTATGGACGGATCGCCTTAACATTTAACTTAGCCCCAATACAGGGTTGCACAAACCAGGACTCGCCGTTTCATCCTTTCCTGTGAGAACGTCCAAGGGTTAACTCATGCCCGTCGCCGAGCACTTCGCCGTCATCATCCTCCTCACAGGTGGTCTCGTTTCTGAGCGGTTGCCATCTGTTTCCGGATCTCACTTCCGTGAGTGGCCACTTTCAGTGGGCGGACTTTCCTCAGTCATAAAGACCGATGGTTAAGTATTGCCCTACCTGCAATATTCAGGAGAGATCGAGGGTTTTTAAATGTTGTCTTTTAAAGCCTAATTTAACCACTTCTGAGTAGGGTCATAGGGAAAGATTTATATACTCCCGGTCTATCCGAATCCTATGATTTATTGCATAGTCAAAGAGAGTGAACCTTTAAAGGCAGAGCTATTCCCTAGTTGCACAGACCGCCCTGCAAGTATGCTGACGGCGCTTGTCCTGTCAGCCTATGAGCAATCAAGAACCATTGTTGTAGGTCAAGCAATACCTGAAGATGGCGAGCTCTCTGAAAGAGAAGCAAGAAGGTTCTTAAGATACAGGGATGACAGAGGGCTTCCCAGAAAACTGCTAGAGAAGATATTAAGGTTTCCTGACCAGCGGGTTGTTTTGGGAGTTGATGCAGATGAGATACGCGGTGTAAAGACAGAACTTCATGTCTGTAAGTATCCTGACGGCACCTATTATATGACAACAGAAAGAGATGTAGCGCATTTGACGGAACTGCTTGAGATGACTAAAGAGCGGCTGGAAACTTCTTAAATTACTTTAAGGCTTTCTATAAGCTTATATAGGAGCGTTTTTTACGGATGAACATGGCAATAGAGAAGTTAGATCTGGTGATCGTAAGGTCAGATATAGATGGATGTGCATTTGATAATAAGGGCTTCAAATCTTTGATAGATCGCCTTCTAGGACCTTATCAGTCATGGCCTCTATCTCGTCCTTGTAGGGCATGTTAGGTATTGGATTTAGAAGTATGACTTTCTTATCATTCACATGGGCAAAGCCTATCTCCATGAGGGTGTTGCCACCTATGTAGTTCTTTATGCCTTTCTTGTCATAATTACAGACTAAAACAGCATCCCCTTTTTTGATGCAGTCATGCCACCATTTGATGAAGTTGTGGCTCTTTTTCACTTCAGCATGGCTCTTGGAGATGCCTTCGACAAGCTCTTTGGCTGTGCCGTCTGCTATTCCGAACATGTCTTCGTGCATCAAGGGTTCGTGGCCCAGATCTTCAAGCTGCTTATAGACATCTACGAGCTCTTTCGCGAAAACAACACCACCCAAAACAGTTATCTTCATGCAGAAAAGTAATCAAGAGGGGTTTTTAAGTTTGTTGGTCTTGGCATAAGCTTTAAAAAGCACGGTCTCTTTCTTTCTAGCATGAAAATCCGCAAAGGCAAGCTTTCAGATGCGAAAGAAATACTTAAGATACTTAACTCTACGCCAGAATTCGGCGGTGGTGTCGGCAAGGAGAACCCTCCTCTGAGCTATGTCAAGGCGTTCCTTTCAGACAAGAACATGAACCTTGCCCTTATAGCTGAAGAAGACAAAGAGATGGTCGGCTTTATTATATCTGAAGTATGGAAAAAGAAAAGTTTCTCTTTCCTAGTTTATCTTTGGGTGAAGAAAGATTTCAGGAGAAAAGGCGTCGGAGTCAAGCTGTTGAAGACTTTTGAGAAGGAATGCAAGAAACTGAAGCTGAAAAAGATATCGTTCTTAGTATTGCAGAGCAATAAGCTGATGCAGTCCTGGTGCAAGAAGCAGAAGATAAAAAGAGGGGATAAGTTCTATTATTATGCAAAGAAATTATAATCTGTAGATCATGATTATACCAATAACAATTGCTATTATTGCCAGTACTATGAGTAAGACGTACCATCCTATTGTATTGAAGAAATCTTCTTCAACTTCTTTGCTGGCAAAGCCTGTTGCAATGAATGTTCCTTCTGGAGGATTAGTATAAGTGTTTGTTCCTTCAACATTCCCCTGTTTCACTTCTTCTTCGCAGCCAAAGATTTCCAGATCAAGGATTTCAGTCCTGGTCTCATAGCCGAAATCAAAGAAGACTTTGATAGGATATATCTTGTTATCTGCTCCTGAAGTGCTTATCTCAAAGCTATAGCTCCTAGTGTCTCCTTCTCCAAGTTTGGGGTTTCTTGTCTCGAAAAGATTTAGTTCTTCATTGCTCATCTGGATAGAGACTTCAAGATCGTCTTCTCCTGTGTTTATGAGCTCCACTTCAAGAGAGCTGGTCCTTCCGCATTCAATCACTTGAGGACTCAATTCAAGGTTCTTTATGACGGCTTCCTCGTCTTCTTTTTTGATCCTTAAGTCATATTCTATCTCTGCCTTGTGCTCCACCCCATTGTCATCTGTGCCTTCAGCTGTCAACAGCAAGTCATAGGTGTCTTCTTCTGCATCGTAAGGTATCTTGAACCTTAAGTTGACTGTTTCATCTTTCTCAGGGCCAAGGTCAAAGTCAGATGCATCATCGTCAAGATTATCACCGTCATCGATGTCATATATAATAGCGCTGACTTCTATATTGTTGATATCTATGTCTTCTTCATCTGTGAAGAGATTCTCTATCTCTATCTTAATCTCAATGACAGAGCCTGGCTTGACATCCGTTATCCTTCCGCCGTCCTCATCCGCTGAGCTCTTGTCATCATCTACATAAATCTTGACATCTTTGAACTTCAGCTTGTTCTCACAGATTTCATCATAAGGAAAAAAAGTCGGTTCTGTTCCATAACTTCCATAAGATAAACCGATTACATCTCCTTGTCTTGCACAGTAATGGCCGTCCCAAGAGTTTACGTCATTATTCCAGCAGTTTCCTGGACCGTCAAAACCCACAGGAGAATACTGCCAATCATTATTATTTGCTATGAAGAATCCCCAGTATTCAGAGCCCCAGGCACAGCCTGTTCCCACTACATTATCACCTACGCCTTCTATGTTGCAGAGGGCGTGGCCGAATAGACTGTCATCAGACCAGCCGATGTCTAAGGAGGTCTCTTGCAGAGCTTCATAGCCGTCTGTGTTTTCAGGCACGCTTATGCATTCCTGGTGTATTGTTCCGGCTGGAAACTCGACTACTACTCCTAGGTTTGCTGCATAAGAGGATCCTATGGCCAAAAGAAAGGCCAATATAAAAACCAAGTGTTTCATGAAAAAGAGAAATATTGGATAGTATATAAGCTTTATGCTAATACAATCTAACTTCCCAGATCACAGCGTTCCTTCCGGGGATGTCGCCTAGGCAATGGTTGTAAGCGCTGAACTCAACAACATGCTCTGGGAACATCTCTAAGAGAGCTTGTATGTCTTCATAGCTTGAAGGAGTGAGGTGTTTCTGCAGCAGCATCTTCACTTGCAGGCCTCTTGCGTGCTTGCAGTCTTTCAAGGCGTCTCTCATAGGTTTTTTCTCTGTTGAGAATCTTAGATGATAACCGACCCAGGACCTTGCAACTTCTCCTTGGATCAGAAGGGTGTCATCAGGTGCGCTTTCGTTGAAGGTGATGTCTTCTTTTCTTGCGCCTCTTCTTACCCATTCATCAACCATCTTAGATATCTTGAAGACAGGAACCCTGTACTCGATAAAGCCTCCGCCATAGACATTCTTATGCCTCATGGTGACTGTGCCTTTGTAATCGCTGTTTTCCATGTCTTCTATAGAATCCCATGTCCTGAGCTTGTTGCCGAAGGCCCGTGCTTCGAGAAGCTGGTAGCTCATCCTCTTAGTGGAAATCTTCTCCGGCTTCTTCTGGACGGCTTCCATATCGAAACGTATAGACCTGGAATTTATAAATTTTTTGCTGTTAACTACTTCTAGGTGGTTTTTTATAGAAAGAGTTTCTTGTAGTTGTAGCGCTTTAAGTCTTCTTCTAGGTCTTCATATGTCTTGCCGCAGACCATGCCGCCTGCTATGAATTGTTCATGGGTTATCTCTACCAGACAGAAATCAGGCATCTTGAAGGCTGCTTTTTCTTCTTCAGAATCAAACTCGCAGTCGACTACTACAATTCCTTTAAGAGGACCTTGGAACACGTCGAACTCTGCCTTTTTTCCTTTGTATTCATAATCATATCTGATCTTGCGGACTTTCTTGCCGTCTAGCTTCATCAAAGAGTCGAATTCTTCCTTTGCCAAAGGCACGGTGTGTTCTATCTGCTTAGACGGATCGTCTTTCACAGGCTTTTTCTTCGTGATTTCATATCTATCTTCGTTCTTCCGGATCCTAAGGCATGGATGTACGGCTTCCTTGGGGATATAAATGTCTATGATCTCTTTATGCTTACAGTTCTTAAGCCCTTCTGGGAGCTTCTTTGCCAGGAAAGTCTTTTCGAGCTCTATCATGATTTGAGAAGAAGAGCAAGATTTATAAATCTTGAGGTTAAAGCTTTCACCATGCAGAACACAAAAGTGCAAAGGAAGCTGCTTAAAGAGCAGATCATCAGAGAATATCAGATAAAGCGCCAACCAAAGCAGCCTTTTAACGATATTTTCAGGAGCCTTAAAAAGAATATGGCCTTGACCATCTTTGTCGGCTTGTTTGCAGCCATCGGCTTGGTTTATCTAAGCGGATGGAAAACCTTGGTGGTGCTTATCCTGTCTGGTCTGGTGTGGCTGACTATGATATCAACAGGCTTGACAGTCATGCATAAGAATAAGTGAAGAATTAAGTTTTTATGACCTTAACAACAATTCTCCTGTCTCTCGGGCCGTCGAACTCATAGAGAAAGATGCCCTGCCAGGTTCCCAAGGTCATTCTGGAGTTCTCTATTGGTATTGTAAGATTGGTGCCGATAACACTCGCTTTGATGTGCGCTGCTGCATTATTGTCTATCTGGTCATGAAGATAACCTGCGTGCAAAGGAACCATTTTATCCAAAGCTTTCAAAGTATCAATCTCTATGTTATCATCTGCGTTCTCATTTATAGAAAGAGCGGCTGTCCCGTGCGGAAGCCAAAGAATGCAAAATCCTGATTTCACATTTAATTTGGATACTGCGTCCGCTATCAAATGTGTTATGTCAATAGCTTGCTCCCTTTTTTCACTGCTTACTCTTAGTTCCATAGTCTCTTATGTGCTTCTGTCCTTTTGGATGTGCTGTTATGATTTGGGATTCTTCTGGAATGCCTAAAGCGATATAATTGCCTTCTAAGTATAACTGCCCGACAAAAGCGCTGGTTATAGCGTCTAGCTCATGGTCTGTGATGTTTTTCTTGCTCACATGACCTTTGAAACCGTAATCTATCAGGCCTTTCTGCAATCTTTTATGATCCTTGCCTTTCTTCCTGGGAATCATAAGGAGGTCTTGGGCGCTGCCAGGATAAGTCTCAATGACTTTAAAACCAAGCTTCTCAAACTTCTTTCTTAATTTAATCCCTCTTGTAGTAAGCTGTTGCATGCCTGTTGGAAAGCCGCAGGGAAACACCCTGATGCCCATCTTCCTCAACTCCCGCTCTGCTTCTCTCATATAGCCGTGCTTCTTGCAGTCACAAGCATAATCAAGACAACAGCGGCCCTTGGGCAGGCCTAAAGGAGCATCTATAGTCACTAGTTTAGGCCTGACTTTAGCTGTCTCTTTGATTATATCAGAATCTTTGTATAGAACCTTAGTCTTTGCTCTTTTCCATCGGCCCAGCACAGCGAAACCAGTCTCACGTGTCGGCACACCAGCCAGGTCGATACCGACGATTCCCCCCATGGAAAGGGGTAAGGACTGTTATTTTATAAATCTTTCCTCTAAGCTTCAACCTCATTCAAAGCCAAAACAACCTTTATAAACAAGTTCTTCTTCTCTTGCTCCATGGCAGAAGATTCCTTCCTATTGCTCAACCTGAAAGAGGACAAGGCGAAGAAGCTGGCACAGGTCATAAGCAACGAGACAGCAAGGAAAATACTCGATTTTCTCACAAAAAAAGAAGCAACAGAGTCAGAGATAGCTAAAGATCTCAAGATTCCAATCTCTACTGTGCACTACAACCTTAAGCACCTGAAATCATCCGGCCTTGTCATCGTGGACGAGTTCCATTACTCAGCCAAAGGCAAGGAAGTGGACCATTACAAATTAGCGAATAAATATATCATAATCACTCCTAAAGACACACCAGCAATAGCAAAGGCCTTAAGGAAGTTCCTGCCGATAACAGGTATTGTAGTAGGATTGTCAGCAGCCATGTATTTTGCCAACAGCATCTTCAGGGCAACAGGCGGAATGCAGGAAAAGACTTTGATGATGGCCCCAGCAGCAGATGCTTTCTTGGCAGAAGAGACAGCCAGGGCAGCCAATTCAGCAGTAGAGCCTGTGGTGACTCACAGCCCGATTTTCTTCCAGCAGAGCTTTGCCTTGTGGTTCCTGTACGGAGCATTGTTCGTCATTGCCATCTATCTGTTATGGACTTGGTTAGAGAAGAAAAAGAGATCTTAGATCCTTTTCTGCAGTTCATCAACTAATTCTACTTCGTTTAGAACAAATAAATGCACTCCCGGAGCGCCATACTTCTTCAGCTTCTTTATCATATCTGCTGTATAATCCAGCCCGAACTCATATGCTTCTTTTTCGTCCTTGGCATCTTCCAACCCTTTCTTCAGGGCTTTATTCACCGGCAATCCAAAAAACTTCTCGCAGGACTCTGCCTGTTCAAGCTTAGTCATCGGCCGTATCCCTGGCAACACAGGAAGATCAATGCCATTTTTACGCAGATTCTCGACGTATTCTTTGTAGTCTTCAAAAGAAAAGACCATCTGTGTAATGATCACTTCTGCCCCTGCTTCAATCTTGGCTCTTAGATGTTCAATCTCTTCTTCAATGGGATCTTCGGGATGCCCTGCCACAAGAATGCAGAAATCAGTCTTGATGCCTTCCCTCGGTCCTTTGTCAAAGTTTTTCCTAGGGACATACAATCCGTTGTTCAGATTTTGGATCTGTTTCACCAAGAGATAAGCGTATTCATAATCACCACTCCACACCTCATCTTTCTGTCCGGCAGGAGGGTCACCTCTCAACGCCAAGATGTTCTTTATGCCGAAAAGATACAAGTCCATGAGATCATTCTCGATCTCAAAATCAGTCCTTTCCCTGCAGACAAAATGGGCGATGGGATTGATGCCGAATTTTTTCTGTGCAAAATATGATATGGGCAAAGTCCCTCCTCTCATGCTTCCTCCTGCACCTTTTGTGATGCTGACAAAGTCGACCTTGCCTTTCAACTGCTTGATCTTTCCGAAGATATCATCACTGCTCGTCCCGTTCCTTGGGGGGACCATCTCCACAGACCAGGTGAAATCCTTCTCTTTCAAGATCTTGCTTATCTTTTGCATCTTATCAGCTCATTTATCTTTTTGACACCTGTTAGGGCGTCTTTTCCATAGGCAGCTTTTATCTGCGAAGCATAATCATCGGTGACAACAGCGCCTCCGATGATGACTGGAATATCAATATTGGTTCTTCTTAATTCTTTTATAATATTTTCCATTTCCAGCACGGTAGTGGTCATAAGGGCACTCAAAGCAAGAATGTCTGGCTTTTGCTTCTTCACCTCATCGATGATCTGCTTGGTCCGGACATTGGCCCCGAGATCTATCACTCTGTAATTATGGCTTTTCAAAAGTGCGATCACGATGTTCTTGCCTATATCATGGATGTCGTTCTCTACTGTGGCGAACAGCACAATCCCTTTCTCTTTCTCCCCTTCTCTCTTCAGCTCTGCTTTCAGTCGGGAGAAGGCCCTTTTCATGGCTTCAGCTGACAAGAGGACATTAGGCAGAAAGTACTCTTTCTTGTTGAACTTCTCTCCAACTTCCTGAAGAGCATCTATCAACAGGTCATTTATCTCCATCGCCCGAAGGGTTTTCAACGCCTCATCGATTATTTCAACGATGTTCTCTTTATCACCGTAAAGGATGGCGTTATGCAATTTTTTATCTATGGGTAGATTATCATAGTCTTCTTTCTTGAACTTCACGACCTTGATATAGATGTCAGTGTCTTTTTGCATGATATTATCTAAAGGATTCAGTATGGCCAAGTCAAGGCCTAACTTTTTTGCCTTGGTCAAGAACTTGGAGTTGACTTCTGTCCTATTAGACAAGCCATGGGAAATATTGCTAACTCCTAAAATGGTCTTATAGCCCCAAGCCTTTATCTCCTTGACTGTCTCTAAGATTATTTTTTCGTTCTCAGGATTAGTTGCAATCGTCAAGACAAGGCAGTCCACTATGATATCCTGCTTTTTGATGCCGATCTTTTCTGCCTCGTCAATAATCCTTTTTGCAATCTCCAACCGTTTCTCTTTCGTCTTTGGTATTCCTGCATCATCAAGACAGAGGGCAATGACAGCGGCGCCATATTTTTTGGCAAGAGGCAGAACCTGCTTCATGCTGTTCTCTGAGCCGTTGACAGAATTGATCAAAGGCTTTCCAGAGGCTTCTTTCAAAGTGAGCTCTAGGGCTTCAACATTGGAGGTGTCTATAGATATAGGAGCATCAACGACATTTTGTATTGCGGCAACCGCTCTAGGCAGATTCTTTTTTTCATCCAGGCCAGCAACTCCTACATTGATATCCAGAAGAGAAGCTCCCTCTTCGACTTGCTGCAAGGCCTGATTCCGGACATAATTATCCTTGCCTTGTCTCAGCTCTTCTATGAATCCAGGCCGATTGGTGGCATTGATTCGTTCTCCGACGATAAGAGTCGGTCTGATTAGAACCGTCTTAGTCCTGGAGCAGAGCTTTGTCTCCTGTTTTATTTCTCTAGCAACGGGCTTCATACTTTTCACTCTATCAGCTGCTGCTTTTATGAACTGAGGATCTGTTCCGCAGCATCCGCCCACTATGCTGGCGCCTAGCTTGACATATTCTTCTAGATATCTAGCATATCTTGCAATAGGATAATCCCAGACAGTCTTTTTTCCAACAATCTTCGGCAATCCTGCGTTTGGTCTGAAGCAGACAGGTTTATCTGTGTTTTCCAAGATTATCTTGGCTGTCTCATACATCCCTTCCGGGCCGTCAGAGCAGTTCACTCCTATGATGTCTGCTCCTAGAGCATCAGCGATGACAACATAGGTCTCGACATCTGTCCCTGTGGTTGTCCTTCCATCTTGGATGGTCATCGAAACAATTATCGGTCCTTTGAAGACTTCTTTGGCAGCCAACAAAGCTGCCTTCAAGACTTTGATGTCAGAGATGGTTGAGATGGTCAGCAAGTCTGCTTCTTTCAATGCTTTTGCCTGCTCCCGGTATGCTTCTATGGCTTCATCATAAGTTATCTTTCCTAAAGGTGCAATAAAATCTCCTAGAGGGCCCAGTTCACCTCCCACCAGACATCCTGGACATGCTTCTTTGACATTCTTTATGGCTGCTTGGTTTATATCTTTGACTTTGTCTTGCAGCCCGTAATGTTTAAGCTTAATCCTGTTTGCTCCGAAAGTATTGGTCAGTATCATATCCGAGCCAGCATCAGCATAGCTCTTATGGATATTTTTGATCATTTTAGGGTCTTTGAGATTCAGTTCTTCAGGACAGCCCACAAATCCGTGTTTTTGGAGTTGTGTACCCATGGCCCCATCCAATAAAAAGACTTGGTTTTTCAGATTCTTGAGGAACAGCTCTTTATCCATAAGAATCTAGGTAATATCATGTATTTAAAAACCTTTTTGAGATATTTATAAAAAACGGTATATTTAAAAAGCTGACCACTCTCTTTCGTCTATGCCTGAGCCAATCTTTAAGATAAAAGGGGTGACGAAGGTCTTTGGGCACAAAACTGTTCTCAAAGACATGAGTCTAGAGGTTTTTCATGGAGAGATACTAGGAATCATAGGCGCCAGCGGTTCAGGGAAGACGACTCTTCTAAACACCATAATAGGATTTCTAAGGCCTGAACAGGGAGACATAACCTTTAGGCAGGAACATCTCTTAGATTTCAAGAAATCAGCAGTATTCAGGTCTGTCTATGACAAGCCGGAAGATGTGAAAAGGATCTACGGCTTTGCAGCTCAGACACCTTCTTTCTATGACACCCTAACGGTGAAGGAGAACCTTATCTATTTTGGGTCATTATATGATCTTTCAAAAGATGCGATCGCAACTAACGTGGAGACCTTGCTCAATCTGATGGGCCTAAAGTCATCAGAGACTCTTCTGGGAAGAAACCTTTCTGGAGGTATGGAGAGAAGACTGGACATAGCCTGTTCATTGATTCATGATCCAAGAGTCCTCATCCTTGACGAGCCGACAGCAGACCTAGACCCTGTCTTGAGGAACCATATCTGGGAGCTCATAAAAAAAGTGAACAAGAAAGGCACCACCATAATAATCGCCAGCCATCATCTCAACGAGATCGAGACCTTATGCGATAGGATAGCTGTTTTGAAAGACTCCAAGATCCTGGATATAGGATCTCCTGACAAAGTCAAGATGCGCTTCACCAAGAAACAAGAGATTCAAGTTCAGTGCTACCCGGGGAACTATGAGAAGATAATAGCAGGCCTTAGGCATAAGAAGATATATGAAGCTGAGATAAGAGGGGTGGAGCTGGTCATCCACACCAAAACTACGAAGAAAGTGTTGCAGGAGCTTCTCAGATTACTTGACACATTAAAAGAGAACCTTGTTGACATACGAGTCAGCAAGCCATCATTAGACGACATATTCATATTAATGTCAGAGAAAAATGAAACTGGGAAAGATAATAAGTAAGAACTTCAAGCTATTGTTGAGGGCAAAAGGATCTGCCTTTGTGATTATACTAGGTCCTTTGCTGATAATATTGTTGGTGGGATTGGCTTTCAACAACAGCGCTACTTATGATATCTCAGTCGGCATTTACGCTCCAGACCAGACCGATCTTACACAATCTTTCATAAACGTCCTTGAGAACGAGAACTATATGATAAAGCATTACGATACCAACAAAACATGCATCGAAGCCATAAAGCTAGGCTCGATCCATACATGCATCGTCTTCCCGCCTGATTTTGTCATAAAGAACAATGCCACGACCACTATCCATTTCTATGTCGATTATACCCGGCTTAACCTTGCCAGGGTAGTCATCGATTCTATATCGGCCAATGTGGATTTCCGGACCACAGAGCTGAGCTTCAACATGACAGAAGGGGTATTGGATCTCCTTGCTAATACTCAGCTAGGCATCCAGAGCAACATGCAGACAGTCGATGAAATAAAAAGTGCAGTAGATGAAATCTCCTCTGATGCAGACACCATAAAGACTTCGGTCAATGCCATAAATCTTGATGTCGATGTGCCTTCCACCGCAAGCATGGAAGACAAGATGAGCGAGATAATAACACGGGCAAAGAGGATAAAAAACAATGCACAAGCGGTCGCAGATGCCGGCTATGACTTGGTGGATGACCTGGGAAACACTTCTGCGACTTTAGATTTCCTAGATGATCTGGACGACCTGAATGCGTCGGCAAATTACAATTTTACCAAGCGTGAAAAAGAGCTTGATAAGATCATAAGTGCAGTGTCAGAAGGCCTTGACGATGTGGAATCCAAGGTCACTGCTGCAGACACAGCCAAGACCAGAATAAAGACCTCGATAGATTCCTTAAGATCAAGCCTAACAGGGCTTAAGCAGGATCTTGATGGCCTGAAAGCGGCTCAACAGAGGCTGGCTTCAGATATCAACTCTCTGCATATCAGTTCTGCAGAGACCATAGTGAGCCCGGTCACTACACAGATCAACCCGGTGGTGCCTGAAAATACCAAGCTGAGCTACCTGCTGCCTGACCTTTTCGTATTGATAATCATGTTCATCGGCATATTGCTGGCAAGCACCTTGATAGTCCTGGAGAAAAACTCTAAGGCTTTTTTCAGGAACTTCACGACCCCAACCTCGCCGCAGTATTTTATGCTAACGACTTTCCTGACAAGCTTCTATATTATATTGTTGCAGATTGTAGTCATATTGGCGATAGTATTCTATTTCCTGAAGGGTTCGTTGTTAGACAATTTCCTCCTGACTTTTGTCATATTATGCCTTGTGACCAGCTTCTTTGTCCTGTTAGGTATGGTGATCGGCTATACTTTCTTCAGCCAGGAGGCTGCCATGATCGCTTCGATAGTCGTGGGCAGCGTCTTCCTATTCCTTTCAAACCTTGTGCTGCCTCTGGAAAGCATGGCTGATTCAGTGCAGAACATAGCTCAGTATAATCCGTTTGTTGTGAGCTCTAACCTGCTCCGGCAGTCTTTGATATTTGATGCGACCTTCAACACAGTAGGCATGCGGTTAATCATATTGCTTGGTGTAATCTTGGTCTTGTATGTCATAATCGCTTTGGTCCAGAGATTCAGCAACATGCGCTTCTTCAAGAGACTGCCGCATATACAAGGCAAGGCCCAGATTGGGCCTTTCGCTCTGCATAAGATGGAGATAAAGAGCTTTGAAGATCTAGTCGGTGCATTGAAGCTGATGTCAGACAATGATTTCAAGACAGAGGTTCTTGGCAACAAGAGATTATTCACCATAGGCCTTAAGATTGTCATACCTGAATCTGGAGCCAGGCACAGAATAAAGCATAAGATAACCCGGAAGCGTATGCTTAAAGCCTTAGAAGAATACAAGAAAAAAAGAAAAAAATAATATTTAATTCTTTATTTGGCTAGGCCAAATAGTGTCTTCAAGACAACGACAATAGTCGCTGGCACGAATAACAACAACATGTTATTCATGAAGCTGACAAACCACTCGACAACCAAGAAGTTGGTCGTTGCGAACACGGCGCCACCACAGTAGTTTACAACTACAATGATCAAACCTGCCCACATAAATTTGTCGGTCTCTTTGTCTTTTATGTTCAGCAATCCTACAACCAAACCGAGTATAATCAATATCCAATATACCCACTCAAACGCCCCGAAAAAGGCGAAGATGATGGCCAGGATTACTCCTATGAGGAAAGCCCAGCTTCCCATTACGTTTTCTTTTGCCATTTTTGTTTTCACCCCGCTATTATAAATAGTTTATTCTGAAGGGTTAAACTAGCTTTTTAAAGCTTTCGTTAGGAGTATATAAAAAGGGGTTGTAGAAGGATTTTCACTACTTTATCAGAGAAAAAGAAAAATGGGCCGTTTATGGCTCTACTTTCAATAGTTCTGCCAGTTTTGGCTTGTTGAACCCGACGACAAACTCGTCTCCTATCTCGATGACAGGGACGCCTCTTTGATTTGTCTTCTCTATCATATATTTTGCAGCATCCTGATTCTCTGCAACATTGATGTCTTCGAACTCGATGTTTTTTTCCTTCAGCCAATCCTTGACCATCACGCAGAACGGACAGGTCGGTGTTGAATAGACTTTTGCTTTCATGAGTATCACCTGGTTTGAGGATTTGGTGGGGGTTTTTAAGGTTTTCGCTACAGCAAAACGATCTTCTTTTCCATGAACTCCTCTTCCACGTGTTTCGGCCACACACTCGACTGCACCTCTCCGATATGGGCTTTCTGCAATAACAGCATGCAGAGCCTTGACTGTCCTATGCCACCGCCGATGCTGAGTGGGAGTTTTCCTTCTAGAATACCTCTATGGAATTTTAGATCTTTCCTGTCTTCCTGTCCCCTAAGTTTAAGTTGCTTCAACAAAGCTTTCGCATCCACCCTTATGCCCATGGATGAGATCTCTAGAGCTTTCTTTCTCACAGAGTCCCAAACGATTATATCCCCGTTCAAAGTCCAGTCATCATAGTCTGCTGCTCTCAGGTCATGAGGTTTGTCAGATTTCAATTTGGATCCAATACTTATCAGGAAGATTGCTCTGTGTTTTTCTGTGATTTTGTCTTCTCTTTCAGAAGAGGAAAGTTCTGGATACATATCTTCGAGTTCTTGCGTCGAGATAAACTTTATTTCCTTAGGAAGTGCACACTCCAATTCTGGAAACATTTCGCACACTGTCTCTTCTGTTTCCAGAATTGCTTTGTAGATGTCTTTCACTGTTTGTTTCAGGAAGAGAAGAGTTCGCTCTTGCTTTTCTATTACTTTCTCCCATTCCCACTGGTCAACGTAGATGCTGTGGATATCGCTGAGCTCTTCGTCTTTCCTTATTGCATCCATATCAGTGTACAGGCCAGTGCCTAGTTTGAATCCATATTTACCGAGAGCGTATCTTTTCCATTTGGCAAGACTGTGCACCATCTCCAATGTGTCGCCTGTATAGGTTGCTTTGAAGTCTACAGGCACTTGTGTTCCTGCTAAGTCATCCTGCAGTCCGGTTCCTGTCTTAAGAAACCTTGGCGCTGATACTCTTTGTAGACAGAGCTTCTCAGCCAGTTTCTTCTCAAATGTATCTTTGACTAGCTTGATGGCTTTCTCTGTCTGGAAAAAATCCAGCGTTGGTCTGTATCCTTTAGGTATTGTTAGTTTCATGGGATTCTGGAATAAATGATATTTTAAATACTTATTCCAATAATATTGGTAATACTGGCTAAAAATAGAAACATTTATATATCATATGGAACATATGTTCAATTATGAGCTATGAATTGGATGAGAAAGATTGGAAGATTCTTGAAGTGTTGAAAGAGCACGCAGATTACACTACTAGGCAGATTGCTAAAAAGACATTGTTGCCGCCAACAACCATACACAACAGGATAAGGAAGCTGAAGCAGGAGAAAGTGATTAAGAAGTTCACTGTAGAGCTTGACCAGAAAAGCATAGGAAGAGGTTTTGTGTGTTATGTTCTAATAAGTGCCAACCTTGAATTGCTGAAGCAAAAGAAGAAAAGTCAGTATGATTTGGCAGGAGAATTGAAAAAGTTTGATTTTGTGGAAAGAGTCGATATAACTTCTGGCGGTACAGACCTGGTTGCGATAGTAAGAGTGAAAGATGTAGAAGAGTTCGACAAAGTCTTGCTGGGAAAACTACAGCTTATAGAAGGCATAGATAATACTCAATCGCTTATTGTTATACATGAAAAATAGAAAATTCTAGAACCGAACAATCATAACTGTCCTGTCGTCTTCTGACTTGGTAGATTTATACTTCTTGTATTTGTAAGGGTCGAGCTTGTTGACTTGCTTGTGCAATTCTTCCCAGGCCTTGACAGTTGAAACTTTTGGGACGTCGTAGTAGCCGTCGGTGAAGATTTCCAGGGTCTTTATGTTTTTCAAGGGAAACTTATAGGTCTTTATGAACTTTGCCGGCGTGGACAACCCTTCTATGACTCCGAAGCCCAGGACATGTTTTGGATCGTTGTGGAGCTTGAACTGTTCTACGAGCAGAGGCATCATGTATTCTCTGGCTCCTTTGATGTCTCCTGTCTTTTGGATATAAAATGATCTAAGATGACCGGTTATAGAGCTAACTAGTTCATCCTCTTTGTATATTTTGCCACCATTAACCCTGAAGCCAACATTGCCGACTTGGGTCATGACAAGATCCTTCCCGACAATCCTTGCACAGCAGAACACTGCTGCAAAGCGGTATCTCCAGTCCTTCAATGCAGCAGGACAGAGCTTCTTATAGACTTTCTTCACTTCAGCATTGAGCTCTTTGACCAATGCTCTTCCGTTCTTAGAAGAAGCCAGGCATCTCTTGACGACAATATTTGCTGCGATCTCACCGCCTGTCTTTTTGTTGTATCTTTCTCCGCTCTTGTCTGTTACGCCGTCAGCGACCACAAAAGTCTTTCCATCATAGCCGTAAGCATCTTCGTTCCTTTTAGAAACTTGCTTTCTTGAGAATGCAGATATCTTTATCATAGAAAAAAAGATAAAAAAAGAATATAAAAAACTTGTGGTTTAGCAGCTGCCGCTTGGAGTGCCTGTGTTGCCTGTAAGTGTGGCCTCGCAACCAGTTATTTCATTGTATTGGCAGAAGTTGGACCTTACAGTCTCTGCATCTATGCCGCTGAACTGGTACCTGTTGTTGGCCATCCAGGTTGGGCTTGCGCTCACTCCAAGGCCTTGGGCCAAGGTTATGTCTTCTCTCAAGAGGCCTGTTCCTTCGCCGCTGTCAAAACATGTCTGGACAGCTTCTACATCGACCTTGCTGCTTGCTGCGCACTCATTCCAGTCTTTCCCTTTCACTCCGTCTGTGGCTCTGCAATACATGTATTCCATCCACATATCAGGTGAATGCTCAAGCACGCAAAGCTGGATTATGTTCTCGTCAACTTCGTACTGGCCGTGGAGGCTGCTGAAGCCGTCTCCTTGCTCTGAGGCGATGTAGTGGACTTCGTAATTCATGGCATCTCCGAAGTTGCCTGTGACTTCATACAAGGCTTCTACTGCTTTTCTTCCATATGGACAGTCGCTCATTATGAAGACCTGCAGGTTGCCTGCTTTCTCTTCCCTGCACTCCATGCTTCCTGTACAATCGGGGTCATCGCAATCCACAAGGTCATTATCTGTGTCATCCTTGTTATTGTCGCAGATCTCTCTTGTCGGGTCAAAGCTGGCTCCGATCCTCAAAGAATAATAGTTCCCTGCTTTGTCCAGGAAGTTCTGGACATTGGAGTATCCTGCTCCCTTAGTAACAGTCTCATCGAAGAGCACGGCTGGAAGCAATTTGATGTCTGCGCTGTCATAGAGAGCTTTTCCTTCTGTTGTGCCGTAATCGTATTTTTGGAATTGGACGCCTGGGAAAATCCCTCTGAGCTGGCTTTCGACATTAGCAGTGTTGCATGAAGCGCATCTGGAGTCAGTTATGACCATTGCCTTGACTGCAACTGGTTCTGGAATGTCAGAGCATACTTCTGGCTTGTCGCCTGTGAAAGCGTTGCAGATGGCTGTGGTGAAAGCAGCTTCTGTCCTGCTTCCTGAGTATTTTGTCCCTCCGATGTATATGGTTGGGCTTCCTGTAGCTTGCCTTGCTGTTGCTTTTGCTATGGAATCTGTCAGCAATTGCTCGCCTTCTTCGCCCTCATAACAGGTCTTTATGGAAGACACATCCAGATCGTTCTCTTCTGCGCAGGATTCCCAGTTGCCGGGTATGCTTTGCATGTTCTTGTTCATGCAGACAATCATTTCCATGTACTTGGCTGGCTCATGCTCAATTGCGCATAGCTGAGCGATGTTTCCGTCGACTTCTGGCTGCCCATGTAGGCTGGTGAAGCCGTCTCCTTGTGCTCTTGCTATGAAGTCCAAGTGGAAATCCACATTTGGACCCAGCTGCTCAAGCACAGGTGCTACTGCATCCACTACTTGAGTACCATAAGGACATTGGCTCATGACATAGAACTCGACTGGGACCGCGTCTGCGGATGGTGTTGTGCCTCCGCTGCCTCCTGTTCCTCCATTCTGGAATGTCAGTCCGTCACAAGCGCTTATCAGAATCATTACGCTCAATAATATTGTTGCTAGTAATAGTTTTGTTTTCATGGTATTACCTCCAACCCCGGTGCTAATGTCTAGGGGTATAAAATGAATGTTTATAAAGATTACGCATGAAAATAATATTTATTCCATATGGAAAATAATTATTTTCATTAGATTTTTAAATACTAAAGCATAAGACACAGATATCATGAAAAAAGGGGTAACATATGAGCACCTGATAGGCCAGCATCTCAAGATACTAAGGTCATTAGAATATGAATCCGGCCTGTTTGCAGCCTCTAAAAAGAACTCTAAGACAGGGTATAACAAGTCCTGGCTGCGGGATAATTTCTATGAATGCATCGCCTTTGAGGTCATGGGAGACTGGGACACTGTCAAGAAGACGTATAAGGCCGTACTTGACATCTTCAAGAAGCACGAGAGCAAGATGGACTGTGCCATAACGAACAAGCCAAAGCATAAGTATGAATATATCCATGCTAGGTTCCACCCTGTGACTTTCGATGAGTTCTGGGAAGACTGGGGCAACAAGCAGAACGACTCTGTGGGAGCCATCCTTTTCAGAATTGGAGAGCTGGAAAGGCAGGGCTACAAGATTCTGGAGACAACTGCAGACTACAGGATAGTTCAGAAGCTCGTATACTACTTGCAGAGCATAGAGTATTGGCATGACCCTGACTCTGGGATGTGGGAAGAGGATGAAGAGGTGCATGCATCGAGTATAGGTGCCTGCGTCGCAGGGCTGAAATCTGTGAGCCTTATCAAAGGCATAGAGGTGCATCCTAAGCTCATATTGAACGGGATGAAAGCCTTAGGGTATCTGTTGCCGAGAGAGTCTGCTAAGAAGTTCTCTGATCTTTCACAGCTCTCGTTGATATGGCCTTATGATGTTGTGAACAAGAAACAGGCCAAGGATATCCTGAAGAATGTGAGCTACCTGCTGGAGCGGGAGAAGGGTGTTGTCCGCTATAAGAATGACCATTACTATAACAAGAATCCTGACGGCTACAGCGAAGAGGCAGAGTGGTGCTTCGGATTTTCCTGGATGGCCATAATATACGAGAAGATGGGTGACAAGAAGAAAGCAGAGGAATATGTGAAGAAGGCACTGGGCACTATCAATTCCAAAGGTGAGATCCCTGAGCTTTATTTCTCCAACTCAAAAAGATATGGTCCTAATTCTCCGCTCGGCTGGTCAGAATCCTTGTTCATCGTAGCTTTGCATGAGATCAATGACAAAGAGAAAGAATTTTTCCACACTTTCGAGGTCAGTGCTCGAGGTCGATCCGCAGCTCAGTCAGGCTGAGTATGTAGATGCCTATCTTCTTGAAATGGTGCACCATGTTCTTCTCTTCTGTGGAGAATTGAGCATAGAACTGGTTGAGGAAGGTGTCTCCTTTCTCGTCTTCTGCGTAAATCTCGTTAGCAGCATCCTTGGAATAGCTGTAGAAAAACTTGTAGAATCTCTTGAGCTGGTTCTGCTGGACCTCAAACTCCTTGAACATAAGTTTGCTCGGCTTCTCTTTGGTGTTCAGGACGTGCATTGCTATCTTCTTATACTCGTCACCTACCATCTCCAATAGGAAGATTAATGCATACATGGTAGAAGTCTTCTTGGGGTCAGAGTAGCCTTTCTTGTTCAGCACCCTCAGGCAGAAATCCTCGAAACGGTCGATGGTGCTGTCTATGAGCAAGCTTGACTTCAGCATGGTCATCTTCCTGTTCTTATATCCTTCATAGACCTCTTCTGCTATGGATATCAGCAAGAGGAATATCCTCCTTAGGGCGTCGTCAAACTCTGAATAAGTGGTCTCTCCCATCTCTTTGGCTATGCAGTACTTGCCTTTCTGGTCGACTATTTCCATGCCTATGAGTCGGCCTATGAGGGCCTGCGCAGCTTCGATCTGGCTCAATTGGAGCATGCCTTTTGGGAAGAGCCATTTGAGGTTATTGTAGCCGAAGTCTGTGTAGATGTTCTTCTTGCCTTTGGGCGGGTCAAAGTATATCTTTATCTCATCATAGCCTGCCCTGTAGGCTGAGATGATGCTTCTCCAGAGAACAGGGATGGACATGCCTTTTACGTCGAGTTCCTTGACGGTCTTTTCTAGGATAGGCTTGCCGCTTATGACCAAAGAACTATCTTTCTCTAATAAGTCAATTTCGTCTCCAGCCTCGATGCCCTGCTTTTTTGCCCATTTGGTGGGCAGGGTCACGGTCAGGGTGTTGTGGCCTTGCTTTATGACCTTTCGTTTCATCTTTATAAAGAGAAAGACGTTTTTATTTATAAATATTTCGAAATAAATATACAAATTTGGTAAAATATATTTATATATTGAAAATATAGTGATATAGTGTAGAGTATATTCAGTATTGACAAATTATAAAAGAACCGTCGTCTTTACGATTCTGTAAGATGACACAAACCGAACTAAAACACTGCAGGACAGCCCCTGAAGGACATCTATATCTCGACCTGAACTCGTATGATGTCATAAGCGACGAAAACCCCTTGCCGACCAGAAGCGAGGTCATAAAAGGGTTAGAATTATCTGATGATCGTTCGTTGGCAATCGTTGACTTAGAGACGCACCTGGTAGTCCATATGAACCACCACTTCTATAGGTTGGAATTAGTCTCTGCAGAGTACCCTTATACAGGCAATCCAGATTCCAGGATTAGAGGAATCCGGTTCAAAGACATGAAAGGAGGACCGATGAACCTTGTTTCGCACGGACAAGATATTGTGCTTCTTAGAGGAGGACTTGAGAAAGTAATCTATACTACACCAAGAGAACTCAGAGAGATAACAGATATGCAAAGGAGAAGTGCACAGAGAGATCCTTTTTACAATCCGGGGGTATTAGGATGCTAAAACCAAATGACATAGAAGTATTGACATACCTGAGGAGCAATGCAAGGCAACCTTTGGTACGTATATCTGAACAGACAGGCATACCAGTGACTACATTGTATGACAAGTTGAGAAGGCACGAAAGGAGTTTTATCAAGAAGTATACTTCGCTGATAGACTTTTCCAAGTTCGGCTTTCCAGTGACGACTTTCTTGATGATAAGAGGAATGAAAGAAGAAGAAGAGAAGCTCAAGACATATCTGAAGCAGCATCCGAATGTGAACTCAGTGTACAAGACAGAGCCCTTCACCAGCTTCATGATAGAGGGCATCTTCAAGAAAGTCTATGATGTGGTGCGGTTCTTTGAAGAGCTTGAGCAGAACTTCAAGATATACGAGAAACGAGAGCTATATGTGACCGAAGAAGTTGCCAGGGAGAAGTTCATGACACAACAAGGACCTTTAGTTGTGTGAACTCCTCTTCGTTCAGTTCCCAAAACCTTTTTTCAGAGGTTTTGCTGTTGAACACTTTCAATTTTTCTTTGGTTTCCTTTTTGGTTTCTTTTCCTTCGAATGCTTTCAAGATTGCGTTCTTGAGCTTTTTGTCGTCGAGAAGAATGATATTTTTGAGTATGCTGTCGTTTTCTTTTGGGATAAGCTTGATCAGAGCGCTCTTCACTCTAGGTCTTGGCTTGAAAGCAGATTTAGGGATCTCTTGTATCAATTCGATGTTGAAAAATTCCCTTGCGACGATGCCAAAGCGATGCTCAGACATCAGCAAGTCATAGAACTTCATACCTGAAGTCAAGACAGCAAGCTCAAATTTTAACTTGAAGAGCTTCTTGAAAAGCGGCTCAGAGATGTTGAAGGGAATGTTGGCGACAATTTTATTAAATTTTAGCGTTTCGATTACATCAAGAACATTCGCATTGTGAAACTCAGTGTTCTTGATGTCGAGGCTTATGTCGCAGTCTTTTTCCACGCAGATAATCTTGGCTTTCTTCGCAAGAAGCTTTGTGAGATTGCCAGTGCCAGGGCCGATCTCAAGGACTATGTCGTCTGGTTTCAAATTTGCGAGTTCAACTATCCTATATAATATAGAAGTGTCGATCATGAAGTGCTGATCCAAGTTATCTTTTGTTTTCATAACAGATCCATCTCATGCAGCCTTTCAAGAACTTTATCATAGCCGTAGGCATACTCGAGCTTCATGGCCTCTTCAAACGTCAGCCAAGCAGTCTCTGCGACTTCCTTTGGGTCGAGTTTTATCTCTCCGGCTATGTCTCCGAGAAATACAGTCGCAGTCTTGTCCACGCCTGCATTGTCGAACAAGAACTTAAGATTCTGGAAATCGACTCCAAGCTCCTCTTTCACCCCGCGGGCAGCAGCCTGTTCAGGAGTCTCGCCTGGTTTGATAGTCTCATTCACAGGGCACCACTTATTTGGCTGTTCCTCAATAGCAGATCGCTTAAGAAGAAGGATCTTTTTGTCTTTGATGATGATTCCTGCTGCGTGCCGAAGATCAGGGTTCAAATCTTACCCCTCCGCTTGTCTATCATGCTCTTTATTATGGTGGCAAAGATAAGGTATAATACTCCTATCAAGACGACCAATAATATTGTGTCTAGGACCTTCATGCTCATAAGAATAACTCATCCTTTATAAATTTTATAGTAAAACATTTAAATAGCCTAAAGTTCTTAACAGTCTCATGGCGGCGTTAGTTTAATGGTAGAATGTGGGACTGTGGAGTTCACGCAGAAATCCCACGACGCGAGTTCGATTCTCGCACGCCGCCCTCTAGTTTCTAAGCATTTGGGCCTGGCTCTGTGATGCCTGCCAATCCATAGCTCTCTTGAAGATCTCTTCTTGTTTCGAACTCTGACAAGATTCCTGCCAGTACAGCCAATTCTTCTTCGTGCTCTCTTATTTGGGACATGCCTCTCCGTAGGTGCCCACCCACAGTGCTTAGTGGAATGCCGTCTAGGTCAACTATCTCTAGATGTGAACGAAAATGGCCGTCTGTGAATCCATAACGTCTTTCCAAAATGGCCTGTGTTTTAGGATCGTCAGTATGTTCCAATAAAGCAGCAACTCCTTGCTGTAGTTCTTCATAAGCAGCAGTACATGCGTGTCTTTCAGATTCGCCTTCGATAGTGTCTTCTACTGTGCCATCGTCTAAATACAGGAGTTCCAGTCCGAGGCTGTCTATGGCATAGTCTACACTACGCAAGAACCGCACCTTATTAGCATCCATAGGATATCCTCTTTTGTCATATTGGCCTGGATTCAACTCTATCACTACTTCGGCTATCTGGTCATCAGTAAGCGGTAGGTTCCTATTCCTCGCAACATAGGTTGCTTCTTCGATTCTCCATAAGCTTTGTACAATCCTGAACGGAAGCCGAATCTCCCTAGTTTGCTCTGCCATAGATCTTGTTATAGCATTCCTCATTGCAGCATAAAGATAGGTCGTGACTTTGCCGCGTCCGGGTTTACAGCTATCCAACGCTTTCCAGGCATTTATCAATCCTTCCTGGACCAGTTCACAATAATCTAGGTCATATTCTTCAGGGCTCTGTTGAGAAAGCCTCTTTTGGGCCATATCCAGAATCATAAAAGAAACATTGCCTAGGATAGCTTCTGTCTCTCTATTCATAATCTGTTCATATTGTGTTATCCACCTTTCCAAAGCCAAGATTTCTGGAGCAAAAGTCATGTATTCTCTTTCCATAACCCTTAACCTTCGTACATCTCCTGCTCTCTGGAACGCCCGGACCATTGTGGCTGCTTCTTTTATCTTTTCCACACCAAGGTCCAAAGCGCCTGGATTGAATCTTAGATCTTCAGTTGACGTAGGTCTGTTTTCGAATTCCTCTACTCCAGAAAAGCCATATATAGTTCCAAGTTGAGAACGGGCCATCCAATACTCTGGCATAAGGCATTCGCCTTTTTCCGGAGCTGCTCGTCTTATTCGGCCCATAAGGTTCCGGATATGATACTCAAGCTGTTGTTGCTCTTCACTTGCAAGATGTTCTCCGAGCGTAGCGAGTTGTTCAAGCCTTTGTTCTCTTGTACCTTTATTCCATCGTATCAAATCATCTCGCTCTTGCACCACTGCTTGCTTAGCGATTTCTGTATAGAATACTCCCGAACCTAAGATTTCTATTGCGCGAGCTGCCTTTGCATCGTAATAACGCCGGAAGCGTTTGTTGGAATCATCGCTAAGCGTTCCCGAGTCTCTGCCAGCCCTAACTCCTTCGGCTTCTTTTTTAAATGCTGCTAAAGCAACGTTGTTTTCTATTGACATAATCACTCTCCAGTAAAGATTTTCTTATGAGAGAAGGGGTTTATTTAAAAAGTTTTTCCTCTATAAAGCCAAATAGCAACCTTTATAAACCCCTCCTAATTTCTCACTCTTATCAGCCCGAGTGAATAGCGTATAGGGTTAAAAAAGCTATTTCTCGTGCTTATAAAAAACTGATAAAAATGGCAGAATTCAAACACATAATCCGTATCGCGAACACAGACCTTAAGGGAGAGAAACCCATAGGTCATGCGTTGAGAAAGATCAAGGGAGTCGGAGTCATGTACGCCAATATGGTCTGCAAGATAGCCGGCGTAGACCATTACAAGAAAGCAGGAGATCTCATAGACGCAGAAGCAAAGAAGCTCGGCGAGATCATAAAGGATCCTCTGAAATACGGAGCTCCGAAATGGATGCTCAACAGAAGGAAAGACGTTGAGACAGGAGAGGACAAACACATAATCATGGGAGACCTGGAGTTCACGAATGATGCAGACATAAAGCGCATGAAAAAGACTAAATGTTACAGAGGCATGCGCCATGCATGGGGACTTCCAGTCAGAGGTCAAAGGACCAAGTCTAATTTCAGAAAGAACAAAGGAAAGGGATCATTAGGAGTCTCTAGGAAGAAAGTCGGAAAAAAGTAGGTAGATAAAGATGGGCGACCCAAAAAAAATAAGGAAAAAATTCAAGAAGCCGATGCATCCATGGCAGAAAGGCAGGATTGACCTAGAGAAAGAGCTCAGCAAGAAATACGGCCTGAAGAACAAGCAGGAGATATGGAAGATGGATTCCATCCTGAAGAACTTCAAGGACCAGATAAAGAAATTATCAAGCCTTGACACTCCCCAATCCAGGAAAGAGCAGAAACAATTGATGGATAGGATTGTAAAGTTAGGGTTCATCAAGCAGGAAGCAGGAGTTGACGGGATACTTGGCCTGGAGCTAGAAAACATGCTGGAAAGGCGGTTACAGACCCTTGTCATCAAGAAAGGCTTTGCAAGAAGCATGAAACAAGCAAGACAATTCATCACCCACAAACATGTCACGATCGGAAATAAGAAAGTCACAGCACCAAGCTATCTTGTCACATTGCAGGAAGAGTCTTTGGTAGGGTTCTCAGGGACTTCAACACTTCATAATGCAGACCATCCTGAAAGGATACAGGAAGAACTTTCTAAGACCACGATAACCAGGAAACCTAAGACCCAAGAGCAGAAAGACAAAGAGGCCTTGAAAGAGGTCCCGGAGAAAGCTGCTGATAAAGAGGTCCAGGAGATCATAGAGAAGGAAGCGCCTGAGAAGAAGGAAGTGAAAGCAGAGAAGGTTGAGGAGAAAACTAAGAAGAAGGAAGTGAAGCCAGCAGAACCTAAAACAGAAGAGAAAACGGATGAGAAGGTCAAAGAGAAGAAAGGAGAAGTAAAGGCGGAGAAAGAAGAAGACAAGGTCGCGGCAAGCAGCGTAAGCGCTGGAGAAGATAAAAAATGAGAGATAACAAAAGAGACAGCAAAAAACCCTCCTATGCCCCAAGAAGGCAGCCTATAGACCGGAGAGCACCCATAAGATGGGGAATCGCACATATATTATCCTCTTATAATAACACTATTATCCATATAACAGACATCACCGGCACTGAAACCCTAGCTTTGGCTTCAGGCGGACAGATGGTAAAATCAGACAGGCTGGAATCAAGCCCGACAGCAGCCATGAGCGCTGCAAAGAAAGTAGCAGAAATCGCTCGAGAAAAAGGCATAAAAGGCCTGCATGTCAAGATACGGGCTCCAGGCGGACATAACGGACCTATGAATCCAGGACCAGGAGCTCAAGCAGCTATCAGGTCCTTATCAAGGATGGGCATAAGGATAGGATTCATTGAAGACGTAACTCCTGTACCTCATGGAGGTTGCCGAAAGAAAGGCGGCCGAAGAGGACGGAGAGTATAAAAAGGGGTGCAAGATGGACGTAAAACTTCTGAACAAAACCAAGGACCAGCTAAGCTTCACCTTTAAGGGAGAAGACATAAGCTATGCCAATGTGCTAAGGAGATTGATGCTGACAGAAGTGCCTGTGATGGCAATCGAAGACGTCGAGCTGAAGAAGAACAGTTCAGCCCTCTACGATGAGATGATATCCCACAGGCTTGGATTGATACCTCTGAAGACAGACCTAAAATCCTATAATTTGCCTTTAGAATGCAAATGCAAAGGGGCAGGATGCGCCCAATGCACTTTAAAGCTGACTTTGAAAGTCACAGGACCCAAGATGGTCTATGCCTCTGACTTAAGGTCAAAAGACCCTAAAGTGAAGCCGGTCTTCCCAAAGACACCGATAGTGAAGCTTTTGCAGGGCCAAGAATTGCAATTGGTGGCGACTGCTGTTTTAGGACAGGGAAAAGACCATATGAAGTTCAGCCCAGGCCTGATCTATTACAAGCTCAAGCCGACCATCAAGATCACCAAGCAGCCAGAAGATCCTCAAAAAGTGGCAGACAGCTGTCCTGTATCAGGACTATTGGTTGTCAAGAATAAGAAGTTGGAGATGAACTCCAAGAAAGAGGATGACTGCATACTCTGCAACGCCTGCGTCGATGAGAGCAAGGCCGCTGTGGAGATAAAGACAAGCAATGAATACATATTTTACATCGAGTCATGGGGCCAGTTGAGCCCTAAAGATATCGGAGCCCAAGCCATCGATGTCTTCAACAAGCAGCTCAAGGAATTCGTTGGGCTGGTGAAGAAAATTTAGGCGGGGGTGCCGGAGTGGTCAAACCTTAGGGGACCAAACGGGCTAGGTTGAGGCGGCGGAAAATCGCATTGCGATTTTCGAGGTTCAAAGCCTAACGCCTTCAAACGCCTAGTAGCTTAGTGCTTGCGCGGGTTCAAACCCCGTCTCCCGCATTTCAAAGAAATGTGGGCTCAGGAATCTCGGATTCCGCATGCCCGCATCATATTCACAAAATCAAGAAAATGAAAAGCAACAAAAACGTGCAAATCCAGGAATTGGTAAAAGAATTGAAGAAGCTTTCAATAGAGCAGAAAGTAAACTTCTGGAAAAGGATAGCCAAGGACCTGGAGAAGCCTACCAGACAGAGAAGGACAGTCAATGTCTGGAAGATAGACAAGTACGCCAAGGACAACGAGACTGTAATAGTTCCCGGCAAAGTTCTCGGCACTGGAGAATTGAACAAGAAAGTCAATGTTGCTGCTTTCAACTTCTCTGATGAAGCTGTCTCAAAGATCAGCAAGAACGGGAAGACTCTGAGCATCGAAGAATTGATGAAGAGCAATCCGAAAGGCAAAGGAGTGAGGATATTAGGATGATTATCGACGCGACAGACACCATAATGGGAAGAGTGGCTACAGTAGCTGCCAAGAAGGCTTTGCTAGGTGAGAAAGTCGATATCATAAACTGCGAGAAAGCAGTTGTTTCTGGCAGGAAGAAATGGCTTCTTCCGGAGACCAAGAGAAGGAAAGACATGGGAATCCCTACAAAAGGCCCTGTCATCTACAGGATGCCTGATCGATTTGTAAGGAGAGCCATAAGAGGTATGCTTCCTCATAAAAAACCAAGAGGTAGAGAAGCCTTCAAGAGGATAAGGTGCTATATCGGTGTTCCTTTACAGTTCAAGGATCAAAAAGCAGAAATAATCAAAGAGGCAAGCTTCAGGAAGCTTCCTAATCTCAAGTATACTACGGTTAAGCAGATATGCAAACATCTAGGTGGAAAAGTTGACTAAAAAAGAAATTCATCATGCAAGCGGAAAACGGAAGAGAGCAATAGCCAGGGCCACGATACGGCCAGGTACAGGAAAAGTCAAAGTAAACAATATGTCGTTAGATACTTATAGTTCCAAGATACTTCGAATGAAGATACGAGAGCCTCTTTTATTGGCAAAGCCCTTGGGAGATAAACTAGATATCTTTGTCAGGACTTCTGGCGGGGGAGTGGTGAGCCAGGCAGAAGCCGCAAGATTGGCGATTGCCAGAGCTCTTATGAGCCACACATCAAGCTTGAAACAGACATTCTTAGAGTATGACAGGCATCTTATTGTTGCTGATACCAGGCGCAAAGAACCTTGTAAACCGAACGATTCGAAAGCAAGGGCGAAAAGGCAGAAGTCTTACAGGTGAAGCTTTCTATTTTGTTCTCACTATGAAGTTTAGATATATTTATAAACCTATTTAGATTTCCATTCTGTATGTCTTTTCCTGATTTTACACCGGTGGATATGGCCAGAGCTGCTGATGATTACTTCAGGGATCAGCACCAGTTGAGCCAGCTTAGAAGAAGTGCTATCCACGCTATGTTGATTCTTGGCGCTGAAGATGAAGAATATATGGCTATGGTGAGGAAGATGGCTCGGTTTACGCAGTCTTCTGAGGTTAAGCAAGTTTTTGCTGGCCACAAAAACACACCTCCTGATATATTGGAAGATATTTTCCAAAAAGCCTCTGTAATCAAAGAGAGCGGTCATCTAGAAGACCCCTTTGTACTTTACGCTATGATAGGCAATGAGGCTGTTTCTACTGACATGCTGGATAGGATTGCCCATGCAAAGACAGAGTTCAGGGCAGGCCATGATTATTTTTCTGGTTCAGTATTGGGCGGAGTAGTAAGGCATCCTGCAACATCACTCGACACGCTAACGTATATAGCGAAGATGTGCCCGAAAAATAGATTCAATCCTTGCAGTTTTCTACATTCAGAATCCTTTCCGAATCCTGAGGATGAAAAAAGGCCTGACTTGGCAACTCATCCAAACATGACTCCTGAGGTTTTATCTGAACTAGCATTGATGTTTGCTGAGCTTGATGATTATGATGGAAATCGATATATGGAGGGTGCGTTTGTCCAGAACAAGAAAATGCCTGTTGATACGTTGGTGGCTCTTTCAACACATGAATCTCGATCAATACGTCAATATCTCTTGGGAAATCCTAATCTACCGGATGAAATATTTGATAGGATTTTAGGAGACCTAGTTGCTCAAGCAGAAGCAGGAGACAAGAGATTGAGATCATCAATGTTGTCTTGCATCATAAAAGATATTGGAAGATATACTCCTGTGCTGGACCAGTTGGCTGAACATGAAATTGGTTGGGTTAGAAGAGGAGTAGCCCTGAATAAATATACTCCAGTATCTCTCTTGCAAAAGCTTGCGGATGATGAAAGAGGAGCAGGCGGTGTGGCTAAGAATCCTAATACGCCTCCAGAAGTTATAGACAGACTTGCACATAGTCCTGGCCGAGTAGGCTACGTGATTGCTTGTGATGTTACGAGGAATCCTTCTGCTTCAACAGATACTTTAGTTTATCTGGCTGAGAAAGACGACTCGGTGATAAGAAGGTCTGTTGCTGCTAATAAAAATCTCCCTGTTGGGGATATTGAAAGATTGTCTAAGGATAGATCCAGCTATGAATGTGAAGCAGGAGCAAGGCTTTATGTCTATGAAGGGGTGCTTTGGAACCCGTCAACACCCACAGAAGTATTGGAGCGTATGTGTGATGAGTTAGACGGACCCGAAGTTAAGGTGACAGACCCTTTTGATGCAAGAACAGTTACAATGTTCCGGAGAGATCTCTTGGTAAATCCGCGACAATTAATAGCTGCGCATGCGAATGCCAGCGAAAGAGTCTTGAGAGAATTGGCGTTGGATGAAGATGATAATGTTAGAATTTCGGTCTGCTATAATGAGAATGTCACAAAAGAGCTATTGGGGCTGGTAGCTGCGGGGCAGGAAGCAGATTCTCTGCCTGTTTGATTATATCTTGGTTTATTCTGATAAGCTTCGAAAACTTTTTAAAGGGACATTTTCTCCTGTCTATTAAGATGATAATACCAATTCGATGTTTCAGCTGCGGAAAACCAGTAGCTCAGCTTTGGGAGCCTTATCAGGAGAAGGTCAAGAAAGGCGAAGACAAGAAGAAAGTCATGGACTCTTTAGGCCTTGAGAGATTCTGCTGCAGAGCATTGTTCCTGGGCCATGTTGATCTTGCAGATACTGTGGGCCAGTTCAAGAAGGTTTAATTTTATTCTTTTATCTTATTCTTTATGTGTATTAAAAAGAAATAGGAATAAAAAAGGTTTACTTTACGCACTTGCACGGCTTAAGACCGGCATTCAAGGCCTTGACCTTAGATTGGAACTTGATCTTGTTCTTAGGCTTGATGTTCTGTGCAAAAGGACAATCTGTCACATGGAACTTCTTGCCTGTCTTTGGCGCCACATAGGTCTTTTTGGCTCTTTTGCCGACTGTCTTCACGATTGTTTTGGTCTTTGTGGCTGGGTTTTTGGAAACCCTGGCTGCGAGCTCCTGGACCTTGTTGTATAGCTTCATCTCATAGGTCTTTATCTCGTTTATCATCTCCACAAGCTTCTCTTGTGTCTGAGAAAGTCTTATGATCTCTGACTGCAGCTTGATCAAATCAGTCTTTGCAAGCCTGAATGAGTTTATGACATTTTTTTCGATCTGTTTCATTTTAGTAACCCCCAACGGTTTGACTACTAAGGAGTAGTATAACTGCTTTATAAAGGTTTCGGTTTT
>JBDRIN010000062.1:0-21250 GCA_043815805.1 archaeon | reverse complement strand
ATCGTAGCAAACGCTTAACTTTATAAACCAGTTTTGTTTTTTGTTCCATTGGTGGACACCTCGAATGTCCACCCTCCAAACAGCTCTGTGCTGTTTGGAGTTAATATATCTTTCGGAAAACCAGAGACTTAGGACAGAGCCTTGGTGAAGCAAACATTTTTAAACCAAAACCTTTTTTCCTATAACCATGGAAATAACCTTTCTCGGGACAAGCTGTATGGTTCCTACCAAAGACAGGAACGCCCAGGCCATCTTTCTTAGTTACAAGAACGAAGGCATACTCATAGACTGCGGTGAGGGCACTCAAAGACAGATGAACATTGCAGGCATAAAGCGCACGTCAATAACAAAGATTCTGATCACGCATTGGCACGGAGACCATGTTGCAGGTCTAGTCGGACTCATACAGACCCTCGGCAACATCGAGAACCCGCCAACCATCCACTTATACGGCCCTAAAGGCACAAAAGAGCATATGGGCCACCTGATGAAGTGCTGCAAGTTCGACGCAAGAGCCAACATAACCATACATGAGCTTAATCCAAAAGACATCCATACTTTCTACGAAGACAATGATTTCAAGTTAGAATGCGCAACCTTGAGACATTCTGTGCCTTGCTTAGGATATTCTTTCATAGATAAGGACAAACGCAGGATAAACATGGCAAAAGCAGCCAAACTCGGCCTGAAATCAGGGCCTTTGATAGGCAAGCTTCAAGACAACCAGACAGTCATTTTCAAGGGGACTACAATAAAACCAAGCCAAGTCGCATACATAGTGAAAGGAAAAAAAGTCACGTTCATCTTAGATACTGTTTTCTGCACCAACGCAGTGAAGCTGGCCCAAGACGCAGACCTGTTGATAATCGAGACAGTCTATGCTTCAGACCTGGAAGAGAAAGCAGAGCAATACAAGCACATGACTACGCAGCAGGCAGCATTCATAGCCACTAAAGCCAATGTCAAAGAGCTCATCTGCACACATTTCTCACAGCGCTACAAGACAGCACAGCCCATAGAAAACGACATCAGGAAATTCTTCCTGAAAGCAAGAGCTGCCTTTGATTTTATGAAGGTTAAGGTTTAATAATCCTTTAGAATTTCAAAGAACTCTTTCTTGCTGTGCGCAGCCCACAATTTATCTGCCAATTCATTATCCTTAAACACCCCTTCAACCCATGTAGCAAAGTCATTCTTCTTAGGATTGACATGATAATCAAAACTTAAATCATCTATGGAGAACAGCTGGTTCTTCAGGTCCTCGATGCTCTTCAGGACCATGCCGTTCACTACTCTAAAATATTTCTCAGGAGGAATGTCAGGAACTTTCTCTTTCTTGATCTCAGGTTCTTTAGGTTTAGGCTCTGATTTTAGCTTGGCTTTGGGCTTGTACTTTCCGAATATCGGGTCATTGGTTATGTTCTTGCTGTGGGTTTTGTAGTATATCTCCAGGAAGATTAGTATTCCAGTGACTATCAGCACGCCTATGACAAGATTGGTCCAGATAGAAAACACGCGATCTCTGCTGAAGACATCCCAGAAAGTGAAGGGTGCATTGTCTTCCTCTTTTTTGTTATCCTCTTCTACGTTCTCCTCTTCTCCAACAATCTTTTCCTCCTCTTTCTCTACTACCAAGACATCAAACCTTCCTTGGATGAAGCTTGTGGAGTAATTTGAAGTATTATCCAATAGCAATTCCTCAGAGATCATCTGCTCCATATAATAATAAACAGGATAAGTGCTGCCTACCCTTGCATTCTGGCTCAAGGTGATATTGATCCTGGCTTTTGTGTTATACGTGTTGGCTTTCAAGGTATAGTTTTCCTTCCCATCAACAACATCTGCTACATTGCTCTGCACATAGAACCGCACATCTATATCTTCCTTTGCCTCGTTCTCAAGCATGAGAGTATAGATCACGGTCTCTCCAGGTGAGACAGAAAGAGTCTTGTCAGGTAAGGCCGTTGGATTTATGCCTAGACCGCTCACTGGCAAAATCACCAATACAAAAGCTACTGCCAAACAAAAATAAACTGATTTCATAATCACCCCCTAAGGAATCTTCCTGAATTTCGTGTTGAGCAGGCCCCATTCCACAAAGATCAGGATGAGGGCTGCAAGGATCAAGTAATAAGTCAAGTCGAAATGCAGGTTGGCCAGAAGCGAAGCGTCATTGATATCATCATACGCCTTCCTCAAACCTTCATTGCTGCTTGCCTGTACATACATGCCGCCTGTCTCGTTGGTTATCAAGACAAGATTCTCTTCGTTGAAGACAGCAGATACATTATAGTATTCCGGCAAGTAACCTATGGGGCCTGTGTTGGTGCCTATGCCTACAGCATGGACCTTGATATGCTTCTCTTTTGCATAATCTATGCTTCGGACAAGCGCATCGATAAGATAGACTCCGGTGGTTGCGCTTCCATCTGTGATCAGTATGATAGCACCGCCTTTTGGAGAGTTCAACAGCATATTGGTTCCTGTGATTATGGCGCCTGCAAGGTCTGTGCTTCCTGCAGGAGAAGGTTCTATTTCGGAGATCATATCTCTCACTTTATTCTTTTCCGTGGTGAGTTCCTGTTCTACAAGAGAGATGCCTGAAAAGCTTATCAATCCAATGCGAGCCTCTGTCTCCAGGTTGTTGATGAACCGTTTCCCTTCCTCTTTGGCAGCTTCAAGTCTGTTCGGCTCGAAGTCTCCTGCAAGCATGGAAGCAGAAGTGTCTATGGCTATCACGAAATCATTCTCATTGCTCAGTCCTTCATACCAGAGCACTGTGCCTGCCGCTGCAAACACCACAAAAGTAATTATGACAAGCCGCAAGACCAAAAGGAACAGGTTGGTGGTGAGTATCTTCTTGCCTGTAATCCTTTTCAAAGCTCCGAAATTGGCGAATTTCAATCCCTTAGACTTGATGTATTTCAAGGCATAGAAATGGAGCAGGAAAAGCAGAGGGATGGCTAATAAGAACCAGAGCATATCCGGACGTGAAAATATAAGGTTCATCTTCCTAGTTTACCTCGATATCTGGAGCATATGAGCTTTTCTCTTGAAGAGCTTCACAAGTGGCATGTAATAGTCCTGCGGAGTCTCCAAAAGAACAAAGCCTCCTCTCATCTTTTCAAATGAGTTCTTTATCTTAGCTTCTTCTTTCTCCACATATTCCTTGTAGAGCTTCTTGTACTGGCTAGCATCAATCACCAGCTTCTGCTTTGAATAGGGATCCTCTGCAACAACCATCCCTGACTTGGGGAGAGTCCTATCCCTTGGGTCGCGGACCATTATGCCTATCAGGTCGTTTGATTTCGCCAAGAGCAGGAAAGGCTTGGTCCAGCCCTCTTCCATCCCCAAAAAATCAGATATTATGATTATCATTGAACTTTCTTTCAGGAAAGACTTAGTGAGCTTCACGACGCGTTTAAGATCGAACTTGCCGCCGTAATTATTTGGATTGCTCAACATCTTATTTATCTCAAAGATGGTCTTCCTACCGGTCCGGGGGTGCAGCCTCTGCACAAACTGGTCTGTAAACATGGCAAAGCCGACTGCTATATCTGATGAAAGCAATGCCATGGCCAATGCAGAAGCGAGCTCTGCGGCGTACTCTACCTTCAGCTTATCCTGGGAAGAAAAAAGCATGCTGTTGCTCACATCAAGAAGGATGAAGGCGTTGAAACTCTTGAAAGGCTCATACTCCCTGATAAGGATGTCCTTGGCTCTCAAAGAAGCGGACCAGTCGATGAAATGAGCATCATCATTAGGGGTGTATTGTCTGAAACCAGAGAACTCTATGCCTCGCCCTTTGAACATCGTAGAGAACTCTCCTTCCAAGGTCTTGCTGAGGATCTCCCTTCTAGCTTCAACCTCTAATTTTCTCAGTTTAGGGACGAGGTCAAGCCTCAGATCTTGTATGGCCATTTTATGATCCAATTATATTATAGGAACCTTTTTCAGGATTTCCTTGATTATGTCTTCTGTGTTTATCTCTTCTGCTTCGCCTTCAAAGTTGAGTAGAATTCTGTGACGCAAAACATTAAACGCGACATCTTTTACATCTTGAGGTGTGACATATGCCCTGCCCTTTATCAATGCGCGGGCTTTGGAAGCGATGAACAATCCGATGCTGGCTCTAGGTGAAGCGCCGAAATCTATGAATTTTCCGCTCTCAAGCTCATACTTGGCAGGATTCCTTGTGGCATCGACAAGTCTCACAACATATCGCTCTATCTTCTGGTTAAGGCCGACTTTCTTTACATCGTCCTGTGCTTTTAGGATCTCTTCAGGGGAAAATATGGGTTTTATATCGAATTCTTCGAATCTTTTGGTCGTGATGTTCTTGTTGAGAATCTTTATCTCTTGTTCATAATCAGGATACTCCATTATTATCTTGTACAAGAACCTGTCCACCTGGGCTTCAGGAAGCTTGTATGTTCCGAGCTGTTCAACTGGGTTTTGGGTTGCCATGACAAAGAATGGGATCGGCAGAGCGAAAGTCTTCTTGCCGATAGTCACCTGTTTCTCCTGCATGCCTTCCAATAGTGCAGACTGCACTTTCGGAGGACTCCTGTTTATCTCGTCTGCAAGCACAAAGTTGGCAAAGATTGGTCCTTTGACAGTATAGAATCCTTTGGTCTCGTCATAAGTCGTGACGCCTATGATATCGCTCGGCAGCAAATCCGGAGTGAACTGGATCCTGGAGAATACGCATCCAATAGCGTTAGACATTGCTCTCAAGACAAGAGTCTTCCCTATGCCCGGAACTCCTTCCAGCAGAACGTGTCCATTGGCAAACAGAGATTCCAGTAATGAGTTGACTATCTCGTCCTGGCCAACGACGATGCGGCCAATCTCCTTTCTGATAACATTGACGCGGCTCTTATAGAAATCTAGCTTTTTCTGACTAAGCCCACCCTCTTTTTTCTCTCTTTTTTTACTCATTAATATACCTGGGGGAATTACTGCTATATATATTTTCTTATTTTCCTAGTCCAGGATAGCGGAAAATTAGTAAGATTTATATACTTTTAACGCTAATTTCTAGGTTATGGTGGAAAAAAGAGGTGGAGAAGACGATAGTCTAGAGACTAAAGAAGCTAATTCTACTGATACAGGCCCTAAAAATGCCAAATCTAAGAAAAAGAAGGGCAAGAACACGGAGATAGAAATCAAGAAAGCCCTGCATGAAACGACAAATAAGAAAATAAATTATCTTCTATCGAAATCAGAAGTCCAGGAGGAAGAGCTATACAACCTTGTGAAAGGATTCTTCAAGGATTATCTCAAACTGGATTATGAGTTTACCCATACAGAGCTGATGGATGAGCTAAAAAGAGTCTACATGGAAAAAGAGATCCTTGAGCAGCTGGAGGATTTCCTGAAGAAAATTGCAGTGATAGAGTGCTTTGACAACAATTTCTCTTTGACAGAGCTTAAGAACATGCTGAAGAAATTCGACACGCTAAGCAAAGGTCTCATCGGTCCGATAGAAAAAGAGAAGACAGAGTCTCTCTTCAAGAAATTCTTGAAGTCTATGAAGCATGAGAAGAAAACTCCGAGTTCAAAGCTGGAGATGAAAGAAGAGAAGCTCAGGGAGAAGAAAAAAATCCGCACAGAGGAACCTCTTCTGGATATACTGGAGAAGACTATTGTTGTGCCCAAGGTGAAACCCCAAACAAAACAAAAACCAAAACCAGAGCCAAAGCCTAAAGTCAAGCCACAGCCCAAGCCCAAGCCATCGCCCAAACCAAGACCTAAACTTATGATCCAACATAAATTAAAGAAAGTCAAGGCAAAACCTTTGCCAAAGATAAAGGTCAAGCAACAACCGAAACAGCAGCCTGTCAAGAAAAAGCCTAGAAAGTCTGTACAGAAAGGCAGGATAACTTCCTTGTTCGAGCAGCTAGAGGCGATACATAAGCAGGTGTTGGCCGAGAGAAAAGTTGCAGAGAAGAAAGCGGAGAAGCCCAAGAAGAAAGTGGTGAAGAAGAAAACGGCAAAGAAGCCTAAGGCGAAGAAATTGGCAAGGAAAGTTACGCCAGTGAAAAAAGTCAAGAAGCCTGTGAAGAAGAAGGTCAAGCCGAAGAAGATAGCGGAAAAGAAGCCTGTGAACAAGGTCGTTAAGAAAGCTGTCAAGAAGGCAAAGAAGATAAAGAAAATAAAAAAGATAAAAACAGTAAAAAAGAAAAAGATAAAGAAAAAGGTCCCTAAAAAGCTACCAAAACAGCGCAAAGCGCTGAAAAAGGCAAAGAAAACTGTCAAGAAGAAAATAATCACACATAAGAAGAAGTCCAAGAACAACCATGTCCAAAGAATCAAGCTCAAGAAGATCAAACCGGTGGTTTTGGGAGAGCAGCCTCTTGTCAGGACGAAGCTTAAGCCGAAGCCAGAGCCAAAGCCAAAGCCTGGGCCAAAACCGAAGCCTAAACCTGAGAAAAAGGTCAAGCCTAAAAAGAAACCTAAGCCTAAGAAGCTCAAGCCAAAGCCTAAACAGAGGAAAATAAAGGTCAAAACAAAGCCGAGACCGAAGCCGAAGAAAAAGGTGAAGATTAAGCCTAAACCGAAACTTAAGATTAAGGTCAAACCTAAGCCGAAGCCTGAGAAGAAAGTGGTTAATCTAAAGAAAGTAAAGCCCAAGCCTATCAAACCTGTGAAGGAAGACCAGTCGCCTCAAGCTATGATTCCCAAGCTGTTGAAAGAAGTGAAGAGAATGATAAAGCAAGAGCAGTGGGATGAGGCGAAAAAACTCTATCTGGGACTCTTACAGCTCTATGAGACGGCAGGTAAAGACCTAAAACATAAATACTACAAGGAAGTATACAAGCTCTATTCTACATTGGCTTCTTAGAAACTTATTGTCAAGCATCAGGTCTATTTTTCTTCTCTTTCTTTGTCTCTTTTATCTTATCCACAACCTCATAGATGACGACTCCCAACGCGAGTATGCCTAGAATGGCGCCAACCAGCTTGACTATCTGCAGGTTCTCTCCTAACATTAAGACAAAGCTCTTAGGCGTCTCTTTGTTTGAATCAAGCTCTTTCCGGCTCATCAGGTATTTGCAGCCGTTTATCGCAAGATCCACATATTGTAGGGCAGTGTCATAATCCTCTTCGTATGATTTCAGCCTTGCTTTGTCAAGGAGTTCGTTCAGTTCCTGGCATTCAGCGTTCCTTGTCAGCAGGTCCTGGGCAAAGGTTATCTTGATGTCGACTTCTTTGCCCTTGTCCCTGCTTTCTATAGAATTTACAAGGATGGTGGCTACGTCAAAGTATTTCGGCTCTGTCACGTTGGCAAGGATCTGGAGTTCATAATGTCCGTTTTCCCTGTAATTAGTGACTGTGAGGTTGAAGCGTTCCTCCTGACCGACCGTGAGAGTCGGGAAATAATCAGTGCTTACATCGACTTGGGCATCAGTCTCGTTGGCCTCTGCTGATATGCTTATGCCATAGAGTGTGTCGTTCCAGTTGTTTCTTATCCTTATGGGTATGACCATCTTCCTGTTCTTGTATATGGTGACTGTTGTAGGAGTTATTATCTTGAGAAGGACAGGTTTCTGCACTTCTTGAGGTATCGGCACGGGGGTCTGCTCAGTGACTGTCCTTGTCCTGCTTGTGCTGGTAGATCCTGCATTGCTCTGGGGCACATGAGTGACTTCAATCGCCACCGGTGTGCTTGTAATGTTGTATTGCCCGTCTGAAGCCGTGAAGTTGACTGTGCAGGTTCCTATCTGGGTTGGGGTGAAGGTGACATCGTCTGAGGTTATGCTTATTGTGGCCACAGAGCAATAAGTGGAGGTGTATGTGAGACGGTTGACCTCGTTAGGGTCGCTTATGCTGTTGGCTATCTTGTTATTCTCATTGAGATCATCATCAGGGTCTATGAACCTTTGTATCCCATCATAATATCCTAGATAGTTCAACACTGTGAGCTGGCTTGTCAGCGCGTATGCTCCAGTGTAGTTTATCGGGTTCACCAATAGGAGCGGGGGTCTGTTTATGTTGGTCACGTTCAGTATCCAATGCCACCATGCTTCGCTCTTGAAATTGTCTTGTATCTGTATACTCACGTTGTGGGTTCCGTTCGTGTAGAAGCTGAAGCTTAGGTTAAGGCTTATGTTGTCTATAGCATCTATGGTCTGGTTCAATACACTGTCATAATACCAAAAGATTGTCAGGTTCTCAATGTTGGTGTCATTATCTGTATAAGTCACATTGAATACGACGCTTCTGTTCTCGGTGAAGTTGATGTGTGTCCTGCTGTTGGTGAACATGCTTGTGTTTCCGAAGTCGAAGACAGTGATGTTGGTTGTGGTGTTCTGGTATGGTTTTATGGTGTGGATTACTGGCTTCACAGAGGCGTTGTGCACTGTGAAATTTATTGTTTGGTTGTCCTCTGTCAGGGCATCGTCTCTCACTGTGAATATGACTTGGTAGTTCCCTGCCTGAGCTGCTGTAGGAGTGCAGCTTATCAAGGCGCTGTTGTTGGTCTTGTCGCTCAAGGTGAACAAGCTTGCGTCGCCTACAAGGATGCTGCTTGTGAAGTAAATGTTATCTCCATGCATAATATCAATGTCTGTGGCGTTTATGCGGTAGTTTATGGTCTGGTTGACAATGAAGGTACCCAGCCTGAGCGTGTCCGGGGTTCCGTCAAGGTTATTATCCCAAAATGGAGCGTCGTTCATGTTGTTGATGTACAGGAAGAAGGTTGTGTTGTCTCCAGCACCCACCATGTCGCTGACGCTGATGAAGATGCTGTAGGTTCCCACTTCGTCGTTGTCCGGCGTGAAAGAATACCTTGCAGCTGTTGCGTTGTAGTATATCAAAGCGAATATATCTGTGTTGTTGCTCGTGAAACTTATGTTGTCATCTATGTCTGGGTCGATGACCCTTATGTATCCAGTACATGAAGAGTTCTGGGTGCAGGTTATGTTTGTTATGTTCACGATGCTTGGCGCTGTGTTGTTGATTATCCTTATGCTCAATACTGCGCTGTCTGTCCCATTCTTAGAATCTGTCACATTGACCAGTATGCTCCAGTTGCCAATTAATGAGCTGTTTGGTGTTAGGGAGATTATGCCTGTTGTGTTATCTATAGAGAAATTCGTGTTGTTTGTGCAATAAGTTAGGGTGTCGTCCTCATATGTCAACTGGTCGATATCTGTGGCATTTATCTTGTAGGTGAAGACAATACCTACGGCTCCAAACAGATCGTTTATATTTGTGTTGGCACCTGAGTTGTTGACAAAGCTGCTTGTGTTGTGTATTACCGGCAGGTCGTTAGTGTTGTTGATGTTGAAGTTTAGGGCCACTTGGTCTGTTCCCACACTGTCTGAGACTGTTATGGTAATGTTTCTGCAGACTACGTGGTTGTTGTTCAATGTGATGTTTATCAGTCCTGTCGCGTTGGCGCTGTTGTCGACTGTGGTTATGTTCCAGGGTAGTGAAGATAGACTGCACAGTGGTGCGGAGAGAGTGAAGGTCAAGGTGTCGTTGACGTTGGTATCTGTGGCGTTGATCCAGAAAGTGAAGTTGTCTCCCTGGCTCCAGTTGCCTGTCGTGTAACCTGTTATTATGGGCACTTGGTTTACTGGCACTACTTCCAGGTTGAAGCTTGAGGTGGAGTTGATTGAGTTGTTGTTTGTGTCCCAGATAGTGACAGTCACTGTGTAATTCCCGCGGTCTTGCCAGTCAGGGGCCTTGTTGGCAGTGTTGAAGTATATATCTGCTGTGGTGTTGCTGGTAACATTTATAACCAATCTGTTTCCTAACCCGGATGACATTGTGAAGTTGAACGGGTCGTTTTCCTCATCTGCACCTGTGATGGAATAGGTGAATGATTGATCCTCTGTGGCTGTCTGATCTGTCAGTGCAGGGTTGAAGTAAGGGACATCGTTGACTTCTGTTACGTTAAAAATGACTTCTATGGCGTCGCTTCCTATATTGTCTCCTGTCTCTCCGTCCAGTACAACTAAGGTTATATTGTATTCTCCTACATCTACTTGTACAGGCGTGAAGCTTATCACGCCCGTATTTTGGTTTAGCTCGTCAGATGTGAATAGACCGTTTGCTGAGTATGGGTAAGTGACATTATCTCCGTCTATGACTCCTGGCTCGTCTGGATCTGATGCATTTACATCATAAGTATACAGTACGTCTTCTGTGAGCTGCTGAGTCGGTATGAAATGTATCTGTGGGTCTGCATTTTTTATGGTCTTTATCACAGAGCGAGTGTTGTTTGTGGTTCCGTTGTACAACAGCACTGTGCAGTTCCATATATCATATCTCTGCACATACGTGTTGTTTATCCCGTCCGGTGTCTGACATGCTACTCCTGATGTGCAGGATATCCCTATCTCTGTCTTGTTCAGTGCCCCGTTTATGTACCAGCTGACATTTGCTTTGATGTTCTGGCCTGTGGCTGTCCATCTGCATATAAGTGAATCGTTGGTCTGTGCAGCGACCGGCAGGATGCTAGGTCCACTTTGGAAGTTCAGGGCATAGACCAATATAATAGATGCTATAAGGATTGCGCATGCTACGATTCCCAGTGTTATCTTGGTCTTTCTTCTCATTTTACGCTGTTTTCTAACATCTTTATTATGAGTTCTTTTAGGGTAGTGTCTTTCTTGACGGCAGAGAGCTTAAGCTCTTTATGAATCTTGTCAGGTATTATTATGTTGATGTTTGGCATTTTGTTTTGGCTTTTTTTGTTTTCTTCAGGATTTTTTCTTCAGTCTTCTCTCTAAGACGCGTATTATGTGCTCTTTTAGAGTTAGGTCTAGCTCTACAGATCTCAGTTTAAGCTTCTTGTGGAGTTCTGCCGGAATCGCTATGTTTATGTTGGTCATCTTCTCTGCGTCGTGCTTTGCTGTTCCTTCCTCGCTGTAAGGCAAAAAGTAGCAATAAGTTATATAAGTTAACTAAGTTCACTTATTTTGTTTATGTAGTTAACTTACTTATAACTCATATTTTGACGTTTAGAATATATAAAGTTTTCGCTTATTCTGGCTTAGCAGGGGCACCGATGCCTTTAAGCTCTATGAATATACTGTCCGCAAACTCTATCTCCTTCTCTAAGCGTAGAAGTCCTCTGAAGACCTTTCCACGGTCACTCTCTGTCAAGTCTTCGTATACACTTAGGATTTTCAGATATTTCCTCTGAGCCACCTTAGTCTCGTCGAACTGCAAGGCTATATACACATCAAAACACATCTTCCTGAGCATGTCCACAGAGCTTTTTTCTTTTGACGGAGAGAATCCTTTTATACGCCTCCTTAAGTCATGAGCATGGGTGTCGGCGGTCAGATTTATCAATTCAAGGAGCTCTTCTACCACCAGCAGAAGGCCAAGAGAATCCATCTTGATAGTGCCGGTCTCTGTATCATTGAGCTTTTCGAAGAACCCTTTCAAGCAGCTTCTGAGCTGGGCATAGGGCACCTTTTTCTCCAAGGCCTTTTCAAGGTCGCTCAACAAGACCTCTCTTGGGACTCCCAGAGCATACTTGAAGTATTCTCTTCCAAGAGAGAGGGCGTGGTGCTCTGCTTTCTTAAGCTTCTTTGATTCATGCTTCAGATGCTTCTGGAGGAACTTTTCAAGCTTGAAGAGATCCTTCAATAGATGGGCTTTGGTATGGTTCTCCAGGAGTATAACTTTCTGGACCTTTCTCGCCAATAAGAACTTGGCCCTTATCATTGCTTTCTTCAGCTGCTTGTGGAATACCCTGTACACTATGAGCAACGCGACCACCACGGCTACAAGCACAGCTATCAAGTTGATCAACCATTGATTATAAACTCCAATAGTGTCTGGCACCTCGATACCCTTACAAGGGGCGCAGTTTCCTCCACAGTCAATGTCTGTCTCGTCTTCATCCTTGATGCCGTTATGGCAGTGGGCAAAATAGTCGCACTTCCTCTTCTCTACCGGCTTTGTTTGGAAAGTGCCGCATTCGTTTTTATCATTGCAGGTCCTTATCTGGGTGCTGTTTGACCGGCATTCTGTCCAGTTGGAGCAGTTCCAGTCTTCAAGGCATTTACATGGACGGCAAGGGCCTCCGCAGTCGACACCTTCCTCATTTAGGTCTTTTTTTCCGTTAAAGCAGGATTTGATATAAGTACAGTTTCTCTGGAAATATCTTGTGTCCTTGCAGCCATTCTTATCCAGACATATCTTCCTTTGGGTGCTGTTCTCCCTGCAAGTCTCCCAGGAGCCGCATACCCAATCGCTTATACACTCTTCTCTGATAGATCCGCTTCCTCCACCACTTCCTCCCACAGTTTCTGTCTGGGGTATGATACATGTAACCATGATTGGGTTGGATTCTGCCGATGCATTGTAGATGTCTGTGGCGTTGAAAAGTATGTATTCTGTCTTGCCGCATGTATGGGTGCTCAATATGACCCTGCTTGTCTCCAGTATATCTACAATTACATAGTTTGTATTGCTGGTAACGCTGAAAGTCATAGGGTCGCCGTCTGGGTCGATGAAGTATTCGTTCAAGGAAAAGGCGCTCAATTCATGGCCTTGCTCGAACTCCTGGTCAGGTATGTTTAGTATCAGGTAAGGCGGATCGTTAAGATTATCTACAGTGAGGTTGAACATTGCCCAGCTCATGGAATTTCCGCATCCAGAGTTGTCGTTTATGGTTATATTGAATGAGTGGTTCCCTACGTCAAAGGCGCCTGGTGTGAAGTTTATCCAGCCTTCTCCGCTGATGGTGAAGATGTCATTGGCTGAACCGTTGATAAACGTAGAATTGAAGGTAAGGTTATCCCCGGAATTAGGGTCTGAGTAGGTTATCTGGCATGAATAATCCTCATTTTGATCTGTTATGTTGAGACAGGATAATGAAAGGGAGGGTGGGGTGTTGATGCAGAAACCCACGCTCCCAGTAACTTTGGCTGTCGTTATGACTGCGCGCCTTTCTATTGCTTTGTTCACGTATATTGTAAGAAAGACAGTGTTCACTATAGAGAAAACAAGAAATACGAGGATACAATAGGCCAAAAGCTTATTCTTATGGCTCTTTCTAGTATGATTCTTTCTCTTTTTTTGCATCAACAATCATTTCTGGAAGAACGGATATATAAACTTTTTGCCGTGCACACTCAGAAAACACGGAAAGGTCATTTCTTTCTGTAGACCGCCCTCAAAATGCCGGCATAATTGCCGTATATTCCATTTTTAGGGATGCTGGCAAAGACCTTAACAGTCTTGAACTCTCCGGGGTTGACTTCTATGTTATTTTTTGAGAAACTTATGAAATCGCTTATGTTGCCGCTGATATAGAGCTCGATCACTAGAGGTATGTTCATATTATTGGTGAGGTTTATACTTCGTTGCCCTAAACCGCCATTGTCTAAGGTTCCGAAATGGACTGCGTCCCTGTCTGCGTTAAAACCGACATCACTCCCAACTGTGAGGTCCATGGCTACCTCTTTTGTGTCTATTATGTCCGATCCAGCTGCCTGTCTTGGATAGAACATGAACGTCAGTATAGCTGTAACGACTACGACGAGGATTATCAACAGTATCGCATGGGTCCTTTTCATCTTAAGACCTAGAGAACCTGCTTGTTTTTTATATTTTTCCTTTTATACGACAGAATTATTGAAAAAAGAAGAAAAAATAATAAAAAAATAAAAAATTAGCGCTCAGTTTTTAGGCTGAGTTGGCTATGAACATAACTCCCATACTGAATGCGGCTTGGGTAGCGTCGTCTGGTATGGTTATGTTGAAGTTCAGTTCCACTTCGTCTTTTTGGTTGTCAAAGGTGTAGTTGAATGTGGCTGCGCTTCCGCATGCGTAGAATGGTGTTCCTGAGCTGTCTACTTCTGTCCATTGTGATGCGTTTAGCCATCCTTCGACGCAGCTGTCTGCTGTGTCTTGTACGACGGATCCGTTGGGGTTGGCTGCTGTTTGGTCTTTTAGTAGTTGCCAGTATATTTTTGGGTTTGTTCCGCCGATGGTTGTTTCGTTGTCTGTGAAGTTTATCTGCAGGCTGACGTCTGTGTTACCCTGGTTTTCCAGCAAGAGTCCGCTTCCGATCGGTGTTGCCCATCCGATTAGGCAGCATTGTGCGCTTACTGCTCCTGCTCCGAACGTGGTCATGGTGCAGTTGTTGCATGTTGAGTTGATGTATCCTGAACCCCAGCCTATGTTTTGCCATCTTAGCACTACAGAGGTCTGGCTTGTCACAGTCAAAGATACGTTGCCTATCCTTTGGCTGGCAGCGTATCCTGTAGGGGTTGTGTCTCCAAATCTTGTTAGTGTGTATTGGTTGGCTATTGTGCCACCGATTGTCACGACGATTGCTGCGACTAATAACAATGCAAGGGTTTTGTTTGATAATTCCATTTTATTTTACCTCCGTGTTTCCTAGATTAGTAAAACTTACTTCTCCGTAAGCTTCGTCATGCGGTGGACTCAGCACTTCAAAACTGACCTCACCGTGTGCTTCTGCTTTGTTAGGATTTCCCACCTTGGCAGCGGCAAATCCTACTTGGTCCGAGCCCTTTGTGACTTCTCTTACTTGGTAGATAGTCATGAATGTTCCAAAAACAGACAAGAGAACAGTCAGAATAACTAGGACCACAACGGTCTTTTTCGAAAAATCTTCTTCCATTTGAACACCTTCATATCTCCTTAAAGGAGTTTTATGTATATTAATTTACTTAATAACTCACTTTTGGAATAGTTGGTATATAAATTTTTCTATTTTTCCGTGACTAAAACCCTTCTAGGGTATCTATTTCTTGGAATTCTTATCTTTTTTGCCTTTTTTGACGAATTTCTTGAAATAAACGAATATGCCTACGTTGACACCTATAAGTATAAGGACTATCATGATCAAGAAGGACATCTTGAAGTCTGAGGGCGATTCTTCTGCTCCTATCACTTCACCGCTCAAAGAGGAAGTGTCCTTGCTCATGATGCTGTCCACTCCCACAACTGTCTCGAACAGCTTTGCAGTCGTCTTCCCTCCATAATGGAGCACGATGTTGACATCATAGTCGCCTATGTTCACTCCTTGAGTGTCCCAATAGCCGCTGATGGTCTCCTCGCTGAACGGCTCTATAGACATAGAGATGGTTTTGACATCGCTAACAGTGTTCCCTTTCTGATCCATGATCTGCATGTCAGCATAGACATCTTCTATCTTCTGGTTCCATTCGCTTATTATGTCCACGTCCAGCTTGGCTATGCCTCCGAGCCGGAAATTGTTTACTATAAGATCTCCTATCCGTATGCCCTTGTTGCCTACAACGAAGTTTTTTGTGGGCTTGACCAGCTTGCCATTATAATTGACGATCGCTTCTGCGACGTAAGTGCCTGCTTCCACGTTGGCGAGCCAATTGCCCACCAGTTTGCCTTCCTTGCCTGCCTCTATGGATGTGCTGCCGGTGTCTATCCTGGCTATCTCCTCATTCGTGGGTCCTTTTATTATTATTGTGGCGCTTGGTTCTATCTTTTCTGTGCCTCGGTTGAACAGGCTTATTGTGAAAGTCGTTTTCTCATCGACATCAGATTCTGAGACATACAAGGTGGCTTCGGCATAGACTCCAGGATAAGGCACATCTACCTGCAGCTTGGCTATTATGGCTGTCGTTGCGCTTACTAAGGTGTCTTTATCTTTTTTCTCGAACAATACGGACGTGTCATCTGTCACAATGAGATTGTCTTCTGTCCTTGCAAATTTCTGTGGCAGCTCTACAACTATGACTCCGGCATCTTTTATGCCAGGTTCTAGGTCTTTTGGCAGGTTAATCTTGTAATAGACAGTCTTCTCTTTATCTTCTGAAGAGATATCTATCAGTTCATCTTCTATCGTGATATAATCCCCGAGTTCTCCTGTTGGGTAAAGCGCCACTTTCATGTCTACCCGCTCCTTGTTTATTATCCTGAAACTCATGGTCCTGACACCGGTCTCATAATCTATGACTTGGACGGCTGGTGCGACTCCTAATGCGGAGACAGAACCGGCTAGCAAGAGGATTATCATGATCCACATTACAATTTTGGTTTGGTTTGTCTGTCTCATCTTATACTGTCGGGTCCCATACGAATATTATCCAGCTTACCTTGCTTCCTGTAGGTTCGTCTCCTGGAACCTCAAGCCGTACCTCTATCTCTGCCTCGTCTTTTGCATTTGAATAATTAAGCTGTTTTATGATGGTCTTGTTTGTCGCTGTCAGATTGGCCCATGTGGTGGTGGAGGTGCTCCAGTTGAAGCTGCCTATCTCTGTGGAGTTGCCGGCTTTTATCTGGAAATAGCTAGTTCCAAGGGCCCCAAGACTGCTAGCCCATAAAGAGCCGTTGCTGCTTATGTTGACCAGGTCTGCCCCGTAGTTGCCGTCGTTCCTTATCTTGAAAGGGCCTGGTTTGTCATCTGTAGTGTCGTTTATTTCTCCGAGATTCATGCTTCCGAAGTTCAGGGTGGATTGTGTTATGGTGATATCCACATAAGGTTCTATGGAGAAGTTCCAGGTGGCGCTCCAAGCACCATGGGCTGTTCCGTCGTGGGCTCTGACTCTCCATTTGTAATCTCCGCCTGCCATCTCGTTGCTTGTGCAGAGCTCTGACTCTGGAGTGTAATTTGCATCTGCAATGCCTGTAACATTCCTGTCGCCGTTGCAGCCAGAAGCGCTGCTGATGTTGATCTCGTATACTATGGTATCTCCAGGGTCATCGTCAGAGGCTACGGTCCAGTTGAAATACGGCGTCCTGTTCTGGATGGTGCGGTTGTTGTCTGTCGGGCTCAATAGAGTTGGTGCGCCTGGCGGAGTGTTCTCTATAGTGATGTTGGTGGTGTTGGTCCATGCACTTGTGTTCCATCCGTCATCGCATCTGATGCTCGCTAACCAGACCTCTCCGGAAGTGGTGTTGCTGGAGTCGACTGTGGCAATTAATGTGTTGGCTCCGCTTGTGACTTCTGTGCTTCCTGCCAATGCTGTCTGATTGGCACCGTTCTTCCATAGGTTGTAGAATGCGGTTATGGTATCACCTGCGTCCGTGTCGCTGCAAGTGGCGTTGACTTTCAAGTCAGTGCTTGTGTTGGCGTCTGTCGGCGTGAAGTCAGAAGCGCCTAAGGTCGGGACAGAGTTGTTGCCTATGCTGTAGTTGGTGAAGCCTGTGACGTTGAATGAATAGACTCCTGAAGTGTTCTTGAAGTTCCCGCAGATGGTCCTAGGGCAGAGAGCTCCGTTCCTCCTAACAGCCAGGTTGCCGGTTATTCCTGTGACTCCATATAATGTTAAGTTGGCACTGGCGTTGAGCCCTGATTTGCCGCTGGAGTTTACTTTTATCTGGTTGCTGTTGATCTGTATGTCGTCGCTGAGGTTAGAGCTGGATCCGCTTATGGCCTCTAGGAACTTGACTTCTCCTACGCCTGTGTTCTTGAAGTAGAGGATTGAGCCTGCGCCTGCGATATTATATGATAATATTGTCTGGTCTGTGAACTGGTTGTAGTCTATGCTTGCGTCTACTATGTCCAAGTCGTTGCCTGTTATGCTGCTTAGGGTGTTGTTGATGAAAGTATTGTTCTCAGGGACATTCGGAGCAGTGCCTGTCAAGACTATGCCATCATCGCCAGATGCTGTCACTGTGTTGTTCTTAATGAGGTTGTTGAGTGATTTTGAGTCTAAAACTATGGCGTCTCCTGTGAGTGTTGTGCTCAATTTGTTATTGGTTATATTGTTTGAGCTAGCTGAGCTGTCTATATATACTGCATGGCCTGTTCCGGCTGTGGTCACGTTATTTCCGTCCACTACATTCGAGTTTGATGATGATCTCAGCCAGATTCCATGTTTGGATGTTCCGTCAACCGCTATGTTGTTTCTTGTTATTGCGTTGGAGCTTGAAGAGCTATAGAGATATATTCCTTGTGAATCGGTTGTTTTTACAAAGTTATTTGTTATGTTGTTTGAGTTAGATGTACTATCTAGGAATATTGCATGTCCGTTGTATCCTGTTGCGCTAACATTGTTATAGCTTATTGTGTTGGAATCTGATGCGGTATTAAGATAGATTCCATGGCTCGCAATGCCTTGTACAGTTATATTGTTGTTGGTTATGGTTCCGTTCTCTGCTCCGCTGAAGTATATGGCGTACTTGGAACTTGTCGCTGCGTTCCCTTCTACAATGTTGCAGTTTTGTATGGTTATGTTATCCCATCCGCCTGTGTTGTCGATACCATACCCTAGTATGCCTGCTGTTGCGTAGGTTATGGTGTAGCTGTCGCAGTCTAATGTGATGTTGTCTGCCCCGACTTTCAAGGATGTATTATGGCAGTTCATGTCAGCTGCTAAGGTGTAGTCTGTTGTTATGGTCTTTGCGCAGTCTGTCACGGTCACATTTGATGAATTGGTCCATGCTGTCGAAGTTACATTATCAGTGCATCTTACGCTGGCAAGCCACACTTCTCCCTCTGCTGTGTTGGCGCTGTCTATTGTTGCCAGTAAGGTGTTGGCTCCTGAGGTGACTTCTGTGCTGCCTGCCAATGCTGTCTGGTTGGCGCCGTCTTTCCATAGGTTGTAATAGGCTGTTATGGTGTCTCCTCCGTCTGCATCACTGCAGGTGGCGTTCACTTTCAGATCTTCTCCTGTCTCTGGAGTGTAAGGAGTAAGGTTGACATCGTCCAATGTTGGAGCCGCATTAGGTGGTAGTACCAAATATACAATTGTGTTGCTGCTTATGTTTACCTCTTCTTGGATGGCAGCGTATCCCGAAGTTGTGAGGGAACCGTTGATAGTGTAGTTGGTGTAAGGATTCCTACTTGAAGTTCCTGACTGGTTGTATGCTGTGACATTGAAGTATGCCCATCCAGAACCATCTGTAGTATCTGTGAATTCCTGCGACGCATCTCTCTGCCATCCTGTGACTGTGGCGCCTGAGATGGCTGCAACCGTGCTTGAGTTTACCCTTGCGCTGAGGTACCATTTCCTCCAGACATGGCTGCTTGCGTGCCCTATGTTGCTGTCATTGAATGTGACGTTGAGAGCTGTGAGGTTGTATACTTGGTTGAAGTCACTTGAATAGTTACCTAGCAACTTTGTGTCTCTTACCAAGGTGCGGTTGCCGCCGGTTATACCTACATTGGCTCCCACACTTGTTATCGTCACATTTCTTATTATGGTATTTGTGCTAGGAGAACTTGTACTAAGGTTTATTATGATACTACTGGTTCCTGAATGTCTTATATTGCAGTTCTTTACCTGATTGTTGGAGCCCAGGGTGTATAGAGAGGTTCCTGCACTTTGTGATATGTTGTTCCTTTCTATCAGGACATTGTTTACTGCTGTTGCAAAAGTGATAGAGAAGACGCTGTTGCTTGTGAAGTTGTTGTTGGTCACATTAGTATTTGCACCTGATATCATTATGCCTCGTGTGTTGCTCAAGAATTTGTTGCCTATTATATCTGTATTATGCGCAAAGACATGCAGACCTGCGAAATTATTCCTAAAAGTGTTGTTGTTTATGGTTGCACTGCTGGTGTTTATCTCAAGTCCGTTCTGTTCATCGCCTGTGTTGTAGCCGCATTCTTCCAAGGTGCTGTCTTGCATGTTAAAGGTCGTTCCGTTTCGTACGATAAACACAAATTCGCTTGCAGTGGTTGTGCTGTTTATCTTGGTGCTGTTGGTTATGTTGATGAGGCCGCCTGACAATACCAGAATCTTTGCGTTTCCGTCTCCGCTAGGGTCCATGGTCAGGTTGACTCCTTGCAGATGTAATTCTCCGCTGTTGAGTATGTTGATGTCCTTGTCTTCTGGCATGATAAGGTCTGTGTCTTTATAGGTGCAAGTGGTGGTTATGTTCCAGTCATCTCCTGAAGGTATGCTGCAGACTGTCGGGTAATGATAGCCTATATCGACTGTGCCTGAATCTGTTGCATTGGTGAGTGAGGTTGTGTAGCTGCTCAGGAGTGCTGTTGCGGCTGTTTCGCTTCCAGAGTCTACTGGTCCTGGACTCACAGCTTGAATCAAGTGCCATGCATTATCCCCTGTGCCTTCGAAGATCTGGGTCAGAAGGCTGACGTTGTTCTCTCCCATAGTGTCTCCACTGACATTGTTGGTGTTGTTCAGGTAGACATTGTAGTCTATGTCCCAGTCTCCTGTACCATCATCATCTATAGCATCTGTGCAGAAGGCGAAAATGTTGTTCTTGACTATGTTGTTGCCGCCAGTGTTTGTTCCGTAGATAGCATCTGTGCTCATGTTGTAGAACGTATTATATTGATAATTTGTTGCTCCGGGGGCATATTCGTATATTCCTATAGGGGTGTGTTTGAAGAGATTGTTCTTTATGGTTAAGCCCACAGGATCATAGATTGCCCTAGTAGATATATCTGAGAAAACATTGTGTTGTATTGTGGCTGTGACTGAGTCATCTTCCATCTCTATTCCGTTGCTTGCATGGGAGATCTTGGTGAACTCTACTATATTGCCTGCTGAGTCTACCATCAAGGCAAGGGCATCTCCATAGTCTCCTGCGGCTTTGGTCACGTTGTTAGAGTCAAAGGTTATGAAGCTGGTCTTGCTTCCCTGTGCCAATACCTTTGCGCCGCCTCCGAATGTCAAGTCCAGATCATTCACGTATCTTGTGTCAAAGGTCACGTTGGTGCCTGGCGCTATGGTCAAGGTCTTGGCGCCTGTGTAAGTGGTGTCGCAGGTTATCAGGACGCTGCCGCGCCATGTCTCTGTTGACTGTTCGCCGCACCTTGCCTTTGGTCCGTCCATCTGCTGACCGTTGGTTATCGAGTTGGCGGTGAGGTTCAGCTTTTTATCCACAGGCGTATAGCCGAACTTGCTGAAGTTAAGGCTGAAGTTGGTCCAGTAATAGGTGTCTGTGGCGTTCATCATGAACGCAGTCAGGTTCTGCTGCTGTATCCAACCGTTGGTCGCTGAAAGCACAGAGAACAATATTGCAGCGTTGCTTCCGTTATAGACCGTAACGTTGGCGTTGTAGAGGTCTGTTGATTCATTGTCTCTTACGCGGACCCTGTAGTACCATTCTACATATACTTTGTGAGAGTCTTCTGTGGTGATGTTATTACTTTCTAAGTCCACCCCTCTTAATGTGTTGGTTCCTGTACCACTTCCTTGGTAATCGCTTTTGGATACTTCATCACATTTTCCGGAAAGTGTGCCGTCTAGGAATAAGTTCCCTGTTGAGCTGTCTATGATTAGGGCGTTGTGGGCGACAGTGAAGTTGTTGTTGGTGAAGACATTGTTGTCGGATCCTTTGACTATTTTTG